>JBEIDF010000001.1:0-80796 GCA_040383605.1 Lewinellaceae bacterium
GGTACAGCGGCGCCCAAAACCACTTTTCCCGCAGCCAGGGCAAAAAGGCGTCCAGCACCGGACTGCTCCAGCCGGTGTTGATCCAATAAAAAACGGTTTGATCCAGTGATTCCAATGTATTTTTTTTATTTGTAACTGGTTAGCAGGTTGCGTCTGAGCCAAAAAAGGATCCATTTTTCGCCAGACGAAGCGATTTTTTGCAGGTCATAGCAGCGCTATGGTCAAAAAAAAACGCAAAGTATGGCGGAAAATGGGACTTTTTGGGCCAGACAGCATCCTGCTAACCAGTTACTTTTATTTTAAGTGGCTTTTTCCGCCAGCAGGATCAGGCGCTTGGAGTGTATTTCTTCGAAGGGCGACAAATCATAGCCGCCATAAGCGGATTTGACTTCCAGACCGGCCTGACGAAACAACTTGCTGAGCTCCGGAAGCGAAAACATGCGCACCCGCTCTCGGAATACGAAGCGCCGCCCGCCAGTTTCAAAACTTACCTTTTTATAAACAAAAGGCCCGCGGAGGGTCTTGTTAATCCGAAACACAATCCCGTCTATTTCTTTTTGCTCCGCCCGCACCAGGTGATGCCGCACCCAGGCAGCGTTGAAAAAATCCAGCAGGAACAAACCGCCGGGCTTTAAATTCCGCGCCACGTTCGATAAGGTCTGCAGGTGATCGGCGTCGTTGTCAAAATAACCAAAGCTGGTAAAAAAATTCACCACCGCGTCGAAATACTGGATGCGAAACGGCCGGCGCATATCGTGCTGATAAAAAGACAGGCGGTCAAATTCAAAATGGCGGGCAAAGGTGATGCTCGATTCTGAAATATCCAGCCCCGTGACCTCAAAACCCTGTTCTGCGAGATACCGGGCATGCCGCCCCTTCCCGCAGGCCAAATCCAGTATCCGGCTGCCCGGCGCCAGATTCAGCGCTTTCAGCAGGCCGTCGAGCGCCGCTTTGGCGTCCGCTTCGTCGTGACGTTTGTATAAAATGTGGTAGTACGGGGAGTCAAACCAAGAGGAAAACCATTCTTTGTCCATAAATTATTCGGGTGTGTTATAGCGAGGTTGATTTCGCCGATGGGTCATTTTTCCGTGAGCGCCTCCACGGCGCCTGCAATGGCCTCGTTCAGCCGTTCAATGGCCAGGGGAATTTGCCAGGCCGCCCGGTTGCGCGGTTCCACGTAATTGCTGATGGCGCGAATTTCCAAAAAAGGCACGCCGGCCAGGAGGCAGGCGTAAAATACGGCGCCGCCTTCCAGGCTCTCTACCTGCGCAGTCGGATATTTTTTTCTCACAGCCTCAATGGAATCCGCCGCGCCATGCGCTTTGTGGACGGTCAGGCCGTGGACATTCGGCAGAAAACCGGACAGGGCAGCGCCCGGATTTTCCAGGCGACCGTTGATGAACGGCGGGGCGCTGCGCGCCGTGAGGCCAAGATCGAATACGTCCGATAAGGCGCCATCGGCCTCTTCCGCGCCCAGATCGCCAAATTGTTCGGACACGACGTGCACCACCGCGCCCAATTCCAATTGGCGGTCGTAAGCGCCGGCGATCCCGGCGTTCAGCACCAGATCTGGTCGCTGCCGTTCCAGGGTGCGCGTCAGCGCCCAGGTGGTGGCTACCAGACCCACGCCGGTGACCAGCGCCTGCACGGGCAAGCCCGGACGCGTTTCCAACCGGCGCAGCATCGGCAAAATTTCAAATTCGGTGGCGGCAACGAGCAGGATCGTCATGCGATGTCGGTTTCTTCCTCGATGAATTGCACGCCGTACTCCGCCAATTCGGCCATCACCGGCTCGTACACCTCCGGCATGGTCGGTATGCGGACGCCGGTAGGCGATACCTTCCCGAGCAGCAATAATTTGACAAAAATACCGAGCGGCAGGCCGACGAGTTTGGACATGGCCGTGTCCACGCCGTCGTTGCCTTTCATGATGAGCGTGGAGGTCAGTTTGCGTTTCTTTCCCTGAATTTCGTATTCAAAAACATGCTGCATAATCACCATGTCTTTATCCTGCTGGCGCAAAGCCCATTTTTCCAGCAAGAGCGCCTCCAGAATCAGGGCGGGCGTGCCGTCTTTCACCTGAATGCGTTTTTTGCTAAACAGTCCCAGCCACTCGAGCTTTTGCATCACCTCGCCTTCCGGATCTGTCTCGAGGAGTTTGGCAATGCGGTCTTTGACGGAGCCGGTGTGCTGGCTGATGCCCAAAAAAGCCTCCATGAGATCGTGGTAGGTCAGTTTATCCGAGTCCACAATGGGAAACGTGGCGTCCGTCAGACCAATCCGCACCAGCGCGTTCCAGGCATCGCAGAAACCGCGGTGTCGGATTGTTCCGCGGAACAGCGTTTGAATGTCCTGCAGGCCGTAAGCCTCTTTATAGAGCAGCGAATCGCGGTTGGCGTACACTTCCCACTGGCCCATCCCGGGGATGTCCACCAGGCTGTATTGCCGGAAGAGCCGGCGGTAAGGAATGTATTTGAGTTTGCCCGCTTCCAGGAACTGCGCGGTGCCTTGTCCGGCCAGCACGACATTGCGCGGGTTCCAGGAAAATTTATAGTGCCAGGGATTGTCGTCGCTCTCAGGCGCCACCAACCCGCCGGTGTAAGAATAAAATGCGGTGATTTGCCCGCCTTGTTCTTTAATATGGTGGATGCGCTGCATCGCGCTCATGTGGTCAATGCCGGGGTCGAGCCCCAGTTCATTCATAAACACCAGCGCGCGCTGCCGGGCTTCGTCGCCCAGTCGGAATACCTGCTTCGAGACGTAACTGGCCGTCACCAGGTGTTTGCCGAGGACGATGCAGTCTTGCGCCACTTCCAGGTGCATCTGCGGCGGCAGGAGCGACACCACCACGTCGTGCCGTTGGATGACCTCCCGGCGGTCGTTCGGCTTGGAGGCGTCCAGCCAGATCGCCCGTCCGTTGGGGTGATCGCCCACTTTTTTGGCGGCGACTTCCAGGTCGGCGTCCGCTACCGTGATAAAAAAATTATGCCGGCGCGCCTGCTCTAAGATATAATTGATGAGCACGGTGGCAGAGCGTCCGGCGCCGATAATCAGCAGATTTTTCATGTGTAAAAGGTTATTAACTACAATGCATTCGGCTGGTCCAAAACGCCCGCGAAAATCTGAATTTCAGGGCATTTTAAACGATCCACTTTTGTAAAAACTCACAAATTGAATATATTATTTTTATTTAAAAAATATAAAATCTTGTTTATAAATTTTTTTAAGTAAAAACAAATATTATAAATTTAAAAAAATAATTCACAAGTGTAAAAAAAAGTAATTTTTTCCGCCGGTTCTGCGCCGCACTTTTGCCACGTAAAGCAGCCGGATGGGCTCAAAGGAGAAACGCCTGCTGCTTTGGATATGTTCATGGGATTTCAACCGCTCAGCGCCCGTTTGCAGCAAGCTGTTTCGAGAAAACAGCTTGCTGCTGCGCTGACAGCACAGCGGAAAGAATCTGGATGATAGAAAAAAAATAAAAAAGGTCAGCCGAACCGACTGACCTCCATTCCTCTCGGAATGCACATGGGATTACAACGGGATCGTTGTATGTGGGGAAGGATTATAAAGCGACAAAGGTAATAGATTCGCACATATCAAAGCACAAAACAAAACGATTTTTTTGCAACTGTAGAGAATCATTTGAAAGACTCCTCAAAATCAGTCATTTGAAGCACGCTCCTGTCCTGTTCATCTTTTAAATCGCTCGCTTATGCGCACCACAGTTACAATTAAGATTCAAAATGGCACAGTAAGTATTGCCTGACACGAACTCCAAGACAAAAAAACAAAACGGAAAGAACTAAAATAATAAATCCTGCCTCTTCTGCGGCAGGATTTTTTTTTGGAAGGAAATCCGCGCCGTCAGAAGCTTGAATCGGCACAGAACAAAAACCGGTCCAAAAATCCCGGCAGTGGAAAATTTTGATCACGTGCTCCAAGGTATATGGTATCTTTGCCACAACCCGGACACCTTATTATACAGCCATGATGCGATTTCTTGTTTTGAGCGGCGGCATATTCGCCCTCTGTCTTTTTTTTCTGAATAGCCTGCCGGCGCAAAATACCAAGGCGGACACTACGATCTATGAGGTTGCGGAGGTGTTGCCTTACCCGCTTTTTTCTCCATGCCGACAGGAGGAACACGAGGGCTGGACGCCAGACAGCGTGCGGCGCTGCGCCGAATCGTACCTGATGCAACTGCTGGCGCAAAATATCCGCTATCCGGAATCGGCCCGAAGCCAAAGTATCCAGGGCACGGTGGTGGCCGGTTTTATCGTGGAACAAAACGGCCGGATGAACCAACTCCGCATCCTGAAAGACATTGGCGCCGGGTGCGGCGAAGAAGCCCTGCGCGTTTTGCAGGCGCTGGACTCAATCGGCCTGCGCTGGAAACCGGCCATGAACGCCGGCCAGGCGGTGCGCATGCGCTCGGTAATCCCCATCCGGTTCCGACTCGAAGAAGCGCCGCCTTACCTCGTAGCGCCCTCCGGCGATACAGTGCACACGGTACTGGAACAGTCGCCCGAATTCGCCGGCGGCCCCGACAGCCTGGCTACCTTCGTCATCAATACCCTGAACTATCCCGCCAAACACCGCACCTCCTGCCGCGCCGGCGTCATCGAAATGGCGCTGCTGATCCGCAAAGACGGCAGCGTGTCGGTCGAAAATACCCTGGACTACAACAAACTCGGACTGGATTACGAATTCGAGGCCATTCGCTTCGCCAATCGCTCCGCCGGGCTTTGGACGCCCGCCCGCTACGACGGCGCACCCGTGAATGCCACCTACCCGCTCCGGGTGCTGTTTAAATCCCCCGACCCGGGCTGCGCAACCGCCAACGATAACTTTGACAAGGCGATGCTGCTCACAGACGAAGGCGCCGCGCTGGCCGAACAGGAACAATACGACGCGGCCATCGCAACTTGGTCAAAGGCGCTCGAACTGCAACCCGATAATACGGAAATCCTGTATTACCGCGGCAGCGCGTATTTTTCCGCCGACCGCCGCGACGCAGGTTGCCAGGATTTTAACCGCGTGAAAGCGCTGCTCGGAACCACCTGGTTCGAATCGCTCCGCCGGCTTTTGTGCGGAAATTAGACTGCCTGAAACGCAAACCATGTTGCCCGTACAAAATATGACAAAACTCGAAAATTACATTCTCGGCAAATGGATCGCAGGCGACGGCGACGGCGTACCCCAGTTCAATGCTTATACCGGCGCCGTGATTTCTACGGCCTCAGATGCCGGCTTGGACTATGCCGCCGTGCTCGATTACGGCCGCCGGACGGGCGGGCCGACGCTGCGCGCCATGAGCTTCCACGAACGGGGGCGCATGCTCAAAGCGCTCGCCCTCTACCTCCTGGAACGGAAAGACCGATACTATGCCGTCAGCCACCTGACCGGCGCGACCAAAGCCGACTCCTGGGTGGATATTGAGGGCGGCATCGGCAATCTCTTCGCCTACAGCAGCCTGCGCCGCCGCTTTCCGGACGAGCCTTTTTACCTGGAGGGCGAATCGGTGAAGGCCTCTAAAACCGGCGGCTTTATCGGACACCATATCCTCACGCCGAAGCAGGGGGTGGCCGTGCATATCAATGCGTTTAATTTTCCGATTTGGGGCATGCTGGAAAAAATCGCCGTGAACCTCCTGGCGGGTATGCCCGCCGTGGTGAAATCCAGCGAACAAACCTCCTTCCTCACCGAGGCGATGTTCCGGGATATTATCGCCAGCGATATCCTGCCTGCGGGCGCGCTGCAACTGCTCGTCGGACAAGGCCGCGGCATCCTCGATTCCGTGATGTGCCAGGACGTGGTGACGTTCACCGGTTCGTCCCAGACAGGCAAAATGTTGCGCGCGCACCCGGCCGTCCTGCAGCACGCCGTGCCGTTCACGATGGAAGCCGATTCCCTGAATGCCGCTATTCTAGGCGAAGACGCCGTGCCCGGCACGCCGGAGTTCGACCTGTTCATCAAAGAGGTGCGCCGGGAAATAACGACCAAAGCCGGACAAAAATGTACGGCCGTTCGCCGGATTCTCGTCCCGGAAAAACTGATCGAAGACGTGCAAAAAGCGCTGGTCAAAGCGCTTGGGCAGACTACCGTGGGCGACCCCGCCGTCGAAGGCGTGCGCATGGGCGCGCTTATCAATCGCCTGCAACTCGAACGTGTCCGGGAAAAACTCGGACAACTCGCCCAAAAAACGCCGATTGTATGCGGCGATCCGGAAGCATTCGAGGTGTTGGGCGCCGATCGCCGGCAGGGCGCGTTCCTGCCGCCAATGCTCCTGCGCAACGACCATCCGCTGCGCGAGCAAATTTCACATGAAACGGAGTGCTTCGGGCCGGTCAGCACCCTTATGCCGTATAAAAATTTACAGGAAGCCATCGAAATCGCCCAACTCGGGAAAGGATCGCTGGTCAGCACGATCTGTACCTACGACCAAAATATCCAGCGCGACTATATACTAAACGCCGCTGCCTGGCACGGCCGGATTCTGATGCTCCACCGCGATTCCGCGCCCGAAAGCACCGGTCACGGTTCGCCCCTGCCCCTGCTGGTGCACGGCGGTCCGGGACATGCCGGCGGCGGCGAAGAAATGGGCGGTATGCGCGGCGTCTTTCACTACATGCAGCGCACGGCAATACAAGGCACGCCGACGGATATCACCCGGGTTGCGCGGCAGTACCAACCGGGCGCCGAACAGTTTAGCACGCCCGTGCACCCGTTCCAAAAATACTTCGAAGAACTTGCCGTGGGCGAAACGCTGGTGACTGCCAAACACACGGTCAGCGAAACAGATATCCACAATTTTGCCAATGTCAGCGGCGATAATTTCTACGCCCACATGGACGCTACCTCGCTGGAGGGAACACCCTTCACCGGGCGGGTGGCCCACGGTTATTTCGTGCTTTCAAAAGCCGCCGGCCTCTTCGTGGACGCGCGCAAAGGCCCCGTACTCCTCAATTACGGCCTTGATGAATGCCGTTTTGTGAAACCGGTATATCCCGGCATGACGATCGGGGTACGCCTCACGGTAAAAGAAAAAATAGAACAGGAATTCGATCCTGCCAAAGAAGGCGTGGCCGCCATTCCCCGCGGCATCGTCAAATGGCTGGTGGACGTCTATGATGAAACCGGAGAAACAGTTGCCATCGCGACCATTTTAACCATGGTGAAAAAACAAAAATAACAAAGGATTTCAGATTGGGGATTTCGGATTGGGGATTGATTTAACTGTGGTACATTTCCTTAAATAGTAAGAAAATAACCCAAAATCGAACCAATCCGAAATCCCCAATCCGAAATCCGAAATCCGAAATCCGAAATCCGAAATCCGAAATTAATTTCGCTTATGTCCAAACCGCGTCTTTCTTTCTGGCAGATTATCAACATGAATGTCGGTTTTTTCGGCATTCAGTACAGCTTTGGTTTACAGCAAAGCAACATGAGTCCCATTTACAAATATTTGGGCGCCGACGAGGCGAGCCTGCCCTTGTTGTGGCTGGCCGGCCCGATGACGGGCCTGATCGTGCAGCCGATCATCGGCGCGCTGAGCGATAAAACGACCAGTCGGCTGGGGCGGCGCACGCCGTACTTTCTGATTGGCGCCGTGTTGGCGAGTCTTGGGCTGTTATTTATGCCGTTCAGTCCGACACTGTGGGTGGCTGCCAGTTTGTTGTGGATACTGGACGCAGCGAACAACATCACGATGGAGCCGTACCGGGCATTTGTAAGCGACAAACTGGATGAATCCCAGCATTCGGAGGGATTTTTGACCCAAAGTGCGTTTACCGGGCTGGGGCAGACCTTATCCTATCTGACGCCCACGATCCTGGTAGTGCTGGGCATGAACAAAGACGCCGTCAATGCGCAGCACATTCCGCATATCACGATTGCTGCCTTCGTGATCGGCGCAATTTTTTCGATTTCATCCATCTATTGGACGGTTCGGACGACGAAAGAGACGCCCTTGTCGGAAGAAGAAATTGCGCGCATCAAAGCCATGCCCGCCGGCTGGGGGCATACGTTCCGGGAAATTGCCGATGCCATCCGCGACATGCCGCTGACGATGAAGCAACTGGCGTTTGTGATGCTTTTCCAGTGGTACGCCATGTTTTGTTACTGGCAATATATCGTGCTGTCGCTCTCTATGACCCTGTTTGGCTCTACCGACCAGACAACGGCGGGTTTTCGCGAAGCCGGGTTGATTAATGGTCAGATTGGCGGCTTTTACAATTTTGTCGCCTTTGCAGCGGCCCTTGCCATGACGCCTTTTACCCGGCGTTTCGGCCCTAAAACGATGCACGCCTTTTGCCTCGTCTGCGCGGGAATCGGCATGTGGTGCATCCCCTCGATCCACGATCAGCTCTGGTTGTATATTCCGATGATTGGCGTTGGCTTGGCTTGGGCCAGCCTGATGGGCAATCCGTACATCATGTTGGCGGGTAGTATCCCGCCCGAGCGCACGGGCGTTTATATGGGCATTTTTAATATGTTCATCGTGATTCCGATGATGATTCAAATTTTTACCCTGCCTTTGTTTTACGAGGCTTGGTTGGGCGGCAACCCGGAAAATGTCATCCGGCTGGCCGGCGTGCTGCTACTCGCCGCAGCAGGCGCTGTGTTATTCGTCAGAACAAAATGAAATGGATTGGGGATTTCAGATTGGGGATTTATTTAATTGTGGTACATTTCTTTAAATATTAAGAAAACAACCCCAATCCGAAATCCCCAATCCCCAATCCGTTCAGTCTTTGTAGGGATCAAAAACATCGGCCGGCGCCATAGCCACCCCGATCGGGCGCAATCGGTGTGCGACTTCGATAGCGCCATCGTGGTAAGACAGCACCTCGTCGAGTTTTTTGTAGCATTCCGGCGCTTCATCGGGGCCGCCGCCGCGCAGGACGACTCCTTGTTTTTTGACCTGCTTTTTTACGGAAATCCAATCCACCAATCCTTTACCCAGGTACTCCGGTTTGCCGTTTTTCCAGCGTTTTTTACCGGCGGCCTGCGTACGGCTCATCACGCGGCCGGCGCCGTGCACGGTAGAGTAGAGGCCTTGCGCGCTCAGCGGACTGTCCACACCGCGGACGATCACCGAAGTGTCACCCATCGTGGCGCCGATAAAGCCGTATTGCCCCGGGAAGGCGGGTGTCGCGCCTTTGCGCACCACATAAAACTTTTCCCCGAAGTGCGTTTCCTCCCACAGGAAGTTGTGGTTGTTGTGCACGTCGAAGACCGATTTTGCGCCCAAGATTTCCAGCACTTTGTTTACGACGACATCCCGGCCGGCATACGCGTAATCGCCCGCCAGCCGAATCGCGGCGAGATAGTCCTGCCCGAGTTCGCTGTCAGCGTCGAACAGGATCGGCGGGGCGTCCATGCCGCCTTCTGGCACGTGCTCCGCAAACGCTTTTCCTTTGCTGAGGGCAATAAAGCCGGTCGTGGTTTTATGTCCGAAACCGCGCGACCCAAAGTGTACGCCGATCCAGAGCCAGCCGTTTTCATCCTCGAATAAGTCCACAAAGTGGTTGCCGGAACCGACGGTGCCGAGCTGCGGCATCGCCATGCGCATCAGGTCGCGCTGCGGCTTGAAGTCCGCCTTGCTGATCGAGTCGAACACCGGGTGGTCAATAGGTTTCGGGTTGGGACGACCCACGCCGAACCCAATTTGCTTGAAAATGGCGTCCATCACTTTTTCAATATCTATATCAGCGGCTTTGATATTCGTTTGGCAGGCTTTGTTGCCGCAGGCAATGTCAAAGCCGACGCCCGAAAGGCTGATTTTGTCTTTGTACGCCACCACGCCGCCGATCGGGTGCCCGTACCCATAGTGGGCGTCGGCAGTGAGTACGGCAAAGTCTTCCGGGCCGCTGATGCAGCGCCGGATTTGCTCGATGGATTTGGCGTCAATGAGGGATTCTCCAAAAATCGTTACTTGTTCCATAATTTTTCCAAACACGAGGGGCTTGCACAAAGTTCCCGGCTATTGCTCGTATATTTGAACCGAAAATACCTGAATCCATGGCGACGAAATACGCGCAAGCTTATTGGACGCGGCGCCCGGACGAGTTGTTCGCCGCGCTCGGTTCCGGTAATTCCGGCTTGTCACAGGCGGAGGCAGAGCGACAACTGGCCATCCGGCAGCGGCAGCAAGGCCGACGTCCGGACTGGCTAACCGATTTGATGCTGTTGTTTCGTCAGTTTAAAAGCCCCCTGGTGCTCCTGCTGGTACTGGCTGTATTGCTGTCTTTGGCCTTGGGCGACTACACGAATTCCCTGATTATTTTCAGTATTTTATTTTTATCCAGCCTGCTTGGGTTTTGGCAGGAGCGGCATGCCGGCCGGGCCGTCCGGCGGCTGCAAGCGATGGTACGCATCCAGACCTCCGTTCGGCGCGACGGCGTATTGCGTTCCGTCCGGCTGGAAGAGATTGTCCCCGGCGATGTGGTATTTTTGAATGCCGGCTCTATTGTACCCGGCGACGGACTGCTTTTGTGGGAAAAGGACGTGCACGTCAACGAAGCGGCGCTGACCGGGGAGTCCTTTCCCGTGGAAAAGGACGGCGTGCCGGTTGCGGCGGATACGCCGCTCGGGCGTCGCGGCAACGTGTTGTACCAGGGTACCAGTGTGATGAGCGGGGAGGCGGAGATGCTGGTAGTTTGCACCGGCGACGAGACGGAACTGGGGCGCATCGCCGCGCGCTTGTCGCAAAACCGCGAAACAACTGCTTTCCAGCACGGAATCAACCGCTTCGGGTTTCTGCTGATGCGCCTGACCTTTATTCTATCAACCGGATTGCTCTTATTCAACCTGTTCCTTGGCCGCCCCGCCGTCGAATCGGCGCTGTTCGCTATTGCGCTGGCCGTCGGACTAACACCCGAACTGCTCCCGGCGATTGTGGTCGCCACGCTCTCTGCCGGCGCCGACCGACTGGTGAAAGCAAAAGTGATCGTCAAAGAACTGGAGGCGATCCAGAACCTCGGCGCCGTGGATATTTTGTGCTCTGACAAGACCGGCACCTTAACTACCGGGGAGGTGCGGGTGCATTCCGCCTGCGGCCTCGATCGGCAACAAAACGCCGAGGTGCTCCAAATGGCGTATCTGAATGCCGCTTTTGAAAGCGGATTTAATAATCCGATGGATGTGGCGATCCGCCAATTGCCGGGAATGACGACGGATGGCTACACAAAATTTGACGAGGTCCCGTACGATTTCACCCGGAAGCGGCTGAGTATCGTGGTTGCCCAGAACGGCCGACGGCTGATGATTACCAAGGGCGCGCTGCGCAACGTGCTGGATGTATGCAAACAGGTACAACTGCCGGGCGGTGCGACTGCCCCCCTCGAGGCGCACCGGGCCGAAATTGAAAGTTTTTTTGAACAGCAAAGCCAGTCTGGCCTGCGCACCATCGGCATTGCCGTTAAAGAGGTGACGGACGATCCGGTTATTAATATGGACGATGAGCAGGCGATGTGCTTTTTGGGATTTTTGTTCCTGCACGATCCGCCCAAAGCGGGCGCGTCGCGCGCCATTGCCGAACTGAACCAATTGGGCGTTGCCGTGAAAGTCATCACCGGCGACAACCGGATGGCGGCGGCGCATTTGGCAGCGGCCGTCGGACTCGATCCGGCGCGGATGGTCACCGGCGAGCAATTGGAACGTATGGATGATCTGGCCTTGGCGCATTTGGCGGTCGAGCAGCACGTTTTTGCGGAAATCGAGCCGTTTCAAAAGGAGCGGATCGTCAAGGCTATGCGCCGAAGCGGGCACGTAGTCGGTTATATGGGCGATGGGATCAACGATGCGGCGGCTCTCAAAGCAGCCGACGTCGGCATATCCGTGGATACTGCGGTGGATGTGGCTAAAGATGCAGCCGATCTGGTGCTTTTAGAAAAAGATCTGGACGTCTTGCACGCCGGTATCCTGGAAGGCCGAAAAACCTATTTGAATACGCTGAAATACATATTTATAACCACCAGCGCGAATTTTGGCAATATGTTGAGTTTGGCCGGAGTGTCCTTGCTCATTCCTTTCCTGCCGTTATTGCCCAAACAGATCTTATTTCTCAATTTTTTGTCTGATATCCCTGCGTTGTTTATTGCCTCCGACCGGGTGGATTCGGAGTTGATGCGGAAGCCGCAAAAATGGAATATTCGCCTGATCCGCAATTTTATGGTTGTTTTCGGGCTGCAAAGTTCGGTGTTTGATTACCTGACGTTTGGGCTGTTGCTCTGCATTTTTAAAGTAGGGGAGACGGCGTTTCAGACGGCTTGGTTTACGGAATCGGTGCTCACAGAAGTATTTATCCTGATGATTATCCGCACCCGGCGGCCTTTTTTTCAGAGCCAGCCCTCGCTACTTCTGATGGGATCAGGCATTTTCATCGTATTGCTGACCCTGAGCGTACCGTATTGGGCGCCCTCGGCCTGGTTTAATTTCCAGCCGTTGCCCTGGTATATTCTGGGCAGCATGCTGGGCATTGCGGTGGCTTACGGCTTGGTGTCCGAGTTGCTGAAAAGGAGATTTTACCAACAAATGATGTGATGTGGACGCGGCACTAGTCCAAAATTAGCCCGTTCAATCAAGGTTCGCTGCTTTCCCGCCGCTCCCGATCCCAGTCGGTATATGCCAGCACAATAATCACCACGCCGAACAAGAGCATGAGGATTTTCGCGACGAAAGCGAACAGCCGCCCCGGCATGTCGAGAAACGACAAAAAGTACCAGCTCACGCCCACCATCTGCAGGATGATGGCTGTGAAACCGAATACCAATAAGAGAAATCCGCTAAGCGCCAGGAGGCCTTTATTTTTCATGTGTAAAATTTAAACAGTATAGCCGGCTTTTTTTGCCTAAATAGAAACCGAACGCATAACTTTGTCGAATCAAAAAAGTTTAGAGAGCAGGTCTCGGATTTTTTTGCCAGGTCAGAAAAGGCAAAAATAGGCGTATTTTTGCCTTTGACCGAAAATCATGCACAGGCTCTAACCAACACCATCCTGCCTTGTTCGAATCTCAACAGGAAATAGCCGTCCGGCTCATCGAATGTCCGCGCGACGCCATGCAGGGGTTGCACGATTTCATTCCCACGGATGTGAAAGCGGCGTACATCAACCAGTTGTTGCGCGTGGGCTTTCACACCATTGATTTCGGCTCTTTTGTATCGCCCAAAGCCATCCCGCAAATGCGCGATACTGCCGAGGTACTTGCAAAATTAGACCTTTCGGACGCTTCCGCTGCCTTACTGGCGATTGTCGCCAACCACCGCGGTGCGGAGGAGGCCTGCCAGTACGCTGAAATCCGGTATTTGGGCTACCCCTTCAGCATCAGCGAAACATTCCAGGTTCGGAATACCAACGCCACCATTGCCGAAAGCCTGGATCGTGTGCAAGCGATCCAGGAATTGTGCGTGGCAAATAATAAGGAATTGGTGCTGTATATCTCTATGGGCTTTGGAAATCCGTACGGCGACCCTTGGAATGTTGATATTGTGCAAAAATGGGTGGATAGCCTGGTACCCTTCGGTATCCGGATTTTTTCGCTGTCGGATACGATTGGCTGCTCCAACCCGGAAAACATCGCCTACCTGTTCAGCAGCCTCATCCCGGCTTATCCGGAAATCGAATTTGGCGCCCACCTGCACACCCAGCCCCACAACTGGCGCGAAAAAATAGACGCTGCCTGGCGCAGCGGCTGCCGCCGCTTCGACGGCGCGCTGCGCGGCTACGGCGGTTGCCCCATGGCAAAAGACGATCTGACCGGCAATATGGCTACGGAAAACCTGATTTTCTTTCTGGATGAACAAAGCGTGGACATCGGCATTAATCGCACGGCTTTTGGGAAAAGCATGGCTTTGGCCCTCGAGGTATTCCCGTAACGTCATTGAAAAGCAGCAATTCTCTTCCGCCCGTGGATATTCAAAAAATACTCGACCAGTTCATTTACCACCCGCAAGCGCCGCTCATTTTCAGCAGCGGTGCGTTTTTGTTTTTCTTTTTGTTCTTTCTGGTCATTTACCGGGCTTTGATTCCGTACACGCGTCTGCGCATTCTGTGGAGCATAATTTTTTCCGTGTTCTTTTATTATAAAAGCAGCGGCGTCTATTTTTTACTGTTGGTTTTCAGCGTTATTATTGATTTTTTTCTGGCCAGGTGGATTGAAAATGCGGCTTCTGCGCGGGCGCGAAAGGCACTGTTGGTGCTTAGTTTGGTAGCCAACCTGGGCATGTTGGCCTATTTCAAATATACCAATTACTTTTTATCGCTGTGGACGGCGGCGGCGGGCGGGGAATTTGTGCCGATGGATATTTTCCTGCCGGTTGGCATTTCTTTTTTTACTTTTCAGTCGCTGAGTTATACCATAGACGTTTATCGCGGCCAGTTGAAAGCCTTGGACGATATTTGGGATTACGCATTTTTTGTGACCTTTTTTCCGCAGATGGTGGCCGGGCCGATTGTGCGCGCGCACGATTTTTTGCCGCAAATTCACCGCCCCCTGCAGGTCAGCCGGGAAGATTTTGGCCGGGGCGTTTTTCTTTTTTGTACCGGATTGTTTAAAAAAGCGGTGATTTCGGATTATATCAGCCTGAATTTTGTGGATCGCGTGTTCGATTCGCCCGCGCAATATTCCGGGTTAGAAAATTTAGCGGGCGTGTACGGTTATGCCCTGCAGATTTATTGCGATTTCAGCGGTTACACGGATATGGCGATTGGAATCGGGCTACTCTTAGGTTTCCATTTTCCGATCAATTTCAACGCGCCGTATCGGTCGCTGAGCGTCACAGAGTTTTGGCGTCGTTGGCATATTTCGCTTTCCACCTGGTTACGCGACTACCTGTACGTGCCCCTGGGCGGCAACCGAAAGGGGCCCGTGCGCACCTACATCAATTTGATGCTGACGATGCTGCTGGGTGGACTTTGGCACGGCGCCGCCACCCGATTCATCGTTTGGGGCGGCTTGCACGGACTTGCTCTGGCCGTCGAGCGTTGGTGGAAGACTATTTTTCCCCACCCGCCGGGTATCATTCGGCGGGGTTTAGGCTGGCTGATCACCTTCCATTTTGTATGTTTTTGCTGGATATTTTTCCGCGCGCCGGACATAGACTCCGTGTGGCTGATGCTGGAGCAGATCGTTTTTTATTTTCATTGGGAGATCTGGCCGGAATTTTTGGCAGGTTATTCCGGCGTCCTCTTTTGGATTGCGGCTGGTTACGCGCTGCACTGGCTTCCGCAGTCGTTGGAGGGCTATGCGCAGCGCGGTGTTTCCCGGCTTCCGTTGCCGCTGAAGGCCGCCTTGGTGACTGCCGTGGTTGCGCTGGTAATGCAGATGAAATCAGCCGATGTGCAGCCCTTTATTTATTTTCAGTTTTAGCGCTTGCAGTTCTTGCAGTTTAGCGTTCAGCCATTTTTTGTCCACCACTGGCTGCGTATCTAAAATTTCCTGCAGCACGTCGAGTTCGGCGGAGACATCTGTTTTTTTGAGCTGCATTTTTTGCCGCAATCGGTACAATTTTTCGGCTATTTTAAAAAACAGGAGCCTTTCTGCTTTTCTGTGCGGCGGCAGTTTTTTTTCCCGTTCAATAAAGGTGCGGGTGGCTTTCAGCATACTTAGAGCTTCCTCTTCGTCCAGTTTGTTCAACTCGTAGCGTATTCGGACGTCGAGTGTGGCCGCAATCGCATAGTGAAAGATATCGTCGAGCGCGCTGTAATGGAAATAATGCGGGAGTTTGGCTTCGGCTTGGAGGAAATCGGTTGATTCGAACGCGAGGAGCGCGGCGATAATTTCCCGAACCAGTCCGGGTTCTTTTGCTGCTTCGACGCGATCACCTACTTGCTCGATAAAATTTTTCGCCCAGTCCAGTTTGCCGAGGTGAATGGCGATCAGGACACAGTTTACGTAGTGGCTCGACTGGATTGGTTTTTCCGGCCCGTCCGCCCCCAGTTGATGGCGCATCAGTTCGAAGGAGTGTTCCAGCAGGCGCTCGTCGCGGGTGGCGCCATATCGGCGCCCCCAGTACGCGCGGAGGATGACCCGGAAGTCGGTTGCGCGTTCGGCGGGCAGTTTATGGCCGTGCTGTTGGAGCAGCCGGACGGCCTCCAGCGCTTTTTGGTCGGCGGTCGGCGGGTTTTTTTCCAGCAAAAAATGCAACATCTGGCACTGTAGCCGGAGGGTTGGCGCCTGCAGGTATTGCTGCGTTTCCATTTCCTGCATGACTTGGCGCATGATCGCCGCGTTTGCTTCCCACTGCCTGCCTTCCTCGGATTCCGGCGGAAAAACCGTCGTCATGGTCATAAAATGGGCCATTCGGATCATGAAATCAAGTTTGCTGAGGAGATAAAACCGGTCAAGTTCCCGCATGGCGGCCAGTATATTGTGGTCTTGGCCACGTTGTTCCACCAGGCTGTCGTACTTAAATTTTTCATATTCGCCGAGATACCGGAAGAGGTGGTACTCGTCAAATTCCGGGTTTTCAAAGTGCTGGAAATCGCTTTGCGCGTTCAAGTTTTCCAGCAGGTCTTCGTGCAGGATATCGAAAAAATGGTCTGTTTTCCGCGTTCTTTTTTCGTTGTCTGCGACAGGCGGCGGGTTTTCCGGACGCGCTTTTTTTCCGATCCGGTTGCGGTAAAAATGCATGAGGGCGACTTGTTGTCGGGCAAAATTGAGCAACAGGACGGGGTCTTCAGAAAAAGATTTTTGCGCGCTTTTCCGCACGGTTTTCCCATCTCGTACAGCAAAATGGCGAAAAATGATGAACTGGCGCAAGACATTCATCAGTTGGGTCATGGCCTTGTTCACCTCGTCCTCTTTGGATTTCCGTTCCGGGAACAGCACTGCGCCCGCGTTTTCGCGGCTCAGCCCCTCACCGTCAAAATCCGGGAAATGCGGTCGGAGGTATTCGAATAACGCGAGGGTGTCCTGGAATCGGTTTCGTTCATTAAATATCGGGGAGGAGACAAAATAATACAGGGCTTCAAACTCGTCCTTATTCAATAGTTGAAGCGTTCGGATCAGCGGGCTGTTGCGCATACGATTATTGGGTACGCCTTGTCATGATTGGAATTTCTGTGAAATCGCGTGCAAGATACGAGCTTGGGTCTAAGTATTTTCCTCGAATATCCCCTATATTTCATTGTGGAACTAAAGCGATTTTTTGTGTTTGTTTTCTGCTGTCGCCCGCCTGCATCTTTGTCCTGCCGAATGATAAGAAATCCGATTCTTGAGTGCCTCGGTAATCCAAGTGTAGCAGTGATTCTGAATAACCCACCCCAAAATACCTTTTTTAAACGCGCTCGTATCATTTTGTTTTTCTATTTTTGCGCCGCTTTTCATGGAAAAGCAGTATTTGTTTCACAAAAAGATTTGCTTAGCCGCGGCTGGTATCTGTTCGTAAATCAAGGGCTTCCGAACGCTAAGTGAGCATAAAAATGTAGCAACAATCATGGGACGCGCGTTTGAATTTAGAAAAGAGCGAAAATTTAAGCGTTGGGCCGGGATGGCCAAGACCTTCACCCGGATCGGCAGGGAAATCGCACTGGCAGTAAAAGCCGGCGGTCCGAATGCAGATTACAACCCACGCTTGCGCCTGGCAATTCAAAATGCCCGATCGGCCAATATGCCGAAAGCCAACGTAGAGAACGCAATCAAACGGGCGTCGAGCAAGGATGCAGAAAACTACCAGGAGGTCGTGTACGAGGGCTACGGCCCCCACGGCGTTGCAGTACTGGTAGAAACAGCAACCGACAACCCGACCCGCACCGTTGCGAATCTGCGGATGCACTTCGACCGCTGCGGCGGCGCACTGGGCGTGTCCGGCAGCGTCAGCTATATGTTCAATCGCAAAGGTGTTTTCAAGGTGAAAGCCGAAGGCCATCCTTGGGATGAACTGGAATTGGAACTGATTGACGCCGGCCTCGAAGAGCTCCGGCGCGAAGATGAGGATATGGTGTTATACACCGATTTCAAGGACTTTGGCGCCATGCAGAGCGCGCTCGAAGCCCGCGGCATGGAAACCTCCAGCGCGCAACTGGAATGGATTCCTACGATGTACAAAAAACTGGACGAAGCGGAGGTGGATCAAATGATCAAACTGATAGACCGTTTGGAGGAAGACGACGACGTGCTGAACGTATTCCACACAATGGATATGTCGGAGTAGGCTCGTTTGGCGGCTCTGATTGCATGTTCAAACCTCCTCGCTCTCGTCGCTCTCCGGCGCCTCCAAACGAAGATCCGTCGGTGGCGGGCTTTCCGCATAGTCTTCCGGGCTTAGCACCGGATCCCAGTCCCACAGCCCGGCTTCATATTCTTTTTTCATGAGCGCCATATTCGCGTCGTGACAGGCTTTTTGGTAGCCCGGGAAGGGATATCGGCTCCAGAGCGAGGATTCATCGAAGGGGATGCCGGTGACAATGCTTTCGCGGAGCGCGTAGATATAGGCCAGGCTTTCGGTGCGCCGTCTTAGCCAGTCGTTGAGTGAAAGGGTAAGCGTGCCGTGGCCGGGAATCAGGCGGGTAAACCAGTTTCGGTCGTGAATCAGCGGCAATTTGTGCAGCGTTTGCTCGTATGCCACGCTGCTGTGCTCGATAAAAGGAAACTCAATATTCGACAGGTAGTCGCCGGCCACACAAAGACCTAATTGCCAGACGATGATCATCATGCAGTCGGCCGTGTGGCCGGGCGTCAGATAAAAGGCAATCTTCGTGTGCCCCTGCCGATACTGGGCGCCGTCTTTGTACACCAGGAAATCGCCCTCGGGATATTCGATCGGGTAGGGGCAATTGATGTAGTATTGCTGGTGGAAATCCCGGATCTGCTGCAGCGTTTTTTCTTTATCCGGATTTTTGGCCATCGCCTCGCTCATAAAAACCTTATCGGCCTCAAAAGCCCGGTAGCCAATAATATGATCGAAATCTGAATGGGTAAAGATGAGAAAAACCGGCCTTCCACGCCGGATTAAGTCCACATAACGCCGAATACCGAGCACTTCTTCGGGTAAAAATGCGGGGTCAAACACCAGGATCACGTCCTCCGTTTCTACAACGGTGCTGTTCGTTTGGAATAAAACACTCTGAAAAATGGTGATGTTTGGATCCTTATACAGGATATTTGTCATGGCCTACCTGCTTAAAAAGTAGCCGAAATGTGGAAAAAATAGGCCTTTGGGGTCTAAATGGTATTCCGGCTACCTGTTTACAAAAATGATAACACACTCCGTCGCGTCAAATAAAAAAGGCGTATCGGGCAAAAGATGTATTTTTGCACCTCTTTATAATTTCAAGGCAAATTTACGGATTAATTAGACCGAATGCCAAAATACTTTGATTGATGGGAAATATTGTTGCTATAGTGGGACGCCCGAACGTCGGCAAGTCCACACTTTATAATCGGTTGGTAGGGATGCGCGATGCGATCACGGATGATTTTTCGGGGGTTACGCGCGATCGAAAGTACGGATTTTGCGAGTGGAACGGCAAGCGTTTTACGGTAGTGGATACAGGCGGTTTTGTACACGGATCGGACGACGTTTTTGAGACGGCGATCCGACATCAGGTATCCGTTGCGCTCGAAGAAGCGACGGTTATCGTGTTCATGGTGGATGCGCAAACGGGGATCACGGATCTGGACGAGAGCATTGCCCGCATCCTGCGCCGCAGCCCGAAGCCGGTCTATCTGGTGGTCAATAAAGTGGACAGTTTTAACCGGATGATGGAGGCAAACGAGTTTTGGAGCCTCGGCTTCGACAATACGTTTTTCATCGCCTCGATAAGCGGCAGCGGTACGGGCGATTTGCTGGACGCGGTGGCGGAGCATATCGAAAACGCACCGGAACTCGATACGATTCTGCCCAAATTCGCCATCATAGGCCGCCCAAACGTCGGAAAATCCTCGCTCACCAACGCCCTGCTGGGGGAAGAACGGAATATTGTGACGCCGATCGCCGGTACCACAAGGGATCCGATCCACACGCACTACAACAAATTCGGCAAGGAATTTATGCTGATTGATACGGCGGGTATCCGGAAAAAGAATAAAGTGGAGGAAGACCTGGAGTTTTACTCGGTCATGCGCGCCATCCGGGCTGTGGAGGAAGCAGATGTATGCCTGCTGGTAATAGACGCTACGCAAGGTATGGAGTCCCAGGATATGAATATCGTTCGGCTCGTCCAAAAAAGGCATAAAGGCCTGGTGGTGCTGGTAAATAAATGGGATCTGCTGGAAAAGGAAACCAATACCGCGCGCGATTACGAAAATGCCATTAAGGCCCGTTTAGCACCCTTCGACGACGTGCCGGTTGTGTTTATCTCCGCCCTGGAAAAACAACGCATCTTCCAGGCGGTAGAGACCGCCCTGGAGGTGTACGAAAACCGCACCCGCCGGATCAAAACCTCCGAGTTGAACGATACCATGCTGCCGATCATCGAGGCAACACCCCCGCCCTCGGTTACCGGCCGCTATCCGAAGTTTAAGTATATCACCCAGCTGCCGACGCCTTTTCCCGCATTTGCGTTTTTTGTGAATAATCCCAATTACGTTCGGGATTCCTATAAACAGTTTCTGGAAAACCAATTGCGCAAACACTTTAACTTCAAGGGCGCGCCGATGGAGGTGTACATGCGCGCTAAATAGGAGCGTATGTACAGGATTTTACGGCAACGCCAGGCAGCATCTTGCCCGGTACGCGCGTTTTATCTCATAGTTTGCCGGTTGCTTCCTGGCTTTTTCCAACGGATTTTTGGCCCAAAAGCAGATCCCGGCGCAACTCAAAAACAAGTATCCGCTATGCCGAATTTTCGAACCCTCCTCCTCCTGTGTGCAGCGCTGATGGGCTGGAGCGCCTGCACAGACCAGCAGGAACCGATACCCGCCTATGTCCGGATCGAACCTTTTGTGGTTGATGCCGGCGGCGATGCTGCCTGGCATAAAATCACAGACGGCTGGCTGTACGTCAATGGCGAATTCTTAGGCGCTTATACGCTGCCCGCCGAAGTCCCTGTGCTGGCAGAAGGGCTGTCGGAGGTGCTGGTATTCCCGGGCGTAAAAGAAAACGGAATTACCGGAACGCCGAATATTTATCCAATTCTGACGCGGTACGACCAGGACTACACGCTGGTTCCCGGCCAAACCGTAACCGTACGACCTAATGCCACGTATAACGACGATGTCAAGTTCCCCTGGCCAATCGAGCGCGGCAGCTTCGACGCCGGCGCTACTTCGACGCTGACGCTGGAAAACCGGGATCAGGATGAAGCGATTAACCTGGAACTAACCTCCGACGGCGCCTTTTCCGGCAGGTCGCTGCTCTTGCAGGTAGATACCGCCCACCGCCTGATGCAAGTGGCTACGGAACTCGTCAGCCTGCCCGCAACCTTCGCCCGGGAGGTGTGGATGGAAATGCACTACCGCAATGATCTGCCGTTTACGCTGTATCTGATCGGCCGCGATATAACAGGCTCGGAAGTCCCCGTGCCGGTTTTTCAGTTTAATCCGCGGGAGGATGGCAATTGGAACAAAATCTATATCAACCTCACCGAAAGCCTGATTACGCTGCAGGATTATGATCAATATCGCTTGTTGTTCCAACTAAGCCTGCAGCCCGACATACAAGGAAATCTTCCCGCCACAGCAGGTAAAGTTTATATAGACAATATCCGGCTGGCTCACTTTGAATAACGCGGACAGTGGGACATACGGATACCATCAATTTTTCGCGCAGGCGGCGGCAACGGGATACGTTTTATTACGGAGCAGCGGATTTTTTCATGGCCATGCTGGCCTGGGCGCTTTTCTTTTTTTACCGCAAATTTCTGGAGGCTATTCATCCGACGCAGGCGTTGCAGGATCCCAATTTTTACCTCGGAATCTTTATTATTCCGGTCGGCTGGGTACTGCTGTACGCTATTTTTGATCATTACACCGATATCTACCGGCAATCCCGGCTGGCGGTGCTGTCGCGCACCTTTTTTCTGACCTTCCTCGGGGTCTTGTTTCTCTTTTTTAGTCTGGTACTCGACGATGTCGTACGCGACTACCGGACGTATATCCGGTCGTTCGCAGCGCTTTTCGGACTGCATTTTTTCCTCACCGCAGCCCTCCGCATGATCCTGCTTACCCGGGCAAGCCGCCGACTGAAAACGGGAAAAATTACGTTCAATACCCTGATTATCGGCAGCAACCAGAATGCGCTGGAATTATTTCAGGATATTGTGAACCGCAAAAAAGGCCTTGGATACCGTTTTTTGGGCTATGTGGACGCGAATAAAAAGGATGAAGCCCCGGCCCTGCAGGCACATCTGAAAAAATTGGGCGATCTGGAAGACCTCGCGGCAGTCGTCCGCGATTATGGGATCGAGGAGGTGATTATCGCAGTAGAGACTTCCGAACACAACCGGCTCCGGGAAGTACTCGGCGCCTTGTTTGATTTTGGCGATCAAATTTTAGTGAAAATCATCCCCGATATGTACGATATTTTGCTGGGCACGGTAAAAATGAACCATGTGTACGGCGCCGTGCTGATCGAAATCCGACAGGAATTAATGCCCAAATGGCAACGAGTACTCAAACGCGCGCTGGACGTGACCGCCAGCGCCCTCGCGCTGGTCGTCCTGTCGCCACTGCTCCTCTATATTGTGTTGCGGGTGCGCTGGTCCTCCTCCGGGCCGATTTTTTACCAGCAGGAGCGAATTGGCCTGCATGGCAAACCGTTTCATATTGTAAAATTTCGGTCTATGTACACCGATGCCGAAAAGGCCGGCCCGCAACTGTCGAAGGATAATGATCCGCGCGTCACGCCCTGGGGGGCCGTGATGCGGAAATGGCGGCTGGACGAGATTCCGAATTTCTGGAACGTGCTGCGCGGCGATATGTCGCTGGTCGGCCCGCGCCCCGAACGCCGGCATTTCATCGAGCAAATCATGCAACACAACCCACACTACAAACACCTCCTGAAAGTCCGACCCGGCATTACCTCCTGGGGACAGGTGAAATACGGGTACGCCTCCAATTTGCAGGAAATGTTGCAGCGCCTGCGCTTCGATCTGTTGTATATCGAAAATATGTCGCTTTCGCTGGATTTTAAAATTCTCTTCTACACCGTCCTGGTTTTGTTGCAGGGCAGGGGGAAATAGGCCTTGTGCAACTTCCGCGCGGTAAATTGTGGAAAACTTATCCCGCCGGATTTGTGCAAAATAGCTATTTTTGCCGGCTTATTTGCCTGTGTATGCGATTGAAATCCCTGGAATTGAAAGGTTTTAAATCTTTTGCCAACGAAACGGTCATTCATTTCAATGCCGACGTAACGGGCATCGTGGGCCCCAACGGCTCGGGTAAAAGTAATGTGGTGGATGCCGTGCGCTGGGTGCTGGGCGAGCAAAAAAGCAGCCAACTGCGCCTCGACAAAATGTCCAGCGTGATCTTTAACGGTGCTAAAAAACGCAAAGAAGCGCAAATGGCGCAGGTCACGCTGACCTTCGAGAACACAAAAAATATCCTGCCCACCGAATACCAAACCGTCGCCGTCAGCCGTATCCTGTACCGCAGCGGCGAAAGCGAGTACCGGCTGAACGGGGTGCCCTGCCGCCTGAAAGATATCGCATCCCTGTTGCTGGACACGGGTATCGGCGCCGATTCCTATGCTATCATCGCGCTGAATATGGTGGAAGATTTGCTGAGCGACCGCGAACAGGCACGGCGCAGAATGTTCGAACAAGCAGCCGGTATCAGCAAGTATAAAGCCCGCAAACACGAAGCCCAACAAAAATTGGAAGCAACCAGCGCCGACCTCGATCGCGTGGAAGACTTGCTCTTCGAAATCGAAGACCAACTCAAAAAACTCGAAAAACAGGCGCAGCGAACCCAGAAATTCTACGAACTGAAAGAGGAGTATAAACGCCTGAGCGTGGAACTCGCCGTCTTTAACCTCGATCGGCACAAAAAATCCTATAAGGACCTGGAAGCAAAAATTCGCCAGGAAGAAGATCACTACCGCAGCGGAGAAGCCACAAGCCATAAACTGGAAGCCGACGTCGAGGCGCTGCGCAAAACCCACGTGGATAAAGAAGTCTCCCTGAGCGAACAACAACAGGAGGTCAACCGCCTGACCGGCAGAATCCGCAGCAAGGAAAATGAAAAAGGCATGCTCGAACAAAAACGCTCCTTTTTCGAACAAGACCTGCGCCGGGTAGAAGACCAAAACGCCCGCGCGTCCGAGCAAATCCGCCAACTGCAAATCGAACTGGAAGGCTATCAAACGGACCTGAATTACGAAAAAAGACAGGAAGCAACCCTCGACGAAGCACTCGCAACAGCACAAAAAAAACTGGAAAAAGTGCGCCAGGATCACAACCTGCTCAAAGGAAACCTCGAGGAGTTCGTCCGAACCCAACAACAAATTGAACGCGAAATCGTCGAACTGGAAAAACAACGCGCTGTCCAGAAAAATCAGATTGATAACCTTCAGCGCGATGTGCAACGCACACTGGCCGACGTCGCCGTCCGAAAGGAGGAAATGAAAGGCCTGGAACACAAACTGGCAGAAATCAGCAAATCTGAAAAAATACAATCGGAACGTATCGCCGCACTGGAAGCATCGGAAACCCGGCGCCTGGCAGATATCCGACAAACGGAAGACCAAATTGACGCGCTGTTGAAACAAAGCGCTGACCTACACCGCAAACTCGACGCCAAACGCAACGAATACAAACTCACCAAAAGCATGGTGGAAAGCCTGGAAGGCTTTCCCGAAAGTATCAAGTTTCTCAGCCAACAGAAGGAGTGGGCGCAGCAATGCCCGCTGCTCTCCGATATGCTGTATGTCCGCGAAGAATTTCGGGTGGTAATCGAAAATTACCTCGAACCTTACCTGAACTACTACGTCGTGCCCAACGCCGATGCCGCGGTGCAGGCAATCCAACTCTTGGGCTCCAGCCAAAAAGGCCGGGCCAATTTCTTTCTGCTCGACGCTTTCCAAGGGTACCAGCCGCCACTCAGCCTCTCGCCCGGGGGGCAGCGCGCGTCTGACCTGGTGGAGGTAGAGCCGCAGTACCGCTCGCTGGTAGAGTACCTGCTGGCAAACGTGCTGATTGTCGAAGACGACGCGCCGCTCGGCGAAAGTACCGATTTTGTCCTGCTCGCCCGAACCGGCACGTTTATCAGAAAAAAATTCAGCATCTCCGGCGGCTCAGTCGGACTTTTTGAAGGGAAAAAAATCGGCCGCAAAAAAAACCTCGAAATCCTGGAAAACGACATAAAAAAACAGGAAAAACAGGAGTCCGATCTCTCCAATCAACTGTCCGCCAAACGTACGCAACTGCAAACGCTCAAAAATAGCGACCAAACGCCGCTCCTGCAGCGGGAAAGGGAGGCGCTGAACCGCCTGGCACAGGATGGGGCCGGACTCCGGGCCCGGCTCGATAATATCGCCGTGTTCGTCCAGAATTTCGATACGCAAGCCGCAGAAAGCGGCCGACTCATCGAACAACTCATCGCCAGCAACGCCCAGATCGAAGCTGGTCTGCAATCCAGACAAAAAGACGCTGACGCCGCCCGCGAACGCCTCGCCAATGCCGACGGTTCCTTCCGCGACGTAGCAGAACAACTCAGCCGCACCAGCGCTGAATACAATCAGCAAAATATCGAGTTTATCCGCCAACAAAATAAGGTCGGCGCACTCCAGCAGGAACTCATCTTCCGCGAAAAACGCATGGGCGAACTCAAAGCGCAGGTCGCGCAAAACGATGTGCAAAAAGCAAAGTACAACGAGGAGCTATCCTTCGCCCGCGCAGAAATCGAGCGCCTGAACCAGGAACTTCAAATCCACTACGCAGATAAAAAAAGCAAGGAGGCCAGCCTGAGCGAAGTGGAGCAGATCTATTTCAAAGCACGCAATGAAATCCATGAACTGGAAAATAAACTGCGGGAAATCTTTCGCAAACAACAAGACCTGCAGGTGCTGATCAATCAAATGAAAGATAAATTCAGCGATGTGAAATTCGAAATCACCGCCATCGGCGAACGCCTGCGCGTTGAATTCAACATCCATGTCAATGAAATAATCAATCGCGACCCGGACACAAGCCTGAACCGGGAACAACTGGAAAAAGAAGTAGGTAATATCAAACGCCGGCTGGATACCTACGGGGAAATTAACCCGCTGGCCGTAGAAGCTTACAATGAAATAAAAGAACGATACGAGGGCATTGCTCAACAGCGCAACGACATCCTCACCGCAAAAGTGAACCTGCTCCAAACAATCCAGGAAATCGAAACTACCGCCACCGCACGCTTCCTCGAATCCTTCGAACAAGTTCGCGTCAATTTTGTGCAGGTGTTCCGAACGCTCTTCACGGACGAAGATATGGCGGATCTCGTGCTCGCCACGCCGGAAAATCCGCTGGACTCCGATATCAATATCATCGCTAAACCCAAAGGGAAACGCCCGCAAACCATCGCCCAGCTGTCAGGCGGCGAAAAAACCCTCACCGCCACCGCACTCCTGTTTGCCCTCTATCTCCTCAAACCAGCCCCCTTCTGTATCTTCGACGAGGTGGACGCCCCGCTCGATGACGCGAATATCGAAAAATTCAACCGCATCATCCGCCAGTTCTCCCAAGACTCGCAGTTCATCGTCGTTACCCACAATAAAGCAACTATGTCCGCCGTGGATACCATCTACGGGGTGTATATGCCCGAGCCAGGCGTCAGCGCCGTCACCCCCGTGGATTTCCGCCAGCTCGTCTCCAGCGAAAAAAACTAGCGAAGATTTCGGAATTCGGATTGGGGAATTCGGATTGGGGATTGGCGGGTTATTTCTGTAAATTGAAGGTAATAACCTGCCAATCCCCAATCCGAAATCCGAAATCTCCAATCCCTAAGGTTTTCCCTTCTTACTCACCCGCTTTCCCTCCGCATCAATCTGGATAATTTCCATGCCGAGTTTTTCCAGACCGGGCAGCACCTTGGCGGCGTCGCCGGCGAGGAACCAGCCGAGGCTGTTGGGTTGGACGATCGATTTCGCCGCGTTGTGCACGTCCTTCAGCGCAAGTTTTTCGACATTGCCGGCGTATTCCTGCCAGTAATTATCGGGCAGATTATAGCGCACGATATTGCGGACGCTGCCGTTCACGGCGCCGTTAGTTTCCCACATGCCGGACATACCCATGACGGTGTTTTGTTTCGTCTTGGTGAATTCCTGTTCGGTCATGGGTTTATCCCCTACGAATGATTGGACTTCTTTGATCACTTCCTGGACGCTTTCGGAGGTTTTATCCGTCTGTACCGGCGCGACTACCACGAAGGGGCGCTGCGCGCTGGTATTCATGATCATCGAGCGCGCGCCGTAGCTCCAGCGTTTATCTTCGCGGATATTCATATTGATGCGGCTGGTAAAATCGCCGCCGAGCACATTATTCATTTGTTCGATAGCCGCCTCGTCCACTTTCCCATAGGGTTGTGTGAGATAGGCTGCCATGATTAGGCTTTGCGGGCTTTCGGGGCGATCCAGGAGGAATATTTTGCCGTTGTTGGCATTTTTCACTTCCGGGATCACCTTGGTGGGCGTGGTTCCTTTTTGCCAGCTGCTGAGGCGTTTTTCCAGTTTGGCCAACAATTCGGGCATACTGATATCGCCGGTGACGACGATGGTGGCGTTGTTAGGCCGCAACCAGGTATCATAGAATTTTTGCACATCGGCAGTCGTCATGCTGCGCAGGGCGTCTTCCTCGCCGGTGCCGGTCATGGGCATACCGTAGGGGTGGTCTTTGCCATACAGGAGTTCCGGCATGACGCGCATCACCATGGACTGCGGTTGTTTCTTTTCGTTTTGGATAGCGCTGAGTTGCTGATCCTGGAGGCGTTTGAAATCAGCCTCCGGGAAGGCCGGCTTGAGCAGGACGTCAGCCATGATATCCAGGCTTGGATCCAGCGATTGTTTGAGTGTGTTCAAGGTGACGTACGAGAAGTCCAAATCGCTGCTGGTGTTGAGGGAGGCGCCGAGGATTTGCAGGCGTTCGTTGATTTCGAGCGCGCTCATCGTTTTGGTGCCTTCGTCGAGCATATTCATAGCGAGGGAGGCCAGACCGGATTTGCCGCCGAATTTATCCGAGCAGTAACCGGCGTTAAACATGGTACTCAACACCACAGTCGGGCTTTCTGCACGGCGGGTCAGGACGACCTTCATGCCGTTTTTGAGCGTAGCGCGTTCGATAGCCGGGAAGGTAGCGGCCTTGGTGGGGCCAACTTCGGGCGCCTTCGAGCGGTCGGCCTCGATTCCGGATACGCTGTATTCCGGGAACGGCGTACAGATGAGCGTGAAACGGCCGTCGCGCAGCCAGGTTTTCGTCGCGTCGTGGATATCTTTCGCGCTTGCGTCGTTGTAGCGGCGCAGCATGGTTTTATAAAAATCTGCATTTCCGGCATAGACTTCATTTTGTGCGAGCAGGTCGCTTTTGCCGCCGAAGCCGCCGATCCGTTCCAGTCCTTTAATAAAGCCGGCAAAATAAGCGGCTTTCACCCGGCTTACCTCTTCCTCCGTCGGGCCTTTTTCAAGATATTCCTGCAAAATGGCTTCGATTGCGGCCTCTACCTCCTCGACGGTTTTCCCTTTTTTTACCTGGGCCATGATGTTGAAGTTGCCGGCAATTTCGGAGGGGCCATAAAACGCCTGGGCGGAGGTGCAGAGTTGTTTTTCGTACACCAGGGTTTTGTACAGGCGGCTGTTTTTACCGGATGCGAGGATGTCGGAGGACAGGTCGAGCCAGGCGTGCTCTTTGGAACCCCACTCCGGCGTGTTCCAGCACATCACCACCATAGCCTGCGGTACGCGATCCTGATATTCGCCCCGGGTGTTGCCGAATCGGCGGGGTACATTCACGCCCGGGCGACTGATGGTGGGGCCGGCGGGGATGTTGCCGAAGTATTTCAGCACTTTTTGGTAGGTTTCTTCCGGATTGACGTCGCCTGCTACGACCAGGACGGCGTTGGCGGCGCCGTAATAGGTTTTGAACCACTCGTGCACGTCCTCCAGGCTGGCGGCGTTCAGGTCTTCCATTTCGCCGATCACCGTGTGCCCGTAAGGGTGGTGGGGCGGGAACATTTCTTTTTGTATAATGTCCCAGCCTTTGGCGTAGGGCTGATTTTCGCCCTGGCGTTTTTCGTTTTGTACTACGCCGCGTTGCTCGTCCAGTTTGGCCTGGTCAATTGCGCCGAGCAAGTGCCCCATACGGTCGGATTCCAGCCAAAGTACCTGGTCCAGTGCATTGACCGGGACGTTTTGGAAATAGTTGGTGCGATCCTCGTTCGTCGTGCCGTTCAAATCGGTCGCTCCGATGGCTTCCAGCGCCTGAAAATAATCGGTGTTGAAGTTTTCCGAACCATTGAACATTAGGTGTTCGAACAGGTGCGCAAAACCGCTTTTTCCCATTTTTTCATTTTTGGAACCTACGTGATACCAAAGATTAACCGCTACAATCGGCGCCTTGTGGTCTTCGTGCACCAACAGGCGCAAACCGTTTGGCAGCACGAATTTTTGGTAGGACACCTGAATGTCCTCCGGATTGTATTTGGGATATTCTTGCGAAAAACCGGCCGCTGCGAAAAAGCAACACAGCGCTGATAACAGTAATTTTTTCATACGTGATATTATTTGTTTTGGAAAATCTCCTGCCTGTTAAAAAAAGCAGTGCAAAGTTCGTCTTTTTACTGAAATTGCACAGTCCGGCCACAATTTGTCCGTTGGATCGCGTGTTCTTTATAGCCCTAAAAAAATCTATTGATGCCGAAAAACAAAAAATAGACAGATTTATGCAGGATATCTAAAAAAAAATGCGCAAAATAAAATTACTGGCCTGAAGTTTGAGGTAGGTTAATCTGTTTAAAAAAAATCAACTTTTTCTACCCTTTTTTAACAAAACATCGGCTGCGTGTTTTCGAAAATGGGTGCTAAGAATATTTTAACTGATTCGCTAATGAAAAATTTTGCCGTTTTAATATCCGGAGATGGACGCGAGGCCCTGGAAATTATCAAGGATTTTAAACGCAGGCTAATCAAACCGCGATTAAAACTCATTCTAAGCGACAATGACGAATCGCCCGCCATTGCCTTCGCAGATTTGAATCATATCCCGTACGAACTGGCTGTCAGAACCGCATTCAAAACAAAGAAAGCCTTCGAAGATCATATCCTGGGTGTGCTGAAAGCGAATGAGGTGGACTACTTGTATTTAGCCGGTTGGATACACGCGCCCGGCGCAGCTCTCTTGCATGCCTTTCCGGACCGGATCGTCGGCACACACGCCGCGCTCCTGCCTGCCTTCAAAGGATTAAACCCCATCCAACAGGCGCTTGACTATGGTGTAAAAGTGACCGGCGTCACCGCATTTATTCCGGATGAAAAAATGGACGCCGCCAAAATCGTCGCGCAAAGATGTGTCGAGATTCAAGAGAATGACACCTTCGACGAACTGGATAACCGCCTTTTTAAAATGTCCACGCTCCTCGCGTTAGATACCATCAATCAGATGTTTATGTAGCAAAAAAAGCGCGCGTATCAAACGGTCAGTAGTTCGATAAGCGCGTGCTAGGATTTTTGCCGATTAAAAACGAACCATTTTTAGACATGCTCTAAGAAAGCTCGCTGATGGATAGGAAAAGGTCGAAATGAAAATCTATCTGATCCTGTACCTGAATCAGCCCGAATAGCGCCGTTGGCGGGGCAATTCCAAATTCGGACATGACGATCGGTTGTACGCCCTGGAGGCGAAAGGACGTTTCGGAGAGCGCCATTCCTTTCGCCGGGATGATTTTAATATGCTGCACGCCGCAGATCGTGATGCGCACCTTGGCCTGAAGGTCGAACCAGTCGCGGTTGCCGGCGCGCAACGAACCAACATCCTGGCGGGTTTCCAATAGATCAATCTGGATGTATGGGAATTTATCCGCTTTCAAGGCCTGCCGCATATCGTGATCAATCTTGTCGTTGTGGCAATTGAATCTTCGGGTGCTGATTTTTAGAGAGGTCTGGTGAAACCGCGCGCCCTTTTCCTGCTGCTCTAATTCAAAAATCTGTGGATTGTACCGCTCCTCGCAGTCGCAGGAGAACGTGTTCACATTCGAGACGCCTTTTAGTGAAAGACGGCTGTTCTCCGCAATGGTAAAATGCTTCTTCATAATGCCAGTTTTCGTTGGGCTCCAGCCCAACGTGACCGCCCACGCAGAGAACAAGAAGAGCCATTGTCCGATACAGATGCCTGAAAGATACATGGAAAATTTTAAAACGCCCTGTGGCCTTTACTCATCCATAGCGCCACAGGGCTATTTATTCGGTTCGTGATTATTGGTATTCAGCCATTTATCGCATTAGCGTATGTCTAAAATTATATTCTCTGCTAATATGAAAAGGACTTTTTAGCCAGACAAGGCGCTTTTTGCAGGCGTAATGGGACCAATTACGGCGAAAAAAAGGAACCGGAGTGTTTTACAGGCGTTGCGCGTTCGAGTTTAAAGGTGATTTTGGGATGTGCTTCCGCCTTCAGGGCATCATACGTTTTATTGTCCATAATGGAACCCTTCGTGCTTTTTATGGATTTTACAAGCACATCCACAATCAGAGAATTGATCGCGGAGAGTTTGCCTTCTGCTATCGTCAAGTCTGCTTTGCCGCGAACTTCTTTCGCTGAGGACTCCCAGTCGTGCAGGTTGGAAGTACCTTTTATCGCCATTGTAGCACTGCCAATCGAATAAACGCCTTGGCCAAATACGCTGACAGCAGCCAGCATTAGCATCAAAATCAGTATGTCCTTCATGGTGTTCATTAACTTTGATACAAAGGTCAACGCCCGGCCATTCACTACTGCTGACGTGCATTATACGCGTATTTGATCTCTATCAAGCCGGAAAATGCGGTGTGTCACCGTCGTATTCCGATTTTTGACAAAGTGCAAAATTGCTCCAGGCATAGACTAATAGTATTTTTAGCCTTATTGAGTCTGTTTTTTATCAAATAAACCTAACTTGCAGGCTAATTTTCCGTCCCTTCTTATTCCTGACTACCGGTATGCGGCTGTTTTTCTTCCTCTTTTGTATTTTAGCGGCATTTCCGCTTGTTGCCCAAAAATTCCCCATGCACCCGGAGGAGTTGCCCGTCAACGACGGTAACGCCATCCTGTTGCACCTCGCACTGGGCGGACAAAAAACCGGGGGCGACCTCGCGGATCGGTTTGGCTCCACCGGTACGATTGGTGGCGGACTGGAATTCGCCACGCCCTCAAATTTTATTTTCGGCGCAGAGGGGCAGTTCTATTTCGGCACGAATGTGCTGGAAGACCCACTCGCCATCCTCCGCACGCCCGAAGGAGATATTATTGGAAATAACCGCATCATCGCCTCTGTCGCCCTCCGGCAAAGGGGGTTCTACAGCGGCCTGCTGCTGGGTAAACTGTTCGTCCTCGGCGCACAACGATCCGGCATCCGCCTGACGCTCGGGGCCGGTTATACCCGGCACTGGATTCGCATCCAGGACGATTCGCAGTCGGTCACGCAACTCACCGGGGAATATATCAAGGGCTACGACCGGCAATGCGGGGGGCTCGCCCTCAACGAATTCATCGGCTGGCAACACCTGGCCAGAAACCGCCGGTCTAACTGGACTTTGGGCCTCGAATTCAACCAAGGCTTCACCCAGACGCTCCGGGACTGGGACTTCAACGACAAACGCAAACTCGACGGCCGCCGCCTCGACCTGCGCTTCGGCATCAAAGCGGTCTGGACCTTGCCCTTCTATCCCGGAAAGGCGGAACAAATCTATTACTGATCCAATTGGCCGCTTTGTACTCGCTCGGTATCCGAATTTTTGTCGCTCTTGTACACCTTGCTGCGCTTGCGCACCCGAAAGCGCGCCGCTGGGTAACCGGCCGTCGGCATTGGCGCCAAACACTGCGCCAACACTGGCATCCGACGCCTGCCGACCGGGTGCTTTGGGTGCACGCTGCCTCGCTCGGCGAATTTGAGCAGGGCCGCCCCCTGATTGAAGCCTTCCGGACTGCCTATCCCCACTGGAAAATCGCGCTCACCTTTTTCTCGCCCTCCGGATATCTCATCCGAAAAAATTATCCCGGAGCCGATTGGGTGGGGTATCTGCCCGCAGACACGCCGGAAAATGCCCGGGACTTTCTTGCGCTGCTGCGCCCGGATCTCGCCGTTTTTGTAAAATACGAATTTTGGGCAAATTACCTGTTCGCGCTCCAAAATCGCAATACGCCGGTGCTCCTCATTTCCGCGCTGTTCCGACCCGATCAGCCTTTTTTTCAGTGGTATGGCGGGCATTGGCGGCGGATGCTGGACTGCTTCGCGCATATTTTTGTCCAAAATGAAGATTCAATGCGCCTCCTCCGCCAATACGGACAAGATAAGGTCTCCCTGGCCGGGGATACCCGAATTGACCGCGTGCTGGCGCTGCCCGCTTCAGCCCCGGAGAACCCGATCGTCGCCGCATTCGCGCATCGAAAAGATCATTTTACCCTCGTGGCGGGAAGTACCTGGCCGGCCGACGAAGCTGCCCTGATTCCGCTGCTGATAAACCCCGCGTTTGAAGCCTGGCGCCTGGTCGTGGCGCCGCACGAGCCATCGGAAGAAAATGTACAAGCCCTGGAAAAACGCCTGCACAACGCGGATCCAAGCCTGGCCGTCTTGCGGTATTCTCAGGCAAACCCGGAAAATGCCCCGGAAGCCCGGGTACTTATCCTGGATAATGTCGGATGGCTGAACGGCCTCTACCGCTACGGATACGCCGCTTTCATCGGCGGCGGTTTTGGCCGCGGAATCCACAACACGCTGGAGCCCGCCGCCTTCGGCCTGCCCGTGCTCTTCGGACCGAAATTTCAACAATTTGAAGAAGCCCGACAAATGCAAACCGAAGGCGGGGCATTCCCCTGCGTTTCGACCGAACAGATCTGCCAGATACTGAAAACCCTGGAAAATCCAAGCCAAAGAACCAAAGCCTCGGCGGCGACAAAGCGGTTTTTGGAGGAAAATAAAGGCGCTACCGAAAAAATCTTGTCGTTTATCCGGCGTGAATTGAATATCCAATAATTCAAGCCCACATTTTTTTGTAAAATGTTCGTGCCTGGGTTGTCTAACGCCATGCATATTATAATATTTATATATTATGTTTGTTTATTACATGAAGGTCTTTTTCAGCCAACCTTCGTTCCTTTTTTCGCTGTAATTAGTCCCATTACGCCTGCAAAAAGCGCCTTGTCTGGCTAAAAAATCCTTTTCATATTAGCATATAATTTTAGACACGCTTTTAGACTAACCGATTACAAAAGTTCAAGTCATATATTTTTTCTAAAAACTGAAAAAGGATAAAAAATGCCCGTAATTTTGCATTTGGCGCAATTACTACTGTCGCGGCGCTAAGGCCTTGTTCAAATGTTGATTTCTGGGCTGCAACTGCCCAATTTTATTTTTAACTGCGTTAAATTTTTCGCCGAATCGCCCGTATTCGACTGCAAAATTTGCCTTGTTAAGAATAAAATTTTTCAGATTCGCCACAGAATCAAAATCTGAATACGGTCTTAAAAAGCAAACCCCGCGCCGCCCAGGCGCCGATCTGTAACTTGATTTTGCACAACCTGAATATACTATGTTGTCTTTCGAAGAATACCGTCAATACGATGCCTTGGGCTTGGCCGAACTCGTCCGAAAGGGCGAGGTCACCCCACAGGAACTGCTTGATACGGCCATCGCGCGCGCGGAGGCGGTCAATCCCGCAATTAATGCAATCGTATTTAAGTTATACGACCAGGCGCGGGCGGCAGCCGGACAAATAGACCGGAACGCACCCTTCGCCGGCGTCCCGTTTCTGGTCAAAGACCTTGGCGTGGAGGTGAAAGACGCACCGATCCGCACAGGATGCCGCGGATTCGAAGGCAAAATTTCTAAGCTGGACAGCCTGGTGGTGGAAAAAATGAAACAGGCCGGATTGTTGATTTTTGGCAAGACGAATACGCCCGAATTCGGAATTACCCCCTACACGGAACCGAAACTTTTCGGCCCCAGCCGCAACCCCTGGAACTTGGCGCACACGCCCGGCGGCTCCAGCGGCGGTTCCGCCGCCGCCGTGTCCGCCGGGATCACGCCCATTGCTACCGCAAACGATGGCGGGGGAAGTATTCGGATTCCGGCTTCAAATTGCGGATTGTTCGGAATGAAACCCACGCGCGGCCGCACTTCCTGGGCGCCCTCGCACGGCGAACACTGGGCGGGGGCCGCTGTGGAAGGCTGCGTGAGCCGTACAGTGCGCGATTCCGCTGCCTACCTGGATGCGATTCTCGGCGCCCATCCCGCCGACCCGTATCGGATTCCCCTGCCGGAACGGCCGTATCTGCACGAGGCGCACACGCCGCCCGGGAAACTGCGCATCGCGTATTCTCCCAATCATACGCTCGGGAAAAAGGTGTCGGACGACTGCCTGGCCGGACTGCAAAAAACGATTGATATCCTGCGAAAAGAGGGGCATATCGTAGAGGAAATTCCGCTCCCGTATCACATGGAAGACCTTACCAAGGCGTTTATCGTGATCGTGTCTGCAGAAGCGGCGGCAGATTTACAGGAACTAAGCGACTTCCTGGGCCGAAAAACCCGCCCGCGCGATGTGGAGTCGAATACCTACGCCTTCCACCTGCTGGGCAAGGCTTTTAACGCCGCGGAATATGCGTATGCGAAACGCAAATGGAGCGACATCTCGCAGCGCATTTATGCCGCTACCGCTGCGTACGACGCTTTTCTGACGCCCACGCTCGCCAGGCCGCCACTCCGCGTCGGCGAACTAGAGCAGTCGCCCGCCGAGCAGTTTATGATTCAGGTAATCAATTTCCTCGGACTCGGCATCCTGGCCAAAGCCACGATTGACGATTTGGCCGAAAAAATATACGAGTACATGCCCTGGACGGTTTTCGCCAACGTCACCGGCCAGCCCTCTATGTCGGTTCCCATGCACTTTACACCGGAAGGACTTCCGGTGGGGATGATGTTTACCGGCCGCTGGGGCGAAGAGGAGGTGCTGTTCCGGTTAGCCGGCCAGTTGGAAAACGCGGCGCCCTGGGTGGATAAAGTGCCGGGATCTGTGTAAATTCGGTCAGACAGGGATAAGTTGCAGGATCAAATCCGTTTTAACCAGCCTGCAATACTCAGGCGGTTTCGGTTGGTCGGGCGCACTTCATGATCTATCTCATCGCTGCGAAAAAAGGTGGCGCGACCGCCCTCAGGCAAGATGCTGATCTCCTGATCGTCGAGGTAAATCAACAGTTGGCCCGCATCGTCGGCATTCCAGGCTTCATTCAGATAGATCACCAGCGAAAACTTGCGGCCGGTGTCGGTTTTGAACTGATCCCGATGTCTTTTGTAAAAACTGCCTGCTTCGTACCGGGCAAAATGAAATTCATAACTATTGATACCGGTAAAACAGGTCTTGTTCAGGTACTCAATAAACGCCTCGATATACTCCAAAAAGGCCTTTTCCGCTGCCGAGTTTTCTTTTTCCAGCCATTTTATGACGTCGCCCCGCAACTGCTCGTTGCGCTCGTAATTCGTATGTTGGCCGACGCCGGCCGGGAACATTTGCCCGGCAGCATCGTACGCCTGTAATTGCGCGCGCAACGCCGCCTCGATTTCAGTCGGAATAAATCGGGCGACAGTACCAAATTGCCGATCCAGTAGCCCGCTGATGAGTTCTTCAAATTTTTCTTCTTGCATCGCGATGTTTGCGATTGAAACGGCGCCGCCCGTGGTGAAATCGTCCCTGTTGATTCGTTCCTCCAATGGCCGACGGCCTAGATTACGCCCAGTTTTTTCCCAATTTTAGTAAACGCAGCCACTGCCTTGTCCAAGTGCTCCTGCTCATGCGCAGCCGACAATTGCACGCGGATGCGCGCTTTGCCTTGCGGAACCACCGGATAGAAAAATCCGATGACGTAAATTTCTTCCTCCAGGAGCTCGCGGGCGAATTGTTGGGCCAGCGGCGCATCGTACAGCATGATGGGCACGATCGGGTGGTCGCCGGGGATGATGTCGAAGCCCGCGTCCGTCATGGCTTTTCGGAACCATTGGGTGTTGTGTTCCAATTTGTCGCGCAGGGTCGTGTTTGCGCTGAGGATATCGAGTACTTTGATGGATGCGCCGACAATAGAGGGCGCCACGGTATTGGAAAAAAGATAGGGCCGCGAGCGCTGGCGGAGGAGTTCCACGATTTCTTTCCGGCCAGAGGTAAAGCCGCCGGAAGCGCCGCCCAAAGCCTTGCCGAGCGTGCCGGTGATGATATCAATGCGGCCCATGACGTTGCGGTACTCGTGGGCGCCGCGCCCCGTTTTACCCAAAAAACCAGTAGCATGGCATTCATCAATGCCTACCATCGCCTCGTAGCGATCGGCGAGTTCGCAAACTTTGTCCAGTTGAGCGATCGTACCGTCCATAGAAAACGCGCCATCAGTGAAAATCAATTTGCGGCGCGCGCCGGCGGCGACCGCCGCTTGGAGCTGCGCCTCCAAATCCTCCATGTTGTTGTGCTTATAGCGGAAGCGCTTGGCTTTGCATAACCGGATTCCGTCAATAATCGAGGCGTGGTTGAGCTCGTCGCTGATGACAGCGTCTTCTTCACCCAACAGGGGTTCGAACAAACCGCCGTTTGCATCGAAGGCAGCAGCATATAATATGGTGTCTTCCGTGCCCAAAAACTCGGAGAGTTTTCCCTCGAGTTCCTTGTGGATGTCCTGGGTGCCGCAGATAAAGCGTACCGAGGACAGGCCGTAGCCGTGCGTCCGGATGGCGTCTATGGCAGCCTCGATTACTGCCGGATGGCTGGACAAACCGAGGTAATTGTTGGCGCAAAAGTTGAGTACGTGCGGCAGGCGGGTCGTGTCAATTACCGGTCCTTGCGGCGTTGTGATGATGCGCTCTTCTTTATAAAGCCCGGCATCCCGGATTTGTTGGATTTCCTGGGCGATAGAAGCTTGGATGTTGGAAAACATACGGCGTGGTGGATATGAGCGTTTGTTCCGATTTGAACGAACGGTAGGTGAATAACGCGGCAAAAATAACATAAATCCCCAAGATGCGCTAAAAAGGATATCCAACCGACAGGTTGGGATTGAAGGCGCGCAGGCTGAGATCCGACCAGTTGCGCAGCACCCAGTACCGACCGGTATCGTCCGGATACGGTTGCCGCATTTTCAGTCCCAGATCAAAACGGAGAACAAAGAAATCAAAATCGCCGCGAATCCCAAAACCGGTTCCCAATGCGATGTCCTTGTAAGAGTCCCAGCGCAGCTCCCCGCCCGGTCGGTCGGGGTCGGGCTGGAACGTCCAAATATTTCCGCCGTCCACAAACAAAGCGCCTTTGAACCACCAAAAGAGCGGAAATCGCAACTCCGCGTTGAAATCGAGTCGAAAATTTGCCGCTTGATAGTACGGCGGGCCAGCCGGCGGATTGGGATCGCGGAATTTCCCAGGCCCTAGTTCCCGGATACGCCAGGCGCGAATACTGGAGGGGCCGCCCACGAAAAACTGCTTGACGTACGGCACCTCCCGCGTGTCGCCATACGCGCCCACAACACCGGCGCCCAGGCGCAGGGCGGCGGTCAGGCTGCGCGAAAACTCCCGGGTGTAACTGCCGTCTATCTCCAAACGCAGGTATTTGGAAAAATCCACATCGGCAATCCGCCAGGTTTGATCTTTAAAAGCCGCTGACCAAAGCTGATTCAGCATAAAAATCTCCAATCCGGACAATTCCGCGTTGAATCGCATGTACCAGCGCTCTCCAAACGCGTTCGGTTTGCTATTGATCGTGTGGGTCATGGAGCGCATCAGGAAGCCGGTGAACAGCTGCCGGTCGAACGAATTTTTCAAGAATTCATTTCGACCGAAAAGCGAATCGAATTGTGTGCCGAAAACCGGGCGCAGTGCGTCTATCCCGATATTATCAAAAGAAAAATAGCGTTCCTGATCGGGGCGGACTTCGTATCCAAAGGTGGCGTGAAAAAGATTGTACGCGTAATAATTGATAAGTTCCAGGTAATTATAGCTGAGCGACAGGCGGGTTTGGCCGTTCGCGCGCAGGTTGTTGTAAAAACTGTTGCCAAGCAGGCGATGCTTGCCCACCTGGATCTTTGAAAGCCCCTTCCACCAGCCCAGGTAGTCGAAAAAACGCGGGAATGTAAGGTCGTTTTGAAAAGCGAACTCCTGCGAGAAAATTGGACGGTTCCGATTCGTGATATCGAATTCGAGGTTGTACTGCAGGTTTGTCTGCACGAGCTCGGCGCCCCGGAATACATTTCGGTTGCGGGCGTTCAGGGAAGAGGCGATCCCCAGCAAGCGGCCGCTCACCGCGCTGTTGGACGAGTTCAGGTCAACACCCCCGCCTATAGACAGGCGATTATACGTGGAAAAAGCAACGGCGACATTGAGCTGCTCGGGTTGGAGGCTGTCCGGGTAGGGTTTGACAGAGACAAAACGAAAAATGCCGAGGTTATTCAGGTTTCGGATAGTTTGGTCTATCGCTTCCTGTCGGTACAGCGAATCCGGATGTACCATGATTTCGTCCCGGAGCCGACTGGGTTTCACCTTGAATTCCGGCTCGGCAGAAGCAAAATAGATATCCTGCAAGGTCGTATCGCGTCGGATGGAGGAGTAGTCCGGCACAAGGCTGGAAAAAACCGACACTTCGCCGAAGCGATAGATTTTGTGGAGTGTGGAGTCGGTTTCAGTGAGTACCTCCACCGTTACGTCGGTGGCTGTTCCGGTGCTGTCGCCAATAAATTCGACGTAATTGGGGATAAAATACGCATACCCCCGGTTTTTCAGGGCTGCGGTGATGCGGAGTTTCTCTGCTTCAAACCTCCGGCCGTCCATCGCGCCGCCTTTTTTTAGCTGGGAGTTTTCGGCCTCCTGATTCAGGATACGCTGGATATTGCTGTCCGGACTGGCGAAGGCCGTTTCACGGATGGTGAAAAGGGGGCCAAGATCAAGCGTGTAAGCAGTTTTTGCTTTTTTGTTGCCCACAAATGCTGTTTCGAACCGACAGTCGGCTTTAAAATAGCCGCGTTGGCGCATATAGTTTTTAAAATTCGCCGCTGTTTTCTGTGTTTGCTCCTCATCGTAAATGGTGGGCGCTTCCGCGATCCTGCGCATGATCCACTGGGCAAATTTGCCTTTTCGATCTTTATATTTGTAGTAAAACCACACGCGATGGCGAAAAACAAACAGGTTTTTCTCGTTGGGTTTGAGTTTGTACAAGCCGGAGAGCTCGTAGGCCAGCGCTGTGCGTTGGGCAAAACCCATTTTTTGCGGGGCGGTAATCTCTAAAGAATTTTTCACTAACAAGCGTTCCCCTTTGGCGTCATCCAATTGCTTCGTAACATTGCAGGCGCTCGGAAAGAGCGCAAGGATTAGCAATCCGTACGGCAGAATACTGCGAAGTTTTAGGCTGTAATTCATTGGATTCAATAACGCAAAAATTGTTGCCCGGCGATCTACTATGCTCTCTCACAATCAGATCAAATTGCTGTCCGCGCTTTCGGTGAAAAAGTATCGGCAAAATTACCGAAAATTCATCGTGGAAGGGGAGAAAATGACCCTCGAACTGCTTTCGCAATCCAAATTTACCGTGGAAAGCCTGTACGCCACGGAAAATTGGCTCCAACAACATGCAGATCACACCGCCGCGTTCACCGGCTCGTTGATCCCGGTGACGGATGCCGACCTCAAAAAAGTATCTTCGCTGACCACGCCGCCGGAGGTGCTGGCAGTCGTCACGCTCCCGGACACGCCGGACGCGCCGGCAGTTGTGGAAACTGGTTTTCACTTTTTCCTGGACGGTATCCGCGATCCGGGAAATATGGGCGCGATTTTGCGGATTGCCGATTGGTTTGGATTCCCGGCGGTTTTTTGTTCGCCGGATTGCGTGGATGTATTCAGCCCCAAGGTTGTCCAGGCTTCTATGGGTGCGTTTCTCCGGGTGCGCAGCCAAGAGTCCAGCCTGGAAGATTTGCTAAAAAAGACGCCGGGCATACCGGTACTCGGCGCCGTGATGCACGGCGATAATCTGTTCGGCGGGGGCTGGCCGCGCGGCGGACTGGTCGTCATCGGCAATGAAGGACAAGGCATCCGCCCGGCAGTCGAAGCCGCCCTCACGCACCGGCTCACCATTCCGCGCCCGCCCGGCGGCGGTGCAGAATCGCTCAATGCCTCCGTGGCGGCAGGTATTATCGCCGCATTTTTGGTCATGGGCAATCCATGAACTATCTTTAAACTTGCGCGTATTCCTCCGTTGGTCGTCAATATTTCCGTTTTTAGGCGAATAATTTGCCCTGATGCGCGATTTTTCCCTTACTTTCGTACGGTTAATTCACAAACAAAAAATAGGTAAAATATGGATTTTAGAAAGTTCCTCCCTTGGATCGTTTTAGTATTGGGCGTAGTAGTCGTTTTTAGCGCCTGTGGGTCTTACAATACGGCTGTCGGTAAAGACGAAGCCGTAAAAAAATCCTGGTCGCAGGTTGAAAACCAGTATCAACGCCGTTCCGATCTCATTCCCAATCTGGTGAGCACGGTTAAAGGATATGCCAATTTTGAAGCGCAGACCCTGCAGGCCGTTATCGAGGCGCGTTCCAAAGCCACGCAGACGACGGTGGACGTAAGCAAACTGTCCATGGAGAATATCCAGCAATTTGAACAAGCCCAAGGGGCGCTTAGCGGCGCGCTCAGCCGCCTGCTCGTTACGGTAGAACGCTATCCGGATCTAAAAGCAAATCAGAATTTTATGGATTTGCAAAAACAGCTGGAGGGCACGGAAAACCGCATTTCGGTTGAACGGAAAAATTTCAACGAAGCGGTCAACGATTACAATGCGTACATCCGCCGTTTTCCCACCAATTTGTTCGTCGGCATATTCGGATTTTCCCAAAAGGGTTATTTCCAGGCTACCCAGGGCGCGGAAAAAGCGCCGGCGGTGCAATTCTAAAACCATGTTATTCTCAAAAGAAGAGGAATCCAGCATCATTCAGGCGATTCAGGCGGCAGAACGCATGACGAGCGGAGAAATCCGCTTGTATGTGGAGGATTTTTGTCTTCCCGACCATCCCTTGGAACGGGCGGCGGAGTTGTTTGCCCTATTCGGGATGCACAACACCCGCGAACGAAACGGCGTGCTGTTGTATCTCGCCTGGAAATCGAGGCACTTTGCGATCTGGGGCGATGCCGGCATCCACGAGAAAGTCGGATTTGATTTTTGGGAAGATGAAAAACAATTGTTGCGCGCGTACCTGCATCGGGACGAAGCCTGCGCCGGCGTTTGTGCCGTTGTGCGCCAAATTGGCGAGCAAATGCAACAGTATTTCCCGGCAAGCGAGACCGACAACGATAATGAACTGTCTGATGAAATTATTTATGGATAATGCGCGGCATATTGGCCGTGGCGCCCGGTGTGGGTGGCTCTCGGCGTTGCTTGTCGGCCTGCTCCTGTTGGTCGTCAGCGTCTCGTACGCCCAAACGGATGCCGAGTTATTTCCGCCCAAACCGGAGCCGGCTGTGTATGTCCACGACCTGGCCGGCTGGCTTACGGCCGACCAGCGACAGGCCCTGGAAATGAAATTGCGCGCCTACTGGGATTCTACCTCTACCCAAATCGTGGTGATGATCCGAAAGGATATCGGGGACTACGACAAAGCCTCCTACGCCTTTGAACTGGGCAATCGCTGGGGCATCGGCGTCAAAGAAAAGGACAACGGCTTGGTCATGCTCATCAAAACGGAGCCGCCAGAGCGCGGTGTGTTTATTGCGACCGGGTACGGACTGGAGGGTGCGCTGCCGGATATCACGGCGGGGCGTATCATCCGCAATACGATGGCGCCGTATTTTCGGCAAAGTGCTTATTTTGAGGGAATTAATGCCGGCGTGGACGAGATTATCAGGAATCTATCCGGCGAATACACCCGCGACAAATCGGCGGGCAGCGGCAAGGCCGCCGTCGCCATCGGGTTGATCTTATTTTTTATCCTTATTTTCTTCTTTTTATTTGGCGTCTTAATGTGGAAAAAATTCCGCCACGGCGCAATCTACACCCATGATGGCCGCAACGACCGGTTTCCTACGCGGCGGCGCGGCGGCTTCGATGGCTGGGGTGGTTTTGGCGGAGGTTTTGGCGGCTGGGGCGGCGGCGGAGGTTTCGGCGGCGGCGGCGGCTGGGGTGGGGGAGGAGGCTCCTTCGGCGGCGGTTCCTTTGGCGGCGGCGGCGCGGGCGGCGATTGGTAGCCCGCGCGCACTAAAAACCTGTCTAAAATTATATTCTCTGCGAATATGAAAAGGATTTTTTAGCCAGACAAGGCGCTTTTTGCAGGCGTAATGGGACTAATTACGGCGAAAAAAGGAGCGAAGTATGGCTGAAAAAGACTTGCATATTAGCGAGAAATACAATTTTAGACCTGCTGTAAAAATAAATCGGGGACTTCATCGCGTGGTCAGGTAATGCTGGCTACGCGGTAAAGTCCCCGAATTTTTATAAGTAAGCGAAGATCAGGCGTTTCGGCCCAGGCAATTCAGATCTTCAAATGCCGATTTGAGTCGGTTGACGAACGTTTTTTCGCCTTCGCGGAGCCAAACCCGGGGATCGTAGTATTTTTTATTGGGTTTGTCTTCGCCGTCCGGATTGCCGATTTGTCCCTGCAGATAGCCTTTTTTACTTTCATAATAACCGCGGATGCCGTCCCAAAACGCCCACTGCATATCCGTGTCAATATTCATTTTGATGGCGCCGTAGGAAAGGGCTTCCCGAATCTCTTCCCGGGAGGAGCCTGATCCGCCGTGGAATACGAAATGCACTGGTTTTTCTTCTGTCAGGCCGAATTTTTCCTGGATATAGCGCTGTGAATTCTTGAGGATAACCGGCTGCAATTTCACATTGCCGGGTTTATAAACGCCGTGTACGTTTCCAAAGGCCGCCGCCACGGTAAAGCGGTGGCTAATTTTTCTCAATTCCTCGTAGGCGTAGGCTACCTCGTTGGGCTGCGTGTAGAGCCGGGAGGAGTCCACGTCCGTGTTATCCACGCCGTCTTCCTCGCCGCCGGTCACGCCCAGTTCAATTTCAAGCGTCATACCCAGGGCGGTCATTCGGCGGAGGTACTCGGCGCTGATCTCGATATTTTCGTGGAGCGGCTCTTCGGACAGGTCGAGCATGTGCGAACTGTACAGCGGAAATCCTTTTTGTGCATGGAATTGCTCGCCATAATCCAGCAGGCCTTTTACCCAGTCAATAATATTTAACGCGCAGTGGTCGGTATGCAGAATCACTGGCACGCCATACGCTTCTGCCATTTGGTGCACGTGCAAAGCGCCGGAGATACCGCCGGCAATAGCGGCGCGCTGTCCTTCATTGGAGAGGCCTTTACCCGCAAAGAAGGCAGCCCCTCCGTTGGAGAACTGAATGATGACCGGGCTGTTCACCGCGGCGGCGGTTTCCAACACCGCATTGACGGAGTTGGTGCCGATTACATTGACGGCGGGCAGCGCATACTGATGTTCGAGCGCGTGGTTAAAGACTTCGGTGACTTCCTCACCGTGCAAAACTCCGGAACGAAAACGGGCCATGGGTACATATTTTAGCGGTGGATAATAAGCAGCTATGCGTATTTAGGCAGCGTGCTGCGGTTGTTCGCGCGCCGGCAAAGGTAATTCATTTATGACAAATTTCAGGCCCTCAGGCGGCTTCAAATTCCCTGTTCGACCAGGTAGCGCTCTGCATCAAGGGCCGCCATGCAACCGGTTCCGGCAGCCGTAATCGCCTGACGGTACACTTTGTCCTGCGCGTCGCCGCTCGCAAAAACGCCTGGGATATTGGTTTTGCTCGATCCCGGCATAGTGACGAGATACCCGCTCTCGTCCATCCGGAGCCAGTCTTTAAAAATATCCGTATTGGGTTGGTGGCCGATGGCGACAAAAAATGCGGAAGTTGGGATGATGGAGGACTCTCCGGAGACATTATTGCGTACCCGGACGCCGGTCACGCTGTCTTCTCCGAGGATTTCCTCCGCCTCCGTATTCCAGTGCACGATCAGGTTCTCTTTGGTCAGCACGCGCTCCTGCATGATTTTAGAGGCCCGCATTTCGTCGCGCCGCACCAGTAAGTGCACCTTGGAGCAGATTTTAGCCAGGTAGGTGCTTTCTTCCGCCGCGGTATCGCCGCCGCCGACTACCACCACCTCTTTCCCGCGGAAAAAGAATCCGTCGCACACCGCGCACGCGGAAACGCCGGCGTTTTGCAACCTTTCTTCGCCCGGAATATCCAGCCATTTGGCGCTGGCGCCCGTGGCGATGATTACGGTATGCGCGTGGATTTCGTGGCCAGATTCCGACCAGGCTTTGTGTACCGGACCGCTAAAATCTACTTTAGCGATCATTTCATACCGAATATCGGTATTAAAGCGCGCTGCCTGCCGGCGAAAGTCGTCCATCATATCCGGGCCGGTACGGCCCTCCGGATAGCCCGGATAGTTTTCCACTTCCGTGGTGATCATCAACTGACCGCCTGGCTGGCGGCCGGTGTACATGACCGGCATCAGGCCGGCGCGGGCGGCATAGATGGCCGCTGTGTATCCGGCAGGGCCGGAACCAATAATGAGACATTTAATTTCTTCCATAGCGGGGGCAAAGTTAAGGCTTGATTTGGGAGCCTAAATAACCTAATTGAATATTCCGTTGCACTTTTTTAAGAAAATGTGATTTTGCCGCCGGAAGGCCGACAGCCGGCGATACGAATTTGTTAAAATAACCAAAAACTATCTTATAAAATCAGACCTTTACGTTGGAGAAACGGATGGTTTATTAACGTACACAATCCGATTAATTTTAATCTGATTATATAATGTCTAAACAACAACCTGATGCAGCGCTATCAACAACTCTTGCTCGCCAACAAGGAATGGGCAAAACAAAAAGTAACCGAAGATCCCGAATTTTTCAGCCGGCTGGTGAATATTCAGCGGCCGGATTTTCTGTGGATTGGCTGCTCGGACAGCCGGGTTCCGCCCAATGAGATCACGCAAACCCAGCCGGGCGAAATTTTTATCCACCGCAACGTCGCCAACCTGGCCGTGCATACCGACCTGAACATGCTCAGCGTGTTGCAGTACGCCGTGGAGGTACTGGAAGTCAAACACATCGTCGTATGTGGGCATTACGGCTGCGGCGGGGTGAAAGCAGCCATGAGCCGGCACTCCTTTGGTCTGATTAACAAGTGGTTACGTCATATCAAGGACGTGTACCGCTTCAACCAGGCTGAATTGCAGGAAATTGTGGACGAGCGGATGCGCTTAGATCGCCTGATTGAACTCAATGTAATCCAACAGGTGTATAACCTTGCCGAAACCTCCATTGTGCAGCGCGCCTGGAAGAAAAACAATTTTCCGCACCTGCACGGATGGGTCTACAGGTTGGAGGACGGCATGATCAAGTCCCTGGTGGACATTCAGGCAAACGATCACCTGCCGAATGACATTTACGAGTACGACGATTTGGATATTACGCACTAGACCGTTGGCAGCCTCGTTAGACCTTGTTCAAATTTTGATTTCTGGGCTGCAATTGCCCAATTTTATTTTTAACTGCGTTAAGTTTTTTGCCGAACCGCCCGCATTCGACTGCAAAACTTGCCTTGTTAAAAATAAAATTTTTCAGTTTCACCACAGAATCAAAATCTGAACAAGGTCTAACGCGCCTCGCGCGCAGTGAGGCTGCCTGTTTTTTCGGCACGCTTATTTCTTTTTCTTTCCGAACGCGCCCGGCATTTCCTTTTCGATCATCGCTTTTACATCTTCCAGGCTTAACATACGTACCTGATCGGTGGTCATTTTTGCTCCGTCCTCTTTTGGCAGGGCGATCATTTTTTTGCCGAATCGGATGAAGGGGCCCCAGCGGCCGTTTTCCACGCTGATTTTTTCTTCCGGCCAGTGTTGCAGGTAACGGTTGGCTTCTTTTTCGATTTTGCTTTCGAGCAGTTCGACGGCTTGTTTGGCCGTCAGGGTATCAAAGGGGACGGATTTCGGGACGTTCACGTACAGATCCGCCCATTTGATAAACGGGCCGAACCGGCCTTTACCCTTGGTGATGGGTTTATCTTCGTAATACCCTACCGGTTTGTCTGCTTCCTGTTTGGCAAGAATGAGCGCGATTGCGCGTTCCAGCGTGGTTTCGAAGGGGTCTTCGCCTTTGGGTAGCGAGATAAACTGCTCGCCGTATTTGACATACGGGCCATAGCGGCCTGTATTGACGGACACTTCCAGGTCGTTGTAGTCGCCCAGGATACGCGGCAGCGCGAAGCCGGTCAGCGCATCTTCCAGTGTGACGGTTTCCAGGTTCAGGCCGGGGCGCAGGTTGGCGTATCGCGGTTTTTCTTTTTCCTCCAGTTCTTCACTTCGGCCGATTTGCACGACCGGCTTTCCGAGGCTGCTGATGCGTACCAGCACCGTGCGGCCGGTTGTGGGATCTGTGCCCAGGATACGCTCGCCATCGGCGCGGTCGGCTTCTTTGATTGTTTTTTCCACCGTTTGGTGAAAGGGCTGGTAGAAACCGTCAATCATTTTTGCCCATTCAATTTTGCCTTCTGCGATATCGTCAAATCGTTCCTCGATGCCGGCGGTGAAGCCGTAGTCCATAATTTTGCTGAAATGCTGGTCGAGAAAGTCGCTGACGATCATGCCGATATCCGACGGATACAGTACATTTTTGGTAGCGCCAGTTATTTCTTTGCCGGATTTGCCGGTTACGGCGTTGTTTTTCAGCGTAAATATCTGAAAGGTGCGCGTTTCTCCCTCCCGGCTTTCTTTGGTTACATAGCCTCTGTTTGTCTCCATGATTTTGGAGATGGTCGGTGCGTACGTGGAGGGGCGTCCGATGCCGAGTTCTTCCAGTTTTTTCACCAGGCTGGCCTCCGTGTACCGGGCGGGCGGGCGGGTAAATCGCTCCGTGGCGTCCATGTGGTCGAGTTGAAGCGCTTGTCCTTTTTGAAGCGGCGGGAGCATTCCTTTTGATTCCTCCTCGTCATCGTCTGTGCTTTCGAGATACACTTTCAGGAATCCGTCGAATTTGAGCACTTCGCCTTCTGCCTGCAGGAGGGCGTCCGGTTGCGTGCTGACTGCGATATCCACCGTTGTTTTTTCCAGTTCGGCATCGGCCATTTGGCTGGCCATGGCGCGTTTCCAGATCAGGTCATAGAGGCGCTGTTCGTCGCGGGTATCGCCGGCGTTTTGATTTTCCAGGTACGTTGGGCGGATGGCTTCGTGCGCCTCCTGGGCCAGTTGGCGGCCGGTTTTATATTGGCGGGCGTGGTGGTAGCGCGGGCCGTAGAGTTTAGTTATTTCCTGTCCGATTGCCTGCATGGCGGTATCGCTCAGGTTGGTAGAGTCGGTACGCATATAGGTGATTTGGCCTTTTTCGTAGAGGCTTTGCGCGACCGACATGGTGCGCGAGACGGAAAATCCCAATTTCCGGCTCGCTTCCTGCTGCAGGGTAGAGGTGGTAAAGGGCGGAGCCGGTTTGCGTCGGGTAGGGCGCACCTCCACGCTGTCCACCTGATACGCGGCATTGATGCACTTTTTGAGGAAAGATTCGGCATCGGCGCCTTGTTCGAATCGTTTGGGGCTTTCCGCTTTAAATACGACCGGCTTCCCCTGATTATTGGGCGCCACGAAGTAGGCTTCCACCTTGAAATAAGGCGTAATACTAAAGCGTTGGATATCCCGTTCCCGATCCACGATCAGTTTCACGGCGACCGACTGCACGCGGCCGGCGGAGAGTTGGCTCTTAATTTTTTTCCACAGCAGGCCGGAAAGTTCCCAGCCGACCAGGCGATCCAGCACCCGGCGCGCCTGTTGGGCGTTTACGAGGTTCAGGTCCAGCGTGCGCGGGTTTTGCACGGCTTTTTGGATGGCCGGCTTGGTGATTTCGTGAAATACGATCCGTTTGGTGGTATATTCATTCAGCCCCAACACTTGGCAGAGGTGCCAGGAGATCGCCTCCCCCTCCCGGTCTTCGTCCGTCGCCAGCCACACTTCCTCCACTTTGGAGGCGGCATCCTTGAGTTCTTTTACCGTTTTGAACTTCTCCGGCGGGATGACATAATTGGGTCTGTACGCATTCTGCACGTCCACGCCGAGGTCGTTTCCCTTCTCTAAGTCCCGAATATGGCCGTAAGAAGATTTCACGCTAAAATCGCTCCCCAGATACTTTTCAATCGTTTTTGCCTTTGCAGGCGACTCTACTATCAATAGTTTCTTTGCCATATAAGTTTGGAAATAACGCGCAAAGGTAGTACTTTTTGAGAGATCGCGTTATTACAAGGCAAAAGCTGGAGGAACAGGATTAAAATTAACATTGTGACCGGCGCTTCCTCCGCAGGTAGGATTTTTGATATCCTTAGGCAAGCCAAGAAATATTTGATTGATTATTATATGTTTATGGTAATCCCCCGGGCCGCTGACCGTCCGCTTTTTGTCGGGTTTCTTCGTATAAAACGGGCATATTTTTCCGCGCTTCTTCAAGCGCTTTTTTTCTTTTTTCTTTAAAATACACAACTAAGTCTTTCACGACTACGGGTTGGGCGTTCAGGCGTTTGTGGTAGGCGAGGATCAGGAAATCGGCCATATCGTCTGGGTAGGTGATTCCGGCGCTGCGCAGGTAATGCGAGAGCCTGGAACCCTCGTAAAAGCTCCAGTTAATAATCATCCATTGGCCGAGTCGGCCGTGCAGGAATCGGCAGACGCTGTCTTCCGGAACGGCTTTCATTTTTATTTTAGCCTCCTGGGAGATGAGCTGATCGAGTTGCGTGAGGGCGTCGTCGAGATTGCGCGGGATATATACGCCATGCAGGCGATCTTTGCTGATGCGTTCCTGGTACTGTTGTTCGTACTCCTTTTCGTTGTTCGGCGGACTGCTTTGCGCCTGCGCGCAGAGGGGCAAAAGCAATGCGAGGATACCCGGAAAAATCCTTTTAATTTGCGGCTGCATTATGGGAAAAAGCATTCGTCTGTCCGTTTTGGAAATTTTTTTACTGGAGCTCGTCATTTGGCTGGCGTTCTGGCTGATCAACGATTATTTGGCTGCCCTATTAACGATTATTTTAGCGGCTATTATATGTAGTGTTTGGGTATTTTCCCTGATTTCCGAATGGATCGAGCGTTCGAATGTGCCGCGCAAGTATTTTTGGGTGATGGGGGTATCGGTTGCCGCGCCGCTGGTTGCCGCGCTGATGTACTGGTTGATTTTCGGGGGGCGGCTGAGTTTTTTGGAATGACTGGGTAGTAAAAGCCTGTTGGCAAATTTACCCCGAAATTTCCTCAAAATTCCCGGTTTTCCGGTTTTTTTGCACTTTATCCCAGTGAAAATAGCGGCCGTTCATCACCACATACACCCCGGGCGGCAGCGCCTGCACGAAGGCGACCGCGCTGCCGAGGTTGAAAAAACCGTCGGAGGACGTTCCAAACGCATACGGGATCATCGCGCCGGTGAGCACGATGGTCTTGTCGGTAAGCGCTTCCTCCGCCAAGGCCCGCGCTGTTTCTACCATGCGGTCGGTACCGTGGGTGATCAGAATTTGCCGGGCCGTTGTTTTTCGGCAGTTCAGGACAATCACCGCCCGGTCTTCCTCTTGCATCTCCAAGGAGTCCACCATCATGAGGGTCTTGATGTCAATCTGGGTGGTACAGCGGCCGCGTTCAAACATTTCCTTGACGTGCGTATCTTTGAAAAAGAGTTCTCCGGAGAGATAATTGTACTCCTTGTCAAACGTGCCCCCGGTGACAAATACCTGGATCATAGTCGAATTTTCAAATTTGGCTGCAAAGAACGCACTAAATATGCAAAGTCCGCGCATCCGGGATAACATTCAAAAAAAACAGTCGTGTGACCGGCGGCTGAAAAAAACGTATTACCTTTGCAACGGAAAAACTTCATAACGTATGCACAACAAAGAAGAATACACGGAAAACAAAAGCCGCGATTGGCTTATGTTCCTCGTTAGCACGGTCGGCATGGTCGCCCTGCTGATTTTCCTGCCCGAATGGGTGTGGGTCGCCTTCCCTTTCCAGTTTACAGCGCTGGCCGGCGCGATGGGCCGGCTCTAAACTGCTACAGGAACGAAAATCTCCAGTTGCGCCACCAGGCATGAGCCATTTACAGGTTTCAAATCTGTAAATGGCTTTATTTTTTGGGTTTTACACCGTATGTAATAATAGAAATCCCTCGCCGGTACGACGAGGGATTCTAACCCAAACAAATAAACACAAAAACTACTTGGTGCAAGTTTATGACTATTTTAGTCAAATGGACAAATTTTAACTGGATTTTTTTTAAAATCTTGCGCGTCTTTTTTGATGTTCGCGTTTGAAACCAAATATTGCACACCAATACGCTCTTATTTTTCGCTACATGCGTTACCTCCTGCTTCTAACTGCCGCCTGCTTATCCGGCTTTTTGTTTTGGGCCTTACACGCGCCCATCCCGCTCGGAAGCGCGCAATTGCCGCCTCTGGGGCCTTTTTTCAATCCGTATTCCGGATTTTGGACAAACGCGGAACCGGTCGGAGCCGTTCCGGAAGGTGAAATTCGACTGCCGGGACTGCAAGGCCGCGCAACGGTCTTGTACGACGACCTGATGACGCCGCATATCTTCGCAGAAAACGACGAGGACGCTTTCCGAATTCAAGGCTACATCACGGCGCGGGACCGACTTTGGCAAATGGATATTACCGCGCGGCAGACCGCAGGCCGCCTCTCGGAAGTGTTTGGCGACCGCGCGCTGGCGGCCGATCGCCTGATTCGCCGCCGCGGCTTGCCGTACGCCGCCGAGCGACACTGGGCTGCCTGGCAGCAATCGGACACGACGCGCAGCATGATGGAAGCTTACGCCGAGGGCGTCAATGCCTGGATCGCCGAAATGCGCCCGGCAGATCTTCCACTCGAATACAAACTGCTCAATTATTCACCCGAACCCTGGACGCCGCTCAAATCGGTGCTGATCATCAGTAGTATGATGGATGCCTTGAACAACCGCGACCAGGATCTTGCGGCCACAAACGCGTTGGCTGCGTTCGGTCGGGATACTTTTGATTACCTCTATCCCTCGTATTTCGATAAAAATGTGCCGGTTGTCCCGGATACCGGCCAATGGCGCAATGCGCCGCGGGCGTTCAAGCCCGGCGGCAATGCGCCCGCCGATTGGTCGCTCCTCGAATCTGGTACGCCGCCCGAACGCGCGCTGCCTATCTCGTTTCAAAACCACAACGGCAGCAACAACTGGGCGCTGTCCGGCAGCCGCACCCAATCGGGCGCGCCCATCCTGTGCAATGATATGCACCTGCCCCTGCGCCTACCCCATGTCTGGTATCAACTGCAAATCCACACGCCCAAGCACAACACGTATGGCGTGATCGTACCCGGCGTGCCGGGTATCGTGGTCGGATTTAACGAGCAGGCAGCCTGGGGCTTCACGAATGTCAGCCAGGAAGTCGCCGACTGGTATAAAATTGCCTGGACGGACCCCGCGCGCACACAATACCGCCTCGACGGGAAAACGCAATCTGCTCAATTACGGATCGAGCGCATCGGCGTAAAGGGCCAGCCTGACGTGCTGGACACGGTTCGGTACACCGTCTGGGGGCCGATCGTCCACGACGATCCTGAACATCCTTTGCACGACTACGCCTATCGGTACGCCATACACAACGCACCCGACCGCAACAGCCTCGGGCGTTTTTACCAAATTTGGCAGGCGGATAATTACCCCGGCTACCGGGCCGCTATACCCGGACTGGGCAGTCTTGCCCAGAATGTCGCCTTTGCCAACCAAGCCGGCGATATCGCGATTACGGTGCAGGGGCAGTTTCCCGTGCGCCAATATGAACAGGGGCGTTTTTTGCAGGACGGCGGCAGCAGCGCAAATGCCTGGTTGGGCGTCATTCCCGCAGACGAACTGCCGGCCATGAAAAATCCTTCCCGGGGATTCGTCTTTTCCGCCAATCAGCCCTCTACCGATCCAAACTTCCCGTATTTCTACCTGGGGTATTTCGACGCCTACCGCGGGCGGCGCATTCATGACCGACTTAAAAATATGCAGGAGGCAACGGTGGACAGTATGATCGCGCTCCAAACGGATAATTACAGTCAAAAACCCGCCGATGCCCTGCCGGTGCTGCTCCGCCTCGTACAAAAAGCGCAACTGCAGCCACCTCAAAAAGCATTACTCCGCCAGCTGGAACAGTGGAATTACGTCTATGAACGAAACAGCGCGGCGCCCACGCTATTTGAGATGTGGTTTGATTCGACCTATTTTCGAACCTGGGACGAGCTGGATACCCTCCGGAACCGCAGGCAGTCGGTGCTATTCCCGGAATCCTGGCGTTTTATCGAAATTTTAGACAAAGACCCGCAAAGCGTTTTCTTCGACCATCCGGCAACCCCCGTCCGGGAATCCGCCTCAGATATCGCAACGGAAGCGTTTCTGGCGGTCGCCAGGCGGGCAGCCGACCTGCCGCGCGACAGCCTGTTGTGGAAGCACGCAAAAGGTTTGGCTATCCGGCATATCGCCCGATTAGACGCATTTAGCCGCCTGGATGTGCCCACCGACGGCGTCCGCCATGCTCCCAACGCCATCGGCGCTGATCACGGCCCCTCCTGGCGCATGATCGTGGAACTCACAACGCCCGTGCGCGCCTGGGGCGCGTATCCTGGCGGACAATCCGGGAACCCGGGAAGTCTCCATTTTGATTATATGGTGGATGCCTGGGCGGCGGGCGATTACTATGAACTGCTTTTTTTAAAAGATTCTGCGGCCAGGCCTGCCGGCGCGCGCAAGGTAGTTGGCGCCCTGACATTCCGGTCGGCAGACCGATAAATCAGCAATTAAGATGCGAAATATCCTCTTTGTTTTTCTTTTTGTGGCGGTCGGCACTGCCGCGCTTTCCAGTTTCCTGCCCTGGTGGATTGTTTGGTTTGCCGGATTAGGCGCCGGCATCATTTGGCCGCAACCAGTCCGCACGGCGGGTGCTGCTTTCTTGGGCGCTTTTGCACTCTGGGTCGGTATGGCTTTTTGGTTGGATCAGCAAAATCAGGGCATCTTGTCCGCTAAAATCGGCGGGCTGTTCCGCGGAATACAGCCTGTATTGCTGATCTTGCTCACCGGTCTGCTCGGCGGTTTGCTTGCCGCAGCCGGCGCCTGGCTCGGTGCATTGTTGCGCCAAGCCAACAAATAATGAGCCGCGCGCTTTGACGTCCGGATTTTCTCTTTTACTTTTGCACTGTTCTTGCCCAGCGCAGGAATGCGTGTCAAATTGTATATTTTTCACGCTTTTCTAATCCCGCTGATTTTAAGGTATAAAAAATGGGGCATTCCGGTACTCGGAGTGTCCTGTTTTATTTTGTAATATCAATAAAAAGGATTAATTTAGCAGCAAAATTTACTGAATATGATTTCCGAGAAAATGACCGAACGACTCAACGGGCAGATTGCCCTGGAAGGTTACGCTTCTTTCCTGTATTTGTCTATGGCTTGCTGGTGCGATTTCCAAGGGCTGGCCGGTTGCGCGGCCTTTATGCACCGGCAATCTGCTGAAGAAAGGATGCACATGCTTAAAATCGTCCATTACCTCAACGAGGTCGGCGGTCGCGCGATCGTGCCGGCCATCGCCCAGCCGCCGGCAGATCAGGTATCCGCCGATCAAATGTTCAAAGCAGTGTATGCGCACGAGCAGAAGGTGACCAAATCCATCCACGAGCTGATCAGCCTGGCCAATGCGGAGAACGACTATGCCACGCTCAATTTCCTGCAGTGGTACGTGGCAGAACAACGGGAAGAGGAGGCGCTCATGCGCGGGCTCCTGGATCGCATCCAATTGATCGGCGACAGCCCGATGCGTTTATACTATATTGATAAAGAAGTAGATGCGATCAACCAGGCAGCAGCAAACGCGGCTGCGGCGGAAAAAGCGGGGTAATCGCTTGCCCAGCGCCAGCGCGCGTTAGGGCACGCACAAGCGACGCAGCGCCGTACTGTCTCCGTTGAACACGTTGAAATCCACACGGGCGTTGATGCCGCTGACGGAACCGCGGTCGCTGTGTTGCCAAAAATGCCAGTCGGCATCGTCGGGCAGGTTTAAATCCGCCACATGAAAATGGGCGATCCAGAGCGGATACCCCTCAAACTCGGGTTGGTCGGCAAAGTGGTTTTTATAAAAATCACGGTAGGTGTACAGGATGGGCTTTACGCCGTAATGGCGTTCCAGTAGTGTCAAAAATGTCTTGGTATTGCGCCGAATTTGGGCTTTGGTCATACCGCGGGTTTCTTCCACATCTACTACGGGCGGCAGATCGCCGGAGTTAAGCTGCACCGTTCGTGTAAAATGATCCGCTTGGTCGCGCGGACTGATATGCGGCAAGAAATAGTGATAGGCGCCGCGTATCAGGCGGTGCTTGCGGGCGTTTGCCCAATTGGTCCTGAACTGGGGATCCCGGAGGCTTGTGCCTTCCGTGGCTTTGATAAATGCAAAATGGAGGTTGATCTTGCCCACTTTCATTTCTTTGACCCGGCGCCAGTCAATTCGGCTCTGATAGCGGCTGACATCTATCCCATGAATGGCGTATTGCCCGGGGATACGGATGCCGAATTGGCGGTATTCTTTAATGTGGGCTGGTAGCGTAACCAGGGAGATCAGGCGGTATCGCAGTTGGGGTACGGCAAGAACGATCACCGCACCGGCAATGAGGAGTAGGCGCAGCAGATCATTGGGTTGACTGCCTTGTGGGCGCGCGTAATCGTGCGGAATGATCACCAGTTCTTTGAGCAAACGCTGCATAGTATCTGCTTATTCGCCTTTAAAAACAGGCTTGCGTTTTTCCAAGAATGCCGCCACGCCTTCCCGGTAATCGAAGGTTTCGCCGGCTTCCGACTGGCAGTCGTCTTCTACCTGCAGTTGCGCGGCAAAATCGTGGTGAAAACTGCGGTTGAGCGCCCGCTTAGTAAGTCCGAGTCCTCGTGTGGGCATTTGCGCCAGCGTTTCTGCCAGGCGGAGGCTTTCCGCCGCGAAGGACTCGTCCGGAAAAACTTTCCAGATCATTCCGAGGGCGGCGGCTTCAGCGGCGGAGACTTTATCTGACAGCATCATGAGCGCGGCCGCCCGCTGCAAGCCTACCAGGCGCGGGAGCGTCCAGGTGCCGCCGCTGTCGGGAATTAACCCAATTTTAGAGAACGCCTGGGTGAAACTCGCCGAAGCAGATGCCACCGTGATATCACAGGCCAGCGCAATATTGGCGCCGGCGCCGGCTGCCACCCCGTTTACTGCGCAGACGACCGGTTTCTCCAGATTTCGAATGGCCAGCACCATGGGATTGTATCCGGTAGAGATGATTTCGGTCAGGCTGGGTCCTTGCGGAGCTACGACCTCCTGCAAATCTTCGCCGGCACAAAAAGCCTTGCCAGCGCCCGTCAGGTACACGGCGCGGATCGCGGCGTCCGAAGCGCAAATATCCAGCGCCTGCAAAATCTCCTGTCGCATGGCGTGGTGCATGGAATTGAAGACTTGCGGCCGGTTCAGGGTGATGCGAGCCGTGTTGTTCTCAACGGAGAACAGAATAAATTCGTACATAATGGCGTGTGGTTACGGGCGTATCGGTACGTTTTGGGTGTATTTATGCAAAGGTAAGTTATATCAGCCTATTTATACAACAACAGATTCAACGCTTTTTGTGGCTGGAAACCGCAAGGGCAACGAATCGCTGCGGAAATGGAGAGAAAACGACAAAAAATGCACGTGTTGAATCGAAAGGCAATCGGGCCGATGCGGCTTCAAAGCGCGAACTTTTATTATATTTGCCCCATGAATTATCAAGTACGCTATCTGGAAGATCAGACAGAATTCGACCTGGCCATGCAGGCGCTTCAAAACGCTCCTTGGATCGGATTTGACACGGAGTTTGTGGGAGAAAAGACCTACGTCCCGGTGCTTTGCCTGTTGCAAATTGTCTCTGAACAGGAAATTCTGCTGGTGGATGTGCTCCGCATCAAAAACCTGGACGCTTTCCTCGAGCTGCTGAAACGGCCGGAAATTTTGAAAATTACCCATGCCGGCGACAATGATTACCGCCTCCTGTACCAACTGTACGGGGTCGTGCCGGTACATACCTTCGATACCCAAATCGCAGCGGGCTTCGTTGGCTACAACTACCCGGCCGGTTTCGCAAGAATTGTGGAACGGGAACTGAGCGTTACGCTCGCAAAAAGTCATACGGTGGCCGATTGGGAGGCTCGTCCGATTGATCCTAAAGCGCTGGAATACGCTATCGAGGATGTGAAATACCTGCCGGCGCTGCACCACCGCCTGACCGGCAAGCTCAAACGCCGCCATCGGGAATCTTGGACGCAGGAGGAAAACCGGAAATGGGAAACGGAGGCGTTTTATGTGGCGGATCCGTATCGCGAAGTGCTGGCTGGCGATTTTGTCTATCAACTCGATTTTCGGGATAAAATATTCCTGCTCCGGCTTTACGCCTGGCGACGGGAAAAAGCGGCCGCCGCCAATGTGCCCAAAGACGCGATCCTGCAGGGTAAACATATCAATACGGTAGTAAAATCCATGCGCCACGGCTTGCAAGCGTTCCGAAATAACCGGACGCTCCCGGAAAATGTCTGGAAAAAACACCAATCTGACTGGGAAAAAATGTACAAAGCACCCGCCACAGAATCGGAACGCGCATGGCTTCAAGCCCTCCCGGCGCCGGCGCCCGACGATCCGGAAAAGGAGTGGACGATGGAGATGTTGTACCATTTTATAAAAAAACAATGCCTGGAACACGAAATCAGCGCAGCACTGCTGTTCCCGCGGGGCGATTTTAATAAACTCAAAAGCGGCAACGATTTTGACGAATCGCTGCTCCAGGGCTGGCGTGCAGAACTCCTGGGCGCAAACCTGGTGGACTGGCTCCAAAAGGCCGCCGAGATGCAGATCAAATGGGAGGGAGACGCCTGCATCCTGACGATGCGGGAAGTATGAGTCCGCTGCTGGACATACAAGACCTCCGGGTGGAATTTCCCGCAGCCCGCGGGACGACTGCCTTTCAAGCCGTTGACCGGCTCTCTTGCACGCTGTACGCCGGGAAAACGCTCGGACTCGTTGGTGAATCCGGCTCCGGCAAATCCACCGTCGCGCGCGCGATCCTCCGCCTCTTGCCGACCGCCGCCGTGTCCGGACAGATACGCTGGCAACAGCAAACGGATTTGTTGACAGCGAGCGAAAAGGAGATCCGCGCTATCCGCGGCCGCCAAATCGCTATCATTTTCCAGGAACCACTCTCGGCGCTGAATCCGGTATTGTCCTGCGGCGCCCAGCTCGAAGAAAATATCCGACTATACCAGGCTTGCGACAAACAATCCGCTGCCGTCCAAGCGCGCCACTGGCTGGAACGCGTGGGCCTCGAGGCGCCGGAACGTATTGCACAATCCTATCCCCATGAAATCAGCGGCGGACAAAAGCAACGGGTGCTGATTGCGATGGCTATGGCTGGAACGCCCCGGCTGCTGATTGCCGATGAGCCAACTACTGCGCTGGACGTCCGCGTTCAAAAAAAAATTATTGACCTGTTGATGGGTCTGCAGGCAGAATTTGGGATGAGTATGCTGTTTATCAGCCACGATCTCGGCCTGATTGGCGATTTGGCCGACGAAATCGCCGTCCTGCGCGCGGGGCATGTAGAAGAAATCGGGCCGGTAGATCGCGTCCTGCATCAACCACAATCTGCTTATACGCAGGGCCTGCTGGCCTGCCGACCCGCCTTGCAGCGCCGGTATCGGAGGCTGCCGACCATGGAATCGCCGACGCCCGAGCCCTTTGTTGCACCGGACCGACCGGCTGGTAACGCCGCCCGACCGATCCTTGAAGCGCACCGGCTTTCCGTACAGTATCAGGGCGTCAAGCGCCTTTTTGGCGCAAATAAAAAGCCCCTGCACGCATTGGATAACGTGAGTTTCGAACTATTTCCCGGCGAAACGCTCGGCATTGTGGGGGCGTCCGGCAGCGGCAAGACGACCCTCGCAAAGGTGATCGCGCGGATGCTGGAACCCAGCGCCGGAAGCCTGCGCTTCGATGGCCAAAACCTCGAGGAGGCCCCGCGCCGGCAGATTCAGATGATTTTTCAGGATCCTTACGCCGCCCTCAACCCGGCGATGCGGGTGGGCGATGCGCTGCTGGAAGCACTCCAAGTAGTAGATCCGCGCGCCAAAAAACAAGCGGCTGTACAGCTGCTCGAAACGGTCGGACTTCAACCGGCGCACTACGATCGCTATCCACGCGCATTCAGCGGCGGCCAACGGCAGCGCCTGTGCATCGCGCGCGCGCTTGCTCTCCGCCCCAGGATACTGATCTGCGACGAAATTACGTCCTCGCTGGACGTATCGGTACAGGCTACCATCCTAAACCTGTTGCGCGATCTACAGGAACAGTTTCAACTCAGTTACCTGTTTATCTCCCACGATTTGAGCGTAATCCGACAAATGAGCGACCGTGTGCTGGTGCTCCGGGATGGTTGCGTAGATGCTTACGGGACACCGGAGCGGGTATTGGATAGCGCGCCGACCGATTACGTCCGGATGCTATTAGAGGTTGTGCCAGGGTGGGGTAGGGCACAGCGTGGCGAATAAAAAAACCGGTCAGGCAATCGTGCCTGACCGGTTTTTCAAAAATCCAGGTTAAATATTAATGACAAACAGCCACTTTCTGGATCGTATTGCCTTCTTCCGTGCTGACCCACATCAGGTAGTGGCCCGAGGGCATCTTATTGACGTCGAAGCGCACCTGTCCGCTTTGGAAGTTCGTCAGCGTTTCGGTAGCGTACAGCTGGCCTGCCGCGTTGAGCAGACGCACGACCACTTTGCTGTTCACCTGATCCAGGTCAAGGTTCAGGTTCACATATTCGCTGCCCGGATTCGGGGTGATGGAGAATTTGGAAGCGTCGAGTTTTTTCGGCTCCTTCGTAGAGATCGTTGCGCAATCTACATTCACCTGCATCCGGTTGACCAGCGTGGCGCCGCCCCAGCCCGAGTACGTGGCATCCATACGCAGCGGCGTTGTCAGGGCGTTGCCGTCATAAACCAGGTAATCTTCGCCGGAGCTGGCGCTGAAGCCCGGGCAACGGCCGGAGCCATTGGTCGTGCCGTCGTACAGCAGCGAGATGTAGTAGGGGTGGCTGGGTTTCAGCGTAACCGGACCGCCGAATACGAAGTCGGACAGCGCCGTGGTAACCAGTCCCGTCAGGGATTCCGTGCCTTTGAGGATATAGGAACCGCTGCCGATCACATCGGCTGCCAGGTCGTCAAAACCGCCGGATTGGAAGTTAATTACGCCGTCCTCATCGGAATCGCCGTCATAGAGCAGTACGGCAATTTCGTCGGCGAAGGGATCGCCCGTGTACAGCGAGTCAATGTTGCCGATACCGAAGGTCGAGCAGGTTGCGTTGCCGCCGTTCGGGCCGCTGAAGTACAGGGCGCCGGTTTGATAAACAAAACCGCCTGCTACAAAAGAGGCATTGTTAAAGGGCGCTTGGTTGACACCAAAGTTATCCACGGCGAACGTGTGCTCCGTAATTTCGAACGAGCGGCGCAGCGTATCGCGGGATTCCGTGTAGAGATCATTCGACATGACCACATCGTACTTACCGACTACTGCCGGGGGCAGGTAGGTGTCGAAGAACAGCAGACCGTCGAAGCCGGGCGGGATACCGTCCCAAGTGGTGGAAATGCTGTTGGAGTAGCCGTTCGGGCCGGTGATATCGGCTTTGATCGTTACCCCGTTAAGGGTGTCCAGGCCGCGGTTGTAGAACACGAAGCTCATGAGGTCAATCGAGTCCACTTGCGACTTCGGCGTTGCGTAGGCTGCGGAAACGAAGGGCGAAGACACGTTCGGCAGCTGGAAGCAAATTTCCACGACTTTGCCGGCATTGAGGGCTGCGTCAATCAGATTGGTGACCTGACGGCAGAGAAAGATCGTCGGGATGGTCACCTGTGCGCCGTTGGCGCCGGCGCCCATGGGGATTGCGTTGCAGTCGTCGCCAGCCGTAGCGGAGATGTTGTTGCAGACGATTGCTGCGGAAGCGCCGCCGAGTTGCGCATTGAGTGCTTTCAGGCCGAATTCGCAAGCGCCGCGGCGAATCAGCGCGATTTTTCCGGTCAGTTGGCCGGCAGGAACCGGGTCGCAAGCCAGGGAGTCGTTTCCGTTGGAGTCTTTGGCCCAGGCAGCGGGCGCGCAGAGTTCTTCTGTGACCGTACCGCCCCAATCTGCTGTTTCGTAGCCGCAGGCGCCTTGGTTTACATTGAAGCTGACGCCGTCAATCGTTACTTTCAGTACAAGCCCGAGGCCGTCAGTTCCCTGCGCTCTTACCAGCGTGGGGATCGCGAGTGCAAACAGCGCCATTACGGCGAAATTTGTAAAAAATCTTTTCATAACGCGTAAAGGTTTAAAATATTCATGAATTGTTTCGGCGCGAATATACGGGCTTTGAACTTTTCAAAAACCATTTTTCCGCAAATTGACTGTTTTAAAAAAGAAAAATCGGCGCCCCGGTTCTTTAAAAATCGGGGCGCCGGGAATCAAATGTTTTGTAATGTTCTGAATTAGTGGCAAATAGCGATTTTTTGAATCGTTTGTCCTTCTGCGGTACGCACCCACATCAAATAATTGCCAGAGGGTACAGTCTGCACGTCGAACCGAATTTGTCCGCTTTGGAAGCGGCTCATGGTTTCGCTGCGCACGATTTGTCCGCTTGCCGTCAGGATTTGCACCAGCACTTTTTCATTGACGGAGGCGAGATCGAGGTTCAACTGCACAAATTCGTTGCCCGGATTGGGCGTAACAGAGAATTTGGCGGCGTCCAGCACGTTAGCCTCTGGCTCCTTCACCGAAACCGTCGGCTCGGTTTGCAGGCGGGTTACGAGTGTAGAGCCGCCCCAGCCGGAGTAGAGGTTGTCCATGCGCAGGGGGGTAGTCAGCCCGTTACCATTATATACCAGATACGCTTCATTAGAGCTGGCGGAGAAACCCGGGCAGCGGCCGGAGCCGTTGGTCGTGCCGTCGTAGAGCAGCGATATGTAGTACGGATGGCGCGGTTTGAGCGAGATGGCGCCGCCAAAAACGAAGTCGGAGAGATTCACGTTCACCAAACCAGTCTGCGTTTCCGTTCCGGTAAGGGTATACGAGCCGCTGCCGATAATATCTGCGGCAATATCATCGAATCCGCCGCTTTGGAAGTTGATCGCGCCGTCGTCGTCGGAGTCTGCGTCATACACCAGCACGGCAATTTCGTCGGCGAAGGGATCGCCGGTGTACAGCGAGTCAATATTGCCGATGCCGAAGGTGGCGCTGTAGGCCGTGCCGCCGTTGGGGCCGGTAAAGTAGAGCGAACCGGTCTGATATACGAACCCGCCTGCCACAAAAGACGCATTATTAAAAGGCGCGTTGGTGATCGTGAGGTTGTCCGTGGCAAAGGTAGCCTCCGTGATCTCAAAGGAGCGGCGCAGGGTATCGCGGGATTCGGTGTACAAGTCGTTGGACATCACGACGTCGTACTTGCCCGGTACGGCCGGGGGCAGGTAAGTGTCGAAGAACAACAGGCCGTCGTAGCCGGGCGGGATGCCGTCCCAGGTTGTAGAAATGCTGTTGGCGTAGCCGTTCGGGCCGGAGATGTCCGCTTTGATTGTGAGGTTATTAATGGTGTCCAGTGTGCGGTTGAAAAACACGTGGCACATGACGTCAATGGAGTCCACCTGCGCCTTGGGCGTCGCGTAGGCGCGCGCCACGTACGGGTTGGCTGCGTTGGGCAGGCTGAAACAGACCTCCACGACCTGGCCGCTTTTCAGCGCACCGTCTATGGCTTCCACGGTTTCCCGTTGAACATAAATAGAGGGAATCACCACGGCGGCCGAGCTATCTCCGCCCGACATGCCGCCGAAGATCGTGGTGGAGCCGGGGAGGTAAGTCACGCAGGGGCCGTCTGCCGTGTTGGCGTAGTGGTTGGCTACGATGACGGCTTTCGCACCGGCTTGTTGCGCGCGATATACCTTCAGGCTGAAGTTGCAGGTACCGCGGCGCACCAGCGCGATTTTACCGTTCAGGCTGCCGGCGGGCAGCGGGTTGCAGGCGATCGAATCCGGGAAAGCCCAGACGACTTCACCGCAGAGTTCTTCGGTCACGCTCGGTCCGTAGGTCGAGCCGATCCAGCCGCAATTTTGCGTTTCATTTTGCAGTGTGCGGGCGATGCTTGCCGGCGATTTGATCACCACGAAGAAGCCATCGTCATCTGTTCCGGGATCCCCTTGAGCAAAGGCGCCTGCAGCGAGCGACAGGGTTAAAAATGCGGTCAAGACCGTTTTAAAACACGTTTGAACATACTTTTTCATATCTGCAAAAATTAAATTTGGAAATAATTCTATTGCAAATATATCCTGTTCCTGCTAATCAAGCATATTTTTATTTAAAAATCGCTAAAAATATACAGTTTTGAATACGGTCAACGCTTATTTTTGACCCGACATAACTTGTGCTGACCGCCGCGTCCGGTTTTATTTTAAAGATATAAAATTTCATTTTTTTTAAAAAAACATATCCATTTTTGAATAAAAAAATGCTCGCATGAACACAAAACATACCCTTTTAGCATTCTTGCTGATCTCCGCTGCCGCGCAGCTCCACGCGCAATCGGGCTCGAAAAGCCTCCGCATTCCCGCAGGGCTTCCTGAAAAAGCGCCATTTATCAAACACCTAAGCCTGCCGGACGTTTCGGCGCCCGGCCCGGAATACCCGCATCCAATTTATCCTGCCGCTGCGCAGTCCAGAAATCCGGAGGAAATCGCCGGCGTCACCCGCTTCGACGCGCAAGCTTACGGCTGTATGCCCTCGCGCTTTTTTCACGACGAAAACGGCAACCCGGTCGCAACCTGGCATTTCGGTACCGACCCCACCGGCGCCTTTCCGGAGCGGGGAACCGGCTACAGCGTCCGCGAAAACGGCGCCTGGACGCCCGCAGACAACCGCATCGAAGGCGTCCGTTGCGGATTTCCTGCTATCGCCCGACTCGCAGACGGCACGCAGATCAATGTCTCGCACTCCACGGCTTTTACCCCTTACCGACTGGTAATCAATCGGAAAGCCCCCGGCGCTACAACCTGGACGCAAACGTTTCTCGACAACCCGCCCGGCGGCGCCGGCAGCCTGTGGCCGCGCATCGCCGTCGGTGGATCAGATGGCAAAACGGTGCATATCATCGCAATCACCACGCCGGCTGCCTTTGGCGGCCCCGCATACCAGGGCATGGACGGCCACCTGCTGTACTGGCGTTCTACGGACGGCGGGCTCAATTGGGATATCAAGGCGCAAATCATTCCCGGCTGCGACGCCGCTCAGTTCAAATCCATGGAGGCGGAATCCTATACTGTGGAAGCTAATGGCGAAACAGTCGCCGTCGGTGTGTTTCCAGGCTGGAACAACACCGAAATCTACAAGTCATTCGATAATGGCCTGAACTGGGAAAAAATCATTGTAAACGATTTTCCGGACGCGCTCGAAAATTACGCCGGCGCGGTCGGCGACAGTTACACGGTGGACGATATCGGATTTTTAGACCCGAACGCGCCGGACAGCCTGGCCGTTTTTTCTTCCGACGGCTTTGGCGCGCTGTACGTGGATGGCGGCTCGCAGGTGCATGCCTGGTTTGGCCGCATGTATTATGTGGACAATGACCCGGCGGCCGGCAGTTTTTATTATCCCGGCATTAACGGGCTGGCGTACTGGAAAGAATCGTTCGGTACCGATAATATTCAGATCATTACCGGTGCACTGGATTTAGACGGCGACGGCGAACTCGGCGTCAGCAGCATCAACGAGATCGGGCCGTACTTCAACAGCCTGTCTAGCTTCCCCACTGTGGGCGCCGATGCAGACGGAGCGATCTATTTGGCCTATTCCGCGTTAAACGAACTGTACCGCTCCGATTGGGGTGCGCCGGTGGATCAATTTTACCGCCATGTGTATTTGATGAAATCCACGGATAATGGCGACAGCTGGGGCGAGCCGTATGAAGTTACAAAAACGCCTTATGTAGATGAATTTATCCTTCCGTTCACCGAAGCGGTCTATCCGGCGCTGCCCCGGCAGATTGGGAACAACGTGGAGTTGATTTATCAACAGGACGCCCTGCCCGGCCTTGATCTTTGGGGCGACAATCACGCCAGCAGCGACAACGGGATCGTGTACGTCAACGTGGCAGCCGATTCGATTCCGCTGGGTATTTTCACGCCCAACCGGCCGGATCCTGCGCTTGCCTTGCGGCTAGCACCCAATCCGGTGCGCGATGTATTGTCGGTTGGCGCGGTTTTGGACGGCAACGCAGCCGCCCGCGTAGAAATTTACGATCTGCTCGGCAGACCGCTCGCTACGCGCTTTTTTGCCCGGACGCCCGGGCGTCAAACGCTGGAGATACCTGTCCAGGCGCTCCGTCCCGGCGTGTATTTTGTCCGGGTACAAGACGGAAATCGCTTTGAGACAAGTAGATTTATAAAAGAATCCTCCGGGCAGTAAGCCAACAGATATTTAAAACGGGCGGAAAAAAACCATGGTTTTTTTCCGCCCGTTAAACTTTTCTTTCGGCCGCAGTCTAAATGCATATCCCAACCTACCAGGCCTCGAGACCTAACAATTTTTGCTCACCATTTAACACGGTTTTATGGCTTCACTCCAACCGCTTCAAGGTACCCTGGATACCCGGCAGGCCGCGCACCTGCTGCGAAGAACGAGTTACCGATACAAAAAAGAAAGCGTGGACGCGCTCGCCGGCATGAGTGCCGCCGCCGCCGCGGCCTCGCTGCTGCAACTGTCTCCGCTCAAAATGGCCCAGCCGGTGTACGACGACCCCGCTACGCAGGGCACGGTGGAAAACCTGACCTGGATTCTCCCGCCCGGGCAGCCCTTACCCGCCGAGGACTTCGTGCTGCGCCGGTACGTGATGGGTTGGTGGGTGAATGAAGCCCTGTTCGACCCGGGCATCGGCCATAAAATGACCCTATTTTTGCATCAACATCTCGTGGTGTCGGCCAACTCGTTTGGGAATACCCACTTCTTCGACTACCTGTCGCTGCTCCGCTGGGGCGCACTGGGGAATTTCAAAAAACTGGCTCTGAAAATTATCATGGATAACTGCATGCTGCGGTATCTGAACAACAATGAAAATACAAAAACCAGTCCAAACGAAAATTTTGCCCGGGAGTTTTTCGAGCTGTTTACCATCGGAAAAGGCGCGCAAGCCGGCCCTGGGGACTATACCACCTACACGGAAGATGATATTGTGCAGGCCGCCCGGGTGTTGACGGGTATCCGTACTGCCGTCGCGCGGAATGTGATAGATCCGGAAACGAACATCCCGCGGGGGACTATTGCCATCACCCAACACGATACCGGCAATAAAACGTTCTCTGCGCGTTTTCAAAATACCACGATTACCGGCGGCACGACGGTTGCCGGCGTTTTCCAGGAACTGACGGCCCTGGTGGATATGATTTTCGCCCAACCCGAAACAGCCCGAAATTGCTGCCGCCGGTTGTATCGCTGGTTCGTCCACCGCAATATCAGCCCGGAAATTGAGCAGGATATTATTGTCCCGTTGGCCAATACCCTGATCGCCAACAATTATGAGATCAAACCGGTACTCCAGCAACTGCTCCAAAGCGCACATTTCTTCGACGCAGACGACTCTGATAACAAGGACGAGATCATTGGCGGCATCATTAAATCGCCCTTGGAACTCGCGCTGCAATCCATGAATTTATTTGGTCTGGATGCGCAGGTTCCCAATCCGAATACCCAGCCGAACCTGCATTATACCAGTTTCTACTCCCAAACGATTCTCGGCCATATACTGAGCCTGGCCGGCATGCCTCTCTTTTTCCCCTCCGATGTGGCCGGATATCCCGGGTATTATCAGGAGCCGGACTACAACCGGCAGTGGTTCAACTCCTCGACCATCATCGCGCGCTATAAATTGCCGGCGATGTTGCTCTCGGGCCGCCGACTGCTCGGCGCGGCGCCGAACGCGCTCACCGTGGTGCGACTGAATATCGCCCCCTGGGTGCGCAACTCCGGTTTTTTCACCGATCCGGCTGACCCTTACGTCTTGGTGCAGGAATTGCTCCGCTATATGCTGCCGGAAGAACCGGATAGCGCCCGATTTAATTACTTCTACCAAACGGTCTTTCTGGATAATCTGCCGCCCTACGATTGGACGTATGAGTGGGAGGCCTACCTCGCCACCGGCAATGAGACGGAAGTGAAAATTCCGCTCGAACGTCTCGTCAATGCCGTCATGTACGCGCCGGAGTACCAACTTATGTAAGCGCTATTATTCACATTCCGGCGCCTCAGCAGTCGCCGTTCTGATACCAATATTATGAAACGCCGTAATTTCTTAAAAATACTTCCTTCAGCCGCCATCACGCCTTTTGTCGTGGACGGCTTCCACCTGCGCCCCTTCGCCAACCGCCGCATGGCCGGTATCCTGGGCAGCTGTGATGGCCTGGACGAGCGCAGCATCGTCCTGATCCAACTCAAAGGCGGAAACGACGGGATCAATACGCTTATCCCTATCAATCAATACGATACATACGCGAACCTCCGCGAGCAAATCCGCATCCCGGACTCCGGCGCCGATCAATACATCCCGCTCGACAATACCCTGCCGGACAACAAAAAAATCGGCCTGCACCCGGCCATGACCGCCTTGAAGGAAATGTACGACAATGGCCTGGTACAAATTATCCAGGGCGTCGGCTATGAAAGTCCCAACCAGTCGCACTTCAAAAGCACCGACTTGTGGCTCTCGGGCGGCGACGGGACGCCCGACAACTTCAACATCCACTCCGGCTGGATGGGCCGTGCCCTGCAATCGCTGTATCCCGACGTGCTCGGCGCACCCACGCCGCAAATGCCCGACCCGCTCGGCATCCAGGTCGGCGATCCGAACCCATCCCTGGGATTTCACACCGAAACGGAACATCAGAATTCGATTAATCTCAGCGGCCAAGACCCCGCCGGTTTCTACTCGCTGATCCAAACCATCGGCGGCGCGCCGATGACGAATATCCCGGATTCTGATTTTGGCGCTGAAATCGAATATATTATGGCGGTGGAGCAAAGCGTCAACCTCTATGCGCAGCGGATCACGCAGGTATTCAACGCAGGAACCAACGTAGGCAGCTATCCCAACTCCAATCTGGCCAGCCAGCTCAAAACGGTGGCCCGCCTGATCCGCGGCGGCAGCAAAACGAAAATTTACCTCTGCAGCTTAGGCGGTTTTGACACCCACAGCGCACAGATACCCGAAGACGCTTCTGCGCTGGAGGGCGATCACGCAGAACTCCTCCGCACCCTGTCGGAGGCAGTAAAAGCCTTTTTCAACGACCTTCAGGCCATGAATATCGCCGACAAAGTCGTGGGCTGTACTTTTTCCGAGTTTGGCCGCTGTGCCAAAGGCAATGGCTCCTTCGGCACCGACCACGGGACGCTGGCGCCGATGTTTATCTTCGGCTCAACCGTTAACCCTGGCGTCACCGGCGTGAATGTCAATCTCGCGAACCTTACGCCGGACAACCAGCTGCTGGGCATGCAGTCCGATTATCGGCAGGTATTTACCACGCTGCTGCAAGACTGGCTGGGCGCCGGCAATCCGGTGCTGGAAGATACGCTGTTCGACGGATTTGCGAAACTTCCGCTGGTCGCGCCAACATACGCCGTCGAGCCCGACTGCTACTATGGTGGCGTGAGCGCGGTGTCTGACGCCGACCCGGCGGCGCGGAATCCTTTGCGCGTCTATCCCAATCCCGCCCGGTACGCCACGGAGGCGGTTTTTGAAAGTCAACAGGCTTTCAGCGCCCGCCTGAGCGCCTTCAGCGCCAACGGCAGCATGGTGTACAGCGAAGTCCAATATGTGCAACCCGGCACGAATATCTTCACGCTCGACGTGTCCAACTGGCCCGCGGGCACGTACTTCCTGCGGCTGGAGGACAAGATGACAGGGAAGGCGGTCGTGGCGAAGCTCGTAAAACAGTAATAATTGGGCATGCGGATTGACTCCAATCCGCATGCCCAACTCCAAAATCCCAAATTTTTTACAATTTTAAACCCGGTTCAGGCGTTTTTAAGTGACAACTACGATCTGAATGCAACAAGCTATCCTTTTTGTCGCTTTTTTAGGGATTCCCTGCGTTTTATTTGCGCAGCGTCATGCTGACTGTAAGTCGGCGATGGAGATTTGTAAAAAACAGACCTACACCATCGAGCGGGTTGGCGGCGAAGGCGCCGACGCGCAGGAGGCCGATTTTGTCGCCTGCTTTATGAACGGGGACAACTTTGGGCAGGCAGAAGAAAATGCAACCTGGATTAAATTTGAAATCAAGGAAAGCGGTTCCCTGACCTTCGCCATCACGCCACTCCAAAAGACGGACGATATAGATTTCGTGGTGTTCAGGCTGCCGGCAAACGGCAATTGCGCCGAAAAACAAATCGTGCGCTGCATGGCAGCCGGCGACAGCGAGGACGCCGTGGACAGCCCCTGCATGGGCGCCACCGGACTGCGCGAGGGCGAAACGGATTCCAGCGAAGATGCGGGCTGCGCAGACCCCGGCGATAATACCTGGCTGGCGCCCCTGCAGGCGAAGGCCAAAGAAAAATACGTCTTGCTGGTCAGCAATGTCAGCACGGCCGGTCCGGGCTTTACGATCAGCTTCGGCGGATCGGCGAAATTGCCCTGCGATGAAGAACCCAAACAACCACCGGCCACCGGCCACCGCCCGCCCGCCTCCGCCAATATCAATGTCCGCCCGCCCGCCGCGTCCGCGCCGGCAACGATCGGAGGCCGTAAAGTCGAAGTGCGCGAATCGCTCAAGGTCAGTGCCAAAACTATTAAACTCCGGATATGGGATAGCCAAGTGGAAGACGGCGATGTGATTTCTGTCTATCTCAATGAAAAAAAAGTGGTGGATCGCGTGGCGCTGTACGCCAAACCGCAGGAATTTACCATCCAGCTCCCCGAGGGAAAAGAACACTATATCACCGTGTACGCCGACGATTTCGGCAAGGCGGAGCCCAATACGGCGAAAGTACAGATTATTGACGGCAATCGCGAACAAACCATAGACCTCGTCGCCGGCAGGAGCAAACAGGAAAGTATTAAACTTGTCCTGGAGTAAAACCCTTTCCCTTGCCCCGGTGTTCTTGCGTATTGCTCCCTCCTGTTCCGGAGCGTTGAGTGTATTTTATAAGCAGACACGTAAATAGCATGCTGGGATTCCGTTTTTCAAATTATAAGCCCAATCCCGACAAGGGAACCTTCGATCAGCTCTTCAAAATTTTCCAGGAGCTGATGCTGTACACGTCCGGGAATGTGGAGGAGGCGCTCTCCTGGCTCACGGAATTGGACAAAGAATACCAACTCACCACGCCGGAATACGGCATCGGCGATTTTATCCGCGATCTGGAAGAACGCGGGTACATCCGACGCGACGGGCAGGGCGAAAACGGCGCCGGACCAACCGCAAAACTCGAAATCAGCCTGCGGCAAAAAAGTCTGGACGATATCTTCGGCGATCTGAAGAAAACCAGAGCCGGCGCGCACAACACCTCCATCGTAGGCCGCGGCGACGAGCATACCGCCGATATCAAGCCATACGAATTTGGCGATAGCCTCGATCAACTCGCAGTAACCAATTCCCTCCGCAACGCGTATATAAACCACGGCATCGAATCGTTCCAGCTTACCCAGGACGACCTGGAAGTGCACGAAACGTTTTACCAAAGCCAAATGTCGTCCGTGCTCATGATTGATATCTCGCACTCTATGATCCTGTACGGGGAAGACCGCATCACGCCGGCCAAAAAGGTGGCCCTCGCGCTCGCCGAATTCATCAAAACCCGTTTCCCGAAGGATACGCTCGACCTCATCGTATTCGGCGACGACGCCTGGCCTATCGAACTCAAAGATATCCCCTACCTCGAAGTCGGCCCCTACCACACGAATACCGTCGCCGGATTGGAACTCGCCATGGATATCCTTAAGCGCCGCCGCAACCCCAACAAACAGATTTTCATGATTACGGATGGCAAGCCCACCTGTATCAAGATTGGGAAAAAGTATTACAAAAATTCGTTCGGCATTGATCGAAAAATCGTCAATCGCTGCCTCAACCTGGCCATGCAATGCAAACGGCTCGATATCCCCATCACGACCTTTATGATCGCCCGCGATCCGTATTTGGTTCGGTTCGTAGAGGCATTTACCGCTACGAATAACGGAAAGGCCTTTTATTCTTCCCTGCAGGGGCTCGGCAGCTTCGTGCTGGACAGCTATAAGCGGAAAAAACGAAAGTGAAGGAAAATTGCGGAATTCGAATTCCGCAATCGCCCCAACCTTTCCGTGTTGTTTGCCCGTCTATGCAGATAAGACCTTGTTCAGATTTTGACGCTGTGGCGAAACTGAAAAAATTTTATTTTTAACAAGGTCTAAGTAACGTTCAAACAAAATACAATACGCTATGAAAATCCGCTACCTGCTTCCGCTGCTTTTTGCCTTTCCCCTGGCGGCCTTCCTTTTCTCGGGCTGTCTTAAAGACCAATGTACTTCTACGCGCACCTTTGTGCGGTTCGATCCGGTGTATAAAACCGTGGCGGAATGTCGCGCCGAACCGGTTTTTGAAGGCCCCCGCCCGCTCAAAAATCCGGGAAAAATATACTATCGGGGGAATTACCTGTTCATCAACGAGTTTCAGGAAGGCATCCACGTAATTGATAACAGCAACCCTTCTGCCCCCCAACCCATCGCATTCTGGCGCATCCCCGGCAATGTGGACATGGCTGTAAAAGGCGATTACCTGTACGCCGACCAGTACATGGACATGCTGAGCATCCGCATCAGCAACCTGCTGCAGCCTGCCCTGGTTTGCCGCCGGGAAAATGAATTCTCGCTCATGGGCTTCGATCCGTACCGCGGTTATATTGTAAACTACGAGCGGTCGGAAAACACAGAGGTAGTCCCCTGTAATGAAGGCGGCAATAACACTTGGTTTCGTCGCGGCGAGGCAATTTTTATTGATGCTGCCGACGGGCTCTTTAACAGTAATAACGCCCAGGGCGCGACGGGCGCGCTTTCGCAAGCCGGCGTCAGCGGCTCTTTCGCGCGCTTCGCCCTCACCGGGTCTTATTTTTACACAGTGGATCACCAAAACCTGCGCTCCTACGACGTGAGCAACCCGGCTTGCCCGGTTAAACTCGACGAAACCGTCGCCGGTTGGGATATCGAAACCATTTTCCCCTGGAAAAACTACCTCTTCCTGGGCGCGCGGAATGGTGTCTTTGTATTCAACAACAGCAATCCGGCAAAACCCGTCCACAGCACGACTTTCTGGCACGCCACCGGCTGCGACCCCGTGGTGTGCGACGACAAGTACGCCTACGTCACCGTGCACGACGGCACAACCTGCAACGGCGATATCAACCGCCTGCTGGTGGTCGGCATCGAATTCCTGCCGCAAACCGCCCAGTTGGCCTCCTATGACATGAAGCGCCCCATGGGCCTGAGCGTCAGCGACACGCACCTGTTTCTTTGCGATGATGGCCTTAAGGTGTTCGACAAGACCAATCCGACCCAGCTGAAGCAAATCGCCCACGTCAAAAACCTCGACAGCTACGATGTGATCCTGCTGGACGACACCCACCTCCTGCTCATCGGCAAAGACGGGTTCTTCCAGTTCGACGTGACAAATCCGGCACAGCCGGTGGAGATCAGCAGAATTCTGGTGCAGTAACAGCGAAGGGTATGAGGGACAAAAACAAACTGTTTGCCGCAGCTGGGCTTGTAGCGCCGCTTCTTTTTCTCCTCGTAATTTGGACGGCCTCCTGTACCTGCAATTATGTTGATTGTGCAAGCAACGACTTTCTGAGCGTTCGGTTTTTATCCGCACAAGACAGCAGCGAGTTGATGAATACCGGCACGTTGAATTACGATAGTTTGACCGTTCGGCGGATAGCGGCCAACGAGGTTTCGGTATGGAATCATCGCTTGTTTGATTATCCCGATACGGTATTTGATCTGAGCATCGAGACCGGACAGGATTTAACAGGTTACAGTTTCCAGGTTGGACAGGAAGCTCCGGATACGCTTTTTATATTTTCTGTAAAAACAAGCGATTCCCGCTGTTGTGCCGGCGTGTACATACTGGACTATGCGCTTCTGGGAAATGATACGATTTTCTCAAACAATAATGGAGAACTGCTGATCTATCGCTAAAAAAGTGTCAAAATCTTGAAATATGCATAAATCCTTTATAGTATTACTCTGCCTGTTGTCTTTCACGGCCTGCAAAAAGGAACAGGACTGCACCAAACCCGCCGGCCTCGACGGCGAATGGGAGTGGGTGCAATCCTTCGGCGGCTTCGGCGGCTGGACAATTACGCCGGAAAGCGAAGGATACCGGATTAAGTTAGTAATTGACGACTTGCTGTATCGCGAATACAGAAACGACTCTTTGATCTGGGAATCGCAATACGACTTGGTGATTCGCCCGGATTCCGCTTGGAACACCAATACGTATATCGAATTTGACAACGGCAATGTACAAGCCATCTATTTCGATCGGGATACGCTGAAACTATACGAACTGCACGCCGACGGCTTCAGTCACGAATATAAAAGGAAATAATCCTATGCATCCGCAACTTTTGATCTTATTTGTCTTCCTCGCCGGCTCCATCGCCGCCCAGGATTCGCTTCCCTGCCGCGATATTCTCTGGATGAGAAGCGGCGACCGCTTTCAGGGTAAAATATTATCGTATCAACCGAACGGCGAAGTACACTTCCAAACCTGGAACGGTACGGATATTTGGACGCGCACCGAAAGTATCCGCCGGATCACGCAGCATTGTGGAAAGACCCGGCGCTACGATTTCAAGGAACGCGGCTGGTACCATGCCACACGCGGCTCCATTACGTTCGGGCGCGATTACTACGGCTATACGACCGGCGGGCTCAGCCTGCTGCACAGCAGCGGTTACAGCCTGGAGCGCCGGCTCGGGTTCGGGCTGGGTTTTGGACTGGAAAATTACGCCATGAGCGAAACGGGGCCTGCCTCGTATCCGGTATTCGCAGAAATGCGGGGCTATACCCGTGCTCATCGGGTGAGTCCGTTCTATGTGGTCGGTGTGGGCGGCGCTTTCGCAGGCAACGCCGAACCGGGCTGGAACCTCGAGAACGACTGGCGCGGCGGCTGGATGGCCCTCGCGCAAACGGGCATCCGCTTCGGCAACCATTTTACGATACACGCCGGCCTGCGCCTCCAGCGCATGACGAATACCTGGGCCTCCGGGAACGGTAACCGGGGCGAAAATCGTATCCTGTACCGCCGGGCAGAACTGGGTATCGGAATTTTGTTATAAAGTACCTGGTTAGCAGGATCGCTGTCTGGCCCAAAAAGTCCCATTTCCCGCCATACTTCGCAATTTTTTTTGACCATAGCGCTGCTATGGCCTGCAAAAAATCGCTTCGTCTGGCGAAAAACGGATCCTTTTTTGGCTCATACGCAACCTGCTAACCAGTTACGCCATAAATTTGTGTAGTGGCATTTTTCGGAAAAAAAACATACACCGACGAGGAACTCGTACGCGCCTGCGCCCGCAATGACCGGCGGGCGCAGGAAGCGCTGTATCGCCGCTTCTTCCCGGGTATGCTCCGAATGTGCCTGCGCTATACCCGGGATGAAGCCGCAGCACTCGATATCCTCAACGCCGGTTTCCTCCGCGTGTTCCAAAAAATGGACACCTTCGCCTTCAAGGGAAGCTTGGAAGGCTGGATCCGGCGGCTCGTGTATCACGCCATCGCCGATCACTTCCGAAATAACGCCCGGTATCTGCACTTTCTGGTGCTGGACGAACAGGACGATGCCGTCGCAGAGCAGGGCCACGACCGGCTATTCGAAGAAGATATCCTCCAACTAATCCGCCAACTGCCGCCCACAAGCCAGACCGTATTCCGATTGTACGCCATCGAAGGGTACTCGCACGCTGAAATCGCCGAAACCCTGGCGATCAGCGAGGGCACCTCTAAATGGCACCTGTCCACCGCCCGGCAACGATTGCGCGCACAACTGGACAACCAATACCCCGAAAAAATCAGAAGCTGACTTCCGCCTGTTGGAAAATTGGATCCCTGCAGGCCTCACGACCACCATGCTATGCGCAACACAGATTTATTCTCAAAATCGGAGATAGCCGACCGCGGCTGGGCGGATATGCGGCGTACCCTCGACCGCGAAATGCCGCAAAAACGCAAGCGCCGGGTTATCTTCTGGATATTCCTGTGCGCCGCCGCGCTCGCAGGCGCAGGCCTCCTCGCAAGGCAAAACCGGCACGCGCCGCCGCACCGCCCCGTACCGCCCGCTAAACCGGTTGCGCCCGGCCCGAAAGTCGCCGCCGCGGCTTCTGTCGGCAGGGAAGCCGCTGCAGCAAGCACTCGCCGTGCAGCACCCGCATCGAAAGTTCCGGCGCCTCATCGGCAGCTTGTCGCCGAAACAACGCCCGCGATGCTGCCTGCTGCGCTGGAATTGCCCAAGAGCGCCCCCGGCACAAGCGCTGAAATCGAAGCACGCCCGCAGTCCACGCCCATGGCGGAAACTCTTGCGCTTTTCTTGCCGGCAAACGAATTGCCGGCGCAAGTCGCCTCCGTGCAACCCGCCGCCCTGCGCTCCAGGCGCGCGGAAGCGCCCCCGATCCAACTCCGTAAAACGCCCGGGATCCGACCTATACGGCCTGGTATTTACGCCGCCGCGCGGCTCAATCCCGCGTCCGGCGCACTTTCGCCATCGGCGGGGCTACTGGCCGACTGGCGCTGGTCGGGCAGATTTGGCCTGCGGGCCGGGGTTGGCTATCAGTACGAACGATTTCCGAGGGCAAGCGCCCCCGGTGTGCTGCTGTCGGAAACTGCCTATTCCAGCCTCACAGGCGACGATCGCGTGCTGGATAATAATAGCGCCCTCGGAACTGGCGGTATTGTTGCAGGCAAGGTGCTGATTCCGATTGCCAGCCTGCACCGACTCGAGCTGCCCCTACAGGTATATTGGCAGGCGCACCCGCGCTGGCGCGCATACGCCGGTGTGCAATGGCAGTACACGTTTCAGGCGCAAGGCATGGGTTCCGTGGTGGAACTGGATACCAGCAGGGTGCTGCTGCTTCCAATCGGCGATACCAACCGACTGGCCGCCGCGCAAACCCGCGGTTGGGCCGGCTACTTCAGCCTCGGGCTGAGCCATGCGTTCAGCCGCCGCATGGAACTGGCTTTGCAGTACCATGCGCGCGCCAAAATCCCATTGAATAACCGCCTTGATTATGATCCCGCGTTCAATTTGGCGGATCAGTTAGCCCAATACGCCCGCGCGCCCTACGACCGGCAGGCTGCCTCCATCCGGCAATTTCAGCTCCAGGCTGTGTGGAAATTTTGAGTAAATCGCCGCGCGAATTGGCCGTTTTGTAAAATACGCGCAACTTTGGGCTTTCAAAACTACTTGGCAGCATTTGGCGCCTGGCGTGGATAATTTTCCCAAGGCCAAACAGGGCGTGGAAACAATTCCGGGTTCGCTTGAAGAACCAGGTGCTGATCAGGTTAAATGTCAGAACGTGGATGGAAGACCAAAAAGCGCCTTTACAGCAGCAGCCGGTAGCCGCCGAAGTACCGGCGCCCCCACGGGAGATTGACTTTTCCGCAGCCGACGTCAGCGAGCGGTATGAGGATGTCTTCCAGATTATTCGTCCGGAGACCTGTCTGGGTGTGCGCTGGCGGGAAAATGCCTACGAGTTCACTTGTGACAATGGCGTTGCGCTCCGCATTCAGGTGCTCACGAACGCCATCGTCCGGCTGCGGTATAGCCCGAATGGGATCTTCGAGCGGGATTTTTCCTATGCCCTTCAACCTGATTTTGAGGCAGAAAAAGTGACGGTTCGTTTGTCGGAAACCGACAACGAGTACCTGCTCGTGTCGGATCAACTCCAAATCGTGGTGCGTAAAAAGCACCTGCGGGTGCTGATCTACGATTCCGACGACCACCTGCTTTCGGAAGACGAAGTGGGCTACGCTGCCAAGCGCACCGTACTGAAAGGTTGGTGCGAATGCAGCCTGACCAAAAGGCATTTGCGCAAAGAAGTATATTATGGCTTGGGCGACAAGTCCTGCGGCGCAAATTTACATGGGAAAAAATTCGAAAACTGGTGTACCGATGCTTTTGCCTTCGGCCGGGAATCCGACCCGCTGTATAAGGCTGTTCCGTTTTACTATTTTTTGCGCAACGGCAAGGCCGGCGGTATTTTTTTAGACAATACCTTTCGGTCGCACTTCGATTTTAACAGCCGCGCCGACGACACGACGCGCTTCTGGTGCGAGGGCGGCGAAATGAACTACTATTTTATCTACGGGCCGGGTTTGTCAGAGGTAAGCGCCGGGTACGCCCGCCTTACCGGCTCACACGCGCTCCCGCCGCTGTGGGCGCTCGGCTACCACCAGTGCCGCTGGAGTTATTACCCTTACACCCGGGTACTGGAAATCGCAGACAAATTTCGCGAACTCGACATTCCCTGCGATGCGATCTATCTGGATATTGATTACATGGACGGTTACCGGTGCTTCACCTGGAACGACGATCATTTTCCCGACCCTGCGCAGCTGATCGCCGACCTGCGCGCGCGGGGATTTCGCACCGTTACCATGATTGATCCCGGACTAAAAGAAGACCCCGACTACGCCGTGTACGCAGACGCCTTGGAGAAAGGCTACCTGCTTAAAAACGCCGACGGCCACATCGCCTCCGCGCCTGTTTGGCCGGGTTTTTGCGGTTTTCCCGACTTTACCCACCCGGAAGTGCGGCATTGGTGGGGCAATTTGTACGAGGATATGTACCGGGAAAAAGGGGTTGCCGGTTTTTGGAATGACATGAACGAGCCTGCCGTTTTTCATGTGCACCACAAAACCCTGCCAGACCACGTCCTGCACCATTACGAGGGCGCGCCTTGCGGTCACCGGCGGGCGCACAATATCTATGGATTACAAATGGCCCGGGCATCCTGGGAGGGTTTTCGGCGGCTCCAGCCTGAACAACGGCCGTTTTTGCTGAGTCGGGCAAGTTTTAGCGGCGGCCAACGGTACGGTGCGGTATGGACCGGCGATAACGTGTCCGACTGGGAGCACCTGCAAATCGCCAACGTGCAGTGTGTTCGCCTGAGCGTTTCGGGTTTCTCGTTCTGCGGATCAGATATCGGCGGCTTTGCCGGCACGGCCGACGGAGAGTTATTTGTCCGCTGGCTTCAATTGGGCGTCTTCCACCCGCTCATGCGCGTGCACAGCATGGGCCAACATACCGGCGGCGATATGGCGGTGCAGGAAGAGGCCGAGTTGGCGGCGCCCGAGTTGCACCAGACGGATCAGGAGCCCTGGTCGTTTGGCGAAAAATATACGGCGCTGACCAAAAAAGCGATTGAGCTGCGCTATGCCCTGCTGCCGTATCTGTACACCGCGATGTGGCAAAACAGCCGCTCCGGCGTTCCGGTGCTCCGACACCTCGCATTCGACGATCCGGCCGAACCGCGGCACTGGGACAACGAACGGGATTTTATTTTTGGCGAACACCTGCTTGTTAGCCCCGTGGTGCAACCCAAAATCCATCGCCAAATGGTCGTTTTGCCAAAAGGGAACTGGTACAATTTTTGGACAGGCCAGTCCGGAAACGGCGAGATGTTTATAAATATCCTGCCGGATCAAATCCCGTTCTTCGTCCGCGAAGGCGCCGTATTGCCCATTTATCCGGCGCGGCAATGGACGGATGAAAAACCGGTGGAGGAGCTCACACTATATGTCTATTACAAAAACGGCCGGGAGACCAGCCATTTGTACGAGGACGCCGGCGAAGGTTACGCCTATCAACGCGGCGAATATTGCCTGAAATTTTTTGAATCCGAGGGATCTGAAACTGGTTTTACGCTTCGTCAGCGCAGGGAAGGCAATTTTTTGCCCACCTACACGCGCGTGAAAATATACCTGGTCGGATTCCCTACTTTCGCGCGCCAATGCCGGGTAGATGGTCAGGAGGCGCCCATCAAGGAGATTCGGCTGCGCGACCGCTCGCTTTACACGTTGATGACATCACCCGATTTTAGTGAAATAGTTTGGAACGTTTGAGCGTTATCCGACGTGACTTGTAAATTGTTTTAAAAAAAAGAGCGCGGCGGGCAACCCCGCCGCCCTGTTTTTCATCAATTCTTTGTATCCCGAATTCATGCAACAACACAGTGATCAGGATTTGGTCAGCGGCGTGCTCCAAGGCAGCCCGGCGCACCAAAAAGCGCTTTACCAAAAGTTCAGCGTGCCCATGTTCAGGGTGTTGTTGCGCTTTGCACGCGACCGTTCGGAGGCGGAAGATATGTTGCAGGAAGGCTTTATCCGGGTGTACCGCGACATGGCGCAATTCAGAAATGAAGGCGCGCTTGGCGGGTGGATACGCCGGATTATGGTCAACACCGCGCTCAGTCACTTGCGCAAGCAAAAAGACTTTATCCAGTCTACCGCCGACTATAACGGTCTGGAACATCGGAGTGCCAGAGAAGAGGATCTTGCAGGAAATATGGATGCGGAACGGCTGCTTAAAATGCTGCAAAAAATTCCGCCGGGATACCGAACGGTTTTTAATCTGTATGCGATCGAAGGGTATAGCCACGAAGAAATAGCAGAAGAACTGGGTATTTCGATCGGAACCAGCAAAAGTCAGTTGTTTAAAGCCCGGGAATATTTGAAAAAAATGCTCGATAAATCGTATGTGCAATAAGTAGTTGCGCTATTTCTTAATACAGGCTTGCCCGCTGTTTCCACGCGATCTTGCCAATAATAGCAGCCTTCGCTGCAAAAACCGATATGTCCGATCAACACGAACTTCAGTCGCTGGACAAATTGTTCAAAAAAACGTTTGACGATCTTCCGGATACGCCAACCGCTTCGGGTTGGGATCAACCCAATCCGCGCGTGTGGCAAAATCTGCAATCTGCTATCCGCCCTGCGCCGACTAAGCGCTGGCGATGGCAATATAGCGCAGCCATTGTCGGTGCAGTCGCAACGGCTGTTGCCATCCTGTACTTCGCTAATCCAGCGTCAAAACAGGAGGAGCCACCTGCTCCAGCGCCTCAGCCCGAGCAGCGGGTAGCCGTTTCGCCGGCACTTCCGCTGCAAGAAGAAGCTGCTTCGGCAAGCCAGGAAGCGCCTTCGAGTACATTGATACCAACAGAAACGATACCCGTTGCAGCTACCTCGGAGGGCATGCTCTTGGAAGCAGAAAGGCCGGATATCCCGGGAGCGATCGGACTCGCAGAGCAATTGCCCGGTACGATTCCCGCTCCGCCGAATACGACAGAGGGGCTAAAAGCAGAACTCGGAACTATTTGGACGCGCCCAGTGGCGCCGCTTCCTACGCCGGAATTACCTCGGCGGGTGGAAAAAAGGCGGTAAGGATACAGTCTATTCTTGTAACTGGTTAGCAGGATCGCTGTCTGGCCCAAAAAGTCCCATTTTCCGCCATACTTTGCGATTTTTTTTGACCGTAGCGCTGCTATGGCCTGCAAAAAATCGCTTCGTCTGGCGAAAAATGGATCCTTTTTTGGCTCAGA
>JBEIDF010000002.1:0-72243 GCA_040383605.1 Lewinellaceae bacterium
GATCTGGTCGTTGGTGATATTCACGGTAATTTCCACCTTGTCCTGCCCGGAGGGAATTACGACGACTGCCGGGATCGGCGAGTAGTCGGCGCCGGGCGTGGCCGTGCCGCCGATGGTGTACTGCACCGGAAGGGGGGTGTTCAGGTTGCCGCCGACCCGGTCGAAAATCAGTTTGACTTCGCCGCAGCTTTCATAGACGACGTCAATGTCCGGATCGCCGTTGACAACAAAATCCACCGAGGCATTACCGCCGCCGTCGAAAGAACCCGACTTCAGGAACACGGCAGAGTCGAAGATACCGTCGCCCACATCGCCGATTTTGAGTTTGATGCGATAGGTTTGGCAGGGGACGACATTGGCGATTGCCACCATTTTTCGGGTGAATCCGTCGAATTGTACTTCATTGACGGCGGCGGCAAAAGACGGCTGTTGTCCGCAGAGCGAACCGCTCGAGCCGGTATTGTTCACATACAGTCCGGAAAACGACTGATGATTAACATTATTAATCGTTACATAAACACCCGGATTACCCGGCACGGTGGCAATATTCGCCGCGCCGCCGAAAGGACCGCTAATCCCGGGTCCGCTGATAAAAAATCCGAAAGCGTCGTTGAATTGGGAGCCGACGTATTCGCAGTATTCTTCCGAAGCGAAGACATACTCGAAGGTAAGCGGCGATTGCGTGGGCGTAAAATCGAATTCGATATTAGCCATGTCAAAGATTGCGCCGCTGCCCGACATGGCGGTCAGGTCAGGGTCGGGCGTGGCGCCGCCGCCGCCCATGCTCGCGTTATCCTGGTCGTTCGGGCCGACGGCAACATTAATATCGCCGGTGGCCATGATCATGCCGGTGGCGTACCCGATGTTGGTCAGGCCATTGGAAAATCGGCCGATTTGCGCGCCGTTCCCCGAAAAGGTCACACCGGTAATATCAAAGCAATCTCCACCGATCAGCACCTCCCGCACCAGCTCTTCTGCCGAAAAGCCCGTCTGCACCTCGAGGGTGGCCAGCGAGGCGTCTATGAACTGCTGTAAGTCCTTTTTAGTGCAGGTTCCGCATACGAGGCTGACGTGGTGCACCGGCGCATTGCCGGGTTTCCAGGCGCAGCCGTAGCGCATCCGGAAGGCCTGGGTGGGCTGCAGGGCGGTGAACTCCAGCTGAAAATCCGCTGCCTGCGCGCTTTCCGCTGCCTGCGCCGCTTCGCCCAGGGGGCTTATTTGTACCGTACAGCCGCCCAGCGGGCCGCCATCCGGCACGACAAGCCGGTAGCGCTCGCCCGGGATGAGATGTTCAAACACCACCACTTGATCCGGCGCTGTTGGCGCCAGGATCTGCCGCTGCTTGCGGCCATCCAGCACAACGGGATCCCCTGTCTGGCCATGCATCTGGAAGCAGGATAATAAGGATACAAAAACTAAAATCGGCGTAAACAGGCGCATACACAGGATATTTAATGTTTGGTTCGGGTTGCCGCCGTGCAGCGTCCCGTTTTCTTTCAAAAGACTGGAAATGGCAAAAAATCGCCAGTATTGTTTAAAAAAGATAAGATGCAAACGATATCAAAAACGCTTTATTACAGCTCTAAGATTCCGCAATATTACAATTTTTTTTGCCATTTGCGGCGGCAAAATTAAAAAAAATGAAATTCGCCCGCCGGCAGGTTGTTTTCCACTTCTGTTTTTTATAAATTTGCAGCAAAATTGTGCAGGTCGCCGGATGGCGATTGCATTTCTTCCCTTTTCACAAATTCAACCCATCAATGGACGGTGATCCGTTATTATGCACGCGAAAAACGCCGCCTGGTCGAATTGGCCGAGGCAGAGCCCGGCTGCTGGGTGAATTTAACGCCACCCTTTGCGCCTGACGAACTCGAGGACTTTGCCCGCCGCTTTGAGTTCGATCCCGTATTTCTTACCGACTCGCTCGACCTCGACGAGCGCGCCCGCTATGAGCGCGACGAGGATATCCGCTTTATCCTGATCAATACGCCCGTATTGAATCCGGAAAACTCTGAAAATGAAGGCGTGTTCGGCGTCTCCAACGAGGCGATTTATATCACGGTGCCGATCGGAATTATCCTCACGATCGAACACGTAATCACGATTTCGGCGTTTGAAACGGCCGTGCTCGACATGTTTCTGGAAAACAAGGTGCGCAATTTTAACCCCGCCGACGAAAAACGCTTCGTGCTGCAGGTGCTGGAACAAAATGTGTACCGATACCTGTCCTGCCTCAAAAAACTCAACCTCCAGCGCAACCGCATCGAAAAAGAACTCATGCACTCCAGCCGAAACGCCGAACTCAAACAACTGCTCAGTATCGAAAAAAGCCTGGTCTATTTCGTCAACGCCCTCAATGCAAACGAACTCCTCAAAATGAAAATGAAACGCACGGATTTCCTGCACATCAACGGCGATGAGGACCTCACCGACCTGTTCGAGGATATCATTATTGACAACTCCCAGGCGCTCTCCATGTCGAATGTGTACACCAACATCCTCAACGGCACCATGGACGCCTATTCCAGCATTATCTCCAACAACCTCAACCAAGTCATCCACCGCCTCACCGTCCTCACCGTCGTCCTCATGGTGCCTACCCTGATCTCTTCCTTCTACGGAATGAATATCCCCAACGGGATGCCCGAACATCCCTGGGCCTTCTACGCCACGATCCTCGGTACCGGCGTATTCACGGGCTTCCTGTACTGGTACATGCAACGCCGTAGAATCATCTGATCGGCCCGCTTTGCCCGCCCGGGCACAAGATATCCACATTGAGTTATCCACATTGTGGAAAACTAATCATTCGGTTTTTGCATATTGAAAATCAATGAGTTGCATATTTTATCCACATTGTGTGGATAACTTATCCACGAAAAAGTAAAAATTGCCCGTACTTTCGCTCTGCAAATGCGCTCAGGCACGTTTCATCGCAAGTTAGCGCAGGCATTCCTTTTTATTCAGCAGGATAGTGTAATCAAGTCTTCGGTTGATAGGTTTTTGTGCACTCCACGGCAACAAAAATCAGGCTCTCCTACGGCGCTCAAAAAAGTGGTTTCAATCAAAATAATAGTTCACACATCCCCAACGTATTTGAATATTTTCAATATGACAACTCAATTTGCGCACACTGAACCCATCCTGCGGGAAAATCCCGACCGATTCGTTTTGCTTCCGATCAAATACCCGACTATCTGGGAGTGGTACAAGAAAGCGGAGGCTTCTTTTTGGACCGCCGAAGAGATTGACCTGGCGGCAGACGTGCAGGACTGGGATACTAAACTCAACGATAATGAGCGCCACTTTATCAAACACGTGCTGGCTTTTTTTGCCGCCAGCGACGGCATCGTGAATGAAAATCTGGTGCTGAATTTTATGCGCGAAATCCAAATTCCGGAAGCGCGCTGTTTCTACGGTTTTCAAATTGCAATTGAAAATATCCACTCGGAAGTCTATTCGCTGCTGATTGACACCTATATTAAAGATCACCAGGAAAAGGATTTTCTCTTCAACGCGCTGCGGACCCTGGAGTGTGTGTCCAAAAAAGGCAACTGGGCGATGAAGTGGATTGATAACGCGCCCAGCTTCGCGCACCGCCTCATCGCCTTCGCCGCCGTGGAGGGCATCTTTTTCTCCGGCTCTTTCTGCTCGATCTTCTGGCTTAAAAAACGCGGCCTGATGCCAGGCCTCACCTTCTCGAACGAACTCATCAGCCGAGATGAAGGCATGCACTGCGATTTCGCCTGCCTGCTCTACTCCATGCTCGAGAATAAACTGGATCCGCAGGAGGTCCGCGATATCATCACCGAAGCCGTCGAGTTCGAAAAGGAATTCGTCACCGATGCGCTTCCGGTATCGCTCATCGGCATGAACGCAGAATTGATGAGCCAATATATCGAATGCGTGGCCGACCGCCTGCTGCTCTCGCTCGGCAACGAAAAGGTCTATCACACCGCCAATCCGTTCCCCTGGATGGATATGATCTCTATCCAAGGCAAAACAAACTTTTTTGAAAAACGGGTGGGCGATTACCAAAAAGCCGGCGTCATGACAAACCGCGAGGAACAGGTGTTTACCACCGAAGCGGATTTCTAAAACTTTCTTCCCTCACGCTTTCAATCTTTCTTTGTATGGGCAAATTTGTAATATCTACGCGCTCGAACGGCGATAGCCAGTTCGTACTCAAAGCTTCCAACGGCCAGGTCATCCTCGCCAGCCAGGGCTACGCCAGCAAGTCATCCTGCGAAAATGGCGTTGAATCCGTGCGCAATAACGCACAGGACGCCGCCCGCTTCGAAAAACTCACGTCCTCTAACGGCAAATTCTACTTCAACCTGAAAGCCACGAACGGACAGGTGATCGGTACCAGCGAAATGTATGAATCCGAAGCCTCGCGCGACAATGGCATTGACTCGGTCATGCGCAACGCGCCGGAGGCAACGGTCGAAGACCAGACAACGGCCTGATTTTTCCACGCGCGGCGCGCATGGCGCCTCGTCAAGCGCTTTTCTTATACCTTCTTGTTGCTTTTGCCGGTGCGCCCGGCAGGAGAACTATCTAATCTTTGCTCTTTTCCTCGCTTCTCCAATTCATTGTAAAACTTTTTATTTCCCTGCTATGATGCAAGTTATCAAACGCGACGGCCGTCGAGAAGAGGTGTCTTTCGACAAAATTACGGCCCGACTCAAAAAATTATCCTACGGACTGGATACGCAGTACGTCAATATGATTGATATCGCCAAAAAGGTGATCGTCGGTCTGTACGATGGCGTTACCACGGTCGAACTCGATAACCTGGCGGCAGAAACCGCCGCCACGATGGCTACCATCCACCCGGATTATGCGCTTCTGGCCGCCCGGATCGCCGTCAGCAACCTGCACAAGGAAACGGAAAAAAACTTCCACAAGGTCGTCGAAGCGCTGTATCACTATGTAGATCCTAAATCGGGCGAACGCGCCGGCCTGATCAGCGACGATACGTTCGCCGTGATCACAAAATACAAAGATCAACTGGACAGCGCGATTATCTACGACCGCGATTTTGATTTCGATTATTTCGGATTCAAAACCCTGGAGCGCTCATACCTCATGCGCATGAATGGGAAAGTGGTGGAACGCCCTCAACACTTGTTCATGCGCGTGGCCGTCGGTATCCACGGCGAAGAAATCGAAAAGGCAATCGAAACGTATAACCTGATGTCGGAGCGCTGGTTTATCCACGCAACGCCGACCTTGTTCAATGCCGGCTCGCCCAAACCGCAAATGTCCAGCTGCTTCTTGCTGAGTATGACGGAGGACAGTATCAATGGCATTTTTGAAACGCTCCAACGCTGCGCGCTGATCTCGCAAAGCGCCGGCGGAATCGGCCTGAGCATCCACAATATCCGCGCCACCGGCTCGTATATCAAAGGCACGGGCGGCACCTCCAACGGCATTATCCCGATGCTCCGCGTCTTTAACGACGCGGCCCGCTACGTGGACCAGGGCGGCGGCAAACGCAAAGGGGCCTTCGCGGTGTACCTGGAACCCTGGCATGCCGATATCCAGGAATTCCTCGATCTGAAAAAAAATCATGGCAAGGAAGAGATGCGCGCCCGCGACCTCTTCTATGCGCTCTGGATCCCCGACCTCTTTATGGAGCGGGTGAAACAGGACGCCGACTGGGCGCTCTTCGATCCCAATGAAGCGCCCGGCCTGTTCGATGTGTACGGCGGGGAGTTCGAAGCGCTCTATCATCGCTATGAAAAGGAGGGCCGCCAACGCAAATATGTGAAGGCGCGCGAACTATGGAACGAAATCCTCGAAAGCCAAATCGAAACGGGCACGCCGTATATCCTCTACAAAGACGCAGCCAATAAAAAAAGCAACCAGAAAAATCTGGGCACGATCCGCTCCTCCAATCTGTGCACGGAAATCATCGAATATACCTCGAAAGATGAGGTTGCCGTCTGCAACCTGGCCTCGATCGCGCTGCCTAAATACGTGGAGGACGGTCGCTTCAATTTCGATAAATTATACGAAATTACCCGTGTGGTCACCCGCAACCTCAATAAGGTAATTGATATCAATTACTACCCAATCCCGGAAGCGCGTACTTCTAATATGCGCCACCGTCCCATCGGACTGGGTGTGCAGGGCCTGGCCGATGCGTTTATCCTGATGCGGATGCCCTTCGACAGCCCGGAGGCGAAACAATTGAATAAGGATATATTCGAAACGATCTATTTCGCCGCCATGACGGAAAGCGTCGCCCTGGCCGTGCAACACGGCGCATACGAAACATTCCAGGGCTCTCCCCTCAGCAAAGGCGAGTTCCAGTTCGATATGTGGGGCGTACAACCCTCCGGCCGCTGGGACTGGGAAGGCCTGCGGAAACAGGTGGTGCAGTCGGGCGCCCGCAACTCGCTGCTGGTTGCGCCCATGCCAACGGCCTCTACCAGCCAGATTCTCGGCAATAACGAGTGCTTCGAACCCTACACGTCGAACCTGTACACCCGCCGTACGCTCTCCGGCGAACACATCGTGGTGAATAAACACCTGATGCGCGATCTGGTACGCCTCGGTATGTGGGATGAGGAAATGCGCGAAGCCGTGATGGCCGCCAATGGCTCCATCCAGGGCATCGAGGATATCCCGCAGGAAATCCGCGAATTGTACAAAACGGCGTACGAAATTAGTCAGAAGGTGATCATTGATATGGCAGCCGACCGCGGCGCCTTTATCTGCCAGAGCCAAAGCCTGAATGTGTTTATGGAAGCGCCGACCTTCGCGAAGTTGTCGTCTATGCACTTCTACTCTTGGCAAAAAGGCCTCAAAACTGGTATGTACTATCTCCGCAGCAAGGCCGCCACGGATCCGATTAAGTTCACGCTCAGCCAAAAACACCAACAGAAATTTGTTTCCAATAAGGTAACGACGGACGCCCGGGTGAGCGCAACGCAAAACGAAGCGCCCAAAATGGAGGCGCTCGACGCCGCGCAATACCAGGGAAAGGTGTGCAGCCTGGATGATCCCACCTGCGAAGCCTGCTCTGCTTAAAAACGAGCAAAATTAGAGATGGTCTCACAAGGATTGAACGGAATCAAGTAATAAAATAAAATTTTGATCGAGTATAGTGTCGGCGTGACTCAAAGTCACACCGACACTTATTCGGCTGATTTTCAAAATTATATTCTAAAGTAACTGGTTAGCAGGATCGCTGTCTGGCCCAAAAAGTCCCATTTCCCGCCATACTTTGCGATTTTTTGCAGGCCATAGCAGCGCTATGGTCAAAAAAAATCGCAAAGTATGGCGGGAAATGGATCCTTTTTTGGCTCAGACGCGACCTGCCAACCAGTTACATTCTAAAAATATTGTGGTGCTGTAACGGGTGAGACTGCCCCCAACTACTCCGCACGCAAAATGGCAAAAGCCTGGAAGGCTTCCTCAAAAGCGCCCATTTTATTGATGGAAATGGGCACCTTTTTTTTGTGCGGAAGCGAAATTTCGCCATTCCGACCGGTCTGCTTGTAGGTCTCAATGTGCGCCATGTTCACAATATAACTGTGGTGCGGACGAAAAAAGGAGGGGTCGGATAAATCCTCCTCCACGTTTCCCAAATGCCGGGAATATACAATCTTCTGAACGCCCTTGTCCTTGAGATACACGATCTCTGTCGTGTTGCCGCCGGCCTTACAGTACAGGATGTCCGCAAACCGAACAACCACGTTTCCGCGCCGCTGATCCGGGATGATCAGTCTGCGCGGATTAGGCTGCCGGCTCAATTTGCTGCGGACGTTCTCCATGGTCAACTGTAGATCGGACAATCGGATGGGTTTTACAATGTAACCCCAGGCCTGTACCTCTTGTATGGCCTGTATGGCGTAAGAAGGGTAGGCCGTGGAAAAAACGACGCCCCAGTCTCGCTCGGGTATCTTCTTAAGCAAATCAAAACCGCTGCCCCAGGGCGGCATCAGGATGTCCAGAAAAACCACGTCGGGGTCGGTCTGTTCTAACAGGCTGATTGCCTGGGCAAACGAAACTGCCTGTCCAACAATGGCAACATCCTCAAAATATTCGTTCAGCATACCCCGCAGGATGTGGATGGCGCTGACTTCGTCGTCTATAATAAATGCCCGGATTTTCATGTCAGGTCGTTATTTTTTGTGCCGATTTCCAACCGTCGCCTGCCGGTAACTGGTATACACGGAAGCTGATTTCCGCACAGGTTCCCCGCCCCTCGCCGAGATCGTGCAGGCGATCGTGCAAATCAAGCGTCAAACCCAGATCATACAGCCTGTTGAAGGTCTCAACTTTCCGGCGGAGTAGTTCCAAGCCCTTGGACTTGCGGTCGAGGGGCCTCGGTTGGTTTTGTGCAGCCTGTATGCCGACGCCGTTGTCGAATATCCAGCAGAACAAACGGTCGGCTTGAAGCGCAAATTCCAGTTGTAAACACGAAGGGCCGTCCGGCGCCAATCCGTGCAGGGTCGCGTTTTCAAGCAGCGGCTGGAGCAACATACACGGAAAGGGCGTGTTGAGCGGGATCTCCCCCTCGCCGGAAATTGTAAACCGGAATTGATCGCCATACCGCAATTCAATCAACTGCAGATATTCGCGGCTGTAGGCAAGCTCCTCTTGAAACGGAATGAAGTGGTGCTCGGAAAAACTCATGGTTTTCCGGAGCAGATCGGTCAAAATCCCTACGTACTCACTCGCTTTAGCCGGATTGGGCGGATAGAAAAACTGCTGGATGGCGTTGACGCTGTTGCCCAAAAAGTGCGGATTGATTTGTGCCTGAAGCGCTTGCAACTGCATATTGGAGAGGGCGCTGTCCAGGGATTTCATCTTCACATAACTGCGCAGCAAAATCCGGGCAGTGGCGATCAAGAGTGCAATCAGCAGCAGCCAAAACCAGATTATTTGATACCAATAAGGCTGTACGACGACAGACAGCAAGGCCCGATTCTGGCTGGGAATATTGTCTGCCGTGAAGGCGCGGACTGAAAACAGGTATACGCCCGGCGCCGGATTGGCGCCCATATTGATGGCGGATTCATACGTGCGCCAGGTCTGATCCGGCTTGTTATGCCCAAAGCGCCAGCGAACCAGGTTTTTGAACGTCCACTGATACCAGGGCAGCAGTCCAGGGCGCTCTTCGATCTCGTACTCGATGCCCTTGCCGGTGTACTCAAGGGCCGCCAGATGAATCACGATCGTCCCGGTATTGCTCGGCAGCCTGACCTGCAGGTCGTTCGGATATTTGCTGTATAAATCCACGGATTCCATCTGGCGATCCACCCGGTATTCCAGCCCGGTAAAACAAGTCTCAAACCCCACGCGCTTTTTCAGGCGGTTCAGCGGAATAATACTCAGTCCGTACCGGGTAGCCGCCCACAGGGTGTCTTTTTCCGCCCAAACAGCGTTGACGTCATTGTCAATTAATCCCTGAAAAATGTTGACCTGGCCTCTTTTCCCGTCCGGACGCAACCAGTGCACACCCTCCGGCGTAGCCGACCAGATCGTGCCCCCCTCCTCCAGAAACAAGGATCGGATTTGCGGCGGATTGCGGCGGTTGCTGGCTGGCAGTGCGCGCACAGAGTCCACACCGCCGTTTCGGATATATGCTTTCAGCAGCCCCGCATCCGAAGTGCCAATAATCAGCGTATTGGGCTTTTGGTACTCCAGGGCGGTGATCCGGCACTTCAGCAGGGGAAACTGCATGGAAAAATTATGCAAAAACTGATCTTTGCCGGAATAAAGTCCGTCCACCCCGGCCTGCCAAACTATACCTTCGCCGCATTGCGCCAGTGCCGTGGTGCGGCGGCGGACAAGGATATTCGAGGCCAGGCTATTCAAATCCACGCTTTCGAGCGCGGTGGAGGTGCCGGCGAACAAAGCGCCGCCCTCAATTATACCGGCCTTACCGCTGGGCCGCCCGTTGAGAAAACGGATTCGATCGCGCGCATACAGGAAAAAACCAAAATCGGATACAATCAGGCAATGCCCATTGGGCAATCGCTGAATACTGCGCACGCGATTGTAGCCGGTGCCAGGTGTGAGCGGCGTAAGCTGAATGCGGTTGTTAGATATGCGCAGGAGGTTGCCCGCTTCGTCGCCCGCAAGCAATGCGCCGTCAGGCAACCGAAGTACGGCCGTGATGTTATTCGACGGCAGGCCCTCTTCCTTCGTAAAGCGCAGGGAATATTGGGGCGGCAACACAAAAACGCCGTTGCCAGTTGTGCCAAACCAGAGCGCGCCCTGCCGATCTTCAAATACGTTGGTGATTTTCTCGCCGGGTAAAAAAATCCGCGGGTTGGACAGGCTCCTGTCCGCATTGTCAAAGCACACAGCGCCGATGGTGTTGGTTCCAAGCCAAAATCGGCCACGCTGATCCACAAAAACATTGCCGGCCTCCATCTGGCGCACATCCACCACCCGGAACCTGTCGCCGTCCCATTCAAATAACCACAACCCCCGGGAAGTGGAATACAACACCCGATTTCCGGAAACGGCAATGCCGCGAAGGATAAAAGTAGAGTCAATCAGCGGTAAAAGACTCCGTACCGTATCCAATGTTCCAGCTGTCGGCTCAAATCGCGCAATATGCGTTCGGCTAAAAGCAAAAAAATCACCGCCGATCTTTCGAATCAGGTTCGTCAGCACTTTCGATTTGAAGGTCCGAACCCGCCCGGCACGCCAGTTGCACACGGTGTAATCCGTGCCGGTAAACCAAATGCCCGTCAGGGTATCTACAAATAAGGCGTTGATCGCCGAGGAAAACCGGATTTTTGCCAGATCGGGGTTGTTTTTTTCGGTGCTGAACTGCCCGTTCATGTAGTAGCAGGCGCTCTTTCTGAAACAGGAAATCCACAAACGACCCTCGTGATCGGTCTTGAGATTCAAAACCTCCGGATCCGGGATGCCGTCCTGCACCTGAAAATTGCGGAACGCCCGGCCGTCAAAACGCGCCAACCCGTTGTCGGTGCCCAGCCAAATCATCCCGTTCCGGTCCTGTTCAATGCAGTACACCTGATTGCTGGGCAACCCGTCTGTCAAACCGTAATGCAAAAACTGGGGGGATTGCGCGCCCAGCATCGCAAAAAATTGACAGCATAAAAGGGTGAAGTAGATCCGCATAAACTGGTTTTACGCGGAAATATACGCCAAGTATCAAATATGCACGCCTGTTTTACTCCGAAAATAAGTCCTTAGTTTCCTGGGATAATTGCCAAATAGAATTATTATGCACACTTATTTGTTTATCTGACGCACTTGTTTGTTAAACTGCCATATTTCCAACCAATGTCCGTTTCTTTGTATAACAAAATATGCGACGCATCCCTGTATCGCGCCAGTCTGTAGCCAATTGGATAGGGAATGTAGCCAACCAAACCCGCCTCAATCTGAAATCTCCTTACCGGAAGCTAAATCGTCCGCCTTGTAAAGGTCGGACGATTATTTTTTTGTAGCAGGACTGCTCACGGCTGCCGTTTCACCACAACGCCTGTGTCCCGCCATTTTCCCGCTTGCACTGAATAATAATATGCTCCCCCGACGCGCATATATGCCGCCGGAACGGCCAGTGTGTGCCCGCCCGCCGGCAGGAATTCCGCCAGTTCATATTCTAGTACACCCAGGCTGTTGTACAATCGGAGGATTACCTGGCCAGGTTCGTCCAATTGTACCGGCACGCTGAAACCCGCCGCTGTGGGATTGGGCCGGGCAACGCCGATGGCGAATGCTTCGTTGTTGCCCGATCGGCTATCGTGAAATTCCAGGTAGAGGCCGACGGCGTTCATCTGATCGTCGCACAACAGGGCGGGTAGTCCGGTTTCAGCCAGTTGAACTACATCGGAGAGGCGGACTTGCAACCGGGCTTTTACGCGGATGATCAATAGTTCCGTACCGGACATCCCTTGCACAGAGGCCCACGCTACATTCAGTCGGCCGGGTGCGGGTACGGCCCAGCAGGCCGGTGTCCATTCCGGTAGCCCGGGGGCGGATACGGATACGATTTCCAGCGCCTCGGGGTCGAATGTGAGGCCGAACTGGAAGCCCAGGCAGCGACCGGTCTGATCAAAACGCAGCGGCAGTTCGGCTGTTTCGCCGGCTTGCAGTACCCGATCCGGCAACTGCATGCCGCTTACCCGGCGGTCTTCCGGCGCGCTGGTCAGGCCTGGCATGGCACTGCAGTCCACGTCGCCGACTTTGATGGCTTTGAAGGCGCCATACAGCACAGAATCCTGTACGTCAGCCTGGTAGATCACCGCCGGAATGGATCCTGCAAAAGGATTGGCAGGATTAGGGAAAACATAATCCGCATCCACAAAACGCCAGCTGGTATTATTCGGAAATTCCGTGTACACGCCGGTGAGCAGTTTGCGGATTTCCACGATATCAAACGTGGTGATGGAGTTCGACCTGTTGATGTCTGCCGCGATGAACGCGTAAGGCGCGGCGAGCGGCTCGATGCCCAGGATATGTTGCGAAATACGCAGCATATCCATAACGGACACGCCGTTCATTGGGTCGGTATCGGAAACGGGCGCGAGGGTATAGTTGGAACCAAAAGGTAAGATATTGTTAAAGTAATAACAACCGTCGGCTAAAAAAAGGGAATCGTAAATCGAAAAGGGCGGTATGGCAGGGTTGTCTGGATCAATGTTTACGCCGGCGCCGATGAAGGGCGCGTCATCGCACCAATGCCGAAGGCATACGGCGACGCTGTGCGGCTGCGGGGCGCAGTTGTTCAAATTGTCCTCAATAACAATCATGGTCTCGCAATAATCGTTGTTCCCAAACGCATCCCGCGCCCAAAGCTGCACCGGATGCGCGCCGATTTCATCGCAGGAGAAAAGGATCATCGTAGCCGGGGCGCCGTTGCTGTCCACCGGAAACGCGCCGGTACTTTCCGCCGATTTCACCAGGCCGAGTTCGATATGCACAACGGTGCTGTGATTATCCTCCGTATATTGCAGGAAATCGCTTGCCCACAAGGAGATCAGCCCGGTCGGCATAATATTGGCAATCAGGCCGTTCAGGCAGACCACCGTCGGCTTTTTGCAATCTTTGATCTCAAAAACAGCGGTGCAGGCGCTGCTGTTGCCCAGCCCGTCCGTAACAATCCAGGTGATCTGATGCGCGCCGTACGGCAGCTGCGGATCACTATAAGTACCGGGATCAAGGGCTGTATTCCAGCGCACCCGCGCGGTTTGGGTGGTGTCGTTTCCGCTGACTTCCAGCGCAAAAGCGTATTGCTGATTGGCGGGTACCGGGCGCTGGTCGAAGTTGCGCGCCTCCCCGGCGCCGCCGATATTTCCAAAAAACACGATGCCGGCTGCCGGCAGGTCGTCGCTGTCAATCCGGGTTTCTGGCACGCCGTTGCCGTCCAAATCTAATTCCAATACATACCGGAACTGCAAGGCAGCGCCCGGGCAGGAGTCCGTGGCCGTAAAATTCAGGTTGACGGCGCCGTCGGGCAGGTCCCGCACACCGGTGATCGGATCGAGCCAGTAGAGCTCGCTCCACAAAGCCGCGTCGTTCGAACTGAGGTCGCAAAACGAAAGGGTATCCGTCGGGCAACTATCGGTGTACAGGCATTGTGCGTTACCGTATTGGGCGAGGAGTAAAAGAAGGGCGATATAGAGGATCTTGCTCATAGGACAAGCGTTGAAGTTGTTTTAGTGGATAATGAGTTTGCCCGCGCCAACGCGGCCGTCTGCGTTTTGCAGGCGGTAGAAATACAATCCGGGGCCGAGTCTGCCTTTTTCAAACAGCAACTGCTCGCCCCGGAAATTTTCCCGGCGCAGCAATGTGCCCCGGGCGTCAAACAGTAAAAAATCCTTTTCCGCATCGGAAACAGCGCCTTCCACGCGCAGCCAGGCGCTTTCGCTGACCGGGTGCGGTTGTACAGACAAGCGGAGCGCGCCGGCTTTCTCCGGATCATCCGGCACGGCGCTCACGAGCGGCACGCCGAGCGTGTGGAACCAGGTGTTGGTAATAATCGGCTCATTAAAATCAAAATAGATGGCGGCGCTGTTCTCAATCTTTGTCCCCAGCGGTAAATCGGCGCGGGGATACACGGAGAAATTGACGTACCCGTGCGAGGCCGGCTCGTTGGTCGTGCTGTCGGGCAGGAGGATATTCCGGAAAGTGAATACGGCCACGCCGCCGAGGGTGAGCTCGTACGCGTAGGGGTGACTGGCGGCCCCGGGCCTGAGCGTTTGCAGGTCGAACACGTCGGACAAGGTGTCCCGTATGATGACCAGGAAAGCCGTGTCATTGCCGGTATTTTGGAAGCGGACGCGGTATTCAATTTCGCGGCCGGGTTCCAGGTAATGATCGTCTTGCCAGCCTAGCGGGAAGCCCATTTTGTCGTTGGGGTCGAAAGAGCCGACCACTTCGTCGCAGAAAATATCCACGGCGGGCGCTTCATCGTCGGCGGGGAGCAGCAGGTGCAGACTTTGTCCGCTGCCGCCGTTGCACTGATCCACGGCTGCGGAGGGCCGGCCGGGGGCGGGGTGGCCCGCCGTCTGCTCGGTCTGTATATAATAGGAGTAGCCGTCGGTATTGTCGAGGGTGAGGACGGTATCCTCCGAAGCGGCGAGCTGCAGGCTGCCCTGGGCAAACATGATCTGATCTTCAATAATGACGTACTCTACCGCGGAGGCCATATCGCCGGCGCCCTGGTTCCGGACGGTAAATTGCACCGTCCCGCCATTGCAGGCGGCGGTGATGCCGAGGTCGGAGCCGTCCCAGCCGGGCGCTTCAAGGTTACACAGGGTGTCGGGGAAAATGCGGGCTTCCGCACAGATGCTTTGGCCGTTTTGGGCCTGGCAACTCAGGTAAAATCGGATACTGAATGTGCCGCATTCGCCCGGCGGCACATCGCCCACGTCGAAGCGCAGGGTGTCTCCGATCCCGCCCGCGAGCGGGATGGAGCTGAACTCATACGATTGCAACGGGTCGGGTATAACCAGCACGTAGGCGTCTTCCGCCGTTTTCGTGCCGTAGTTGCAATAGTGCACGTTGTAATAGCTGCTGGTGCAGCGCCGGATCAGCCCGGCGCTGAGTTGCACCTCCATAAAGGGGCAGTCGAGGATCACCCCGGCGCCGATATCCGGGGCATTATAGGCCTGGTTGATGCCGGCAATCTGGACGGCCGGCGTGTCGCAGATCGTCCAGAAATAAAGCGGGCTGCCTACCGGCCGGGCGAACACCTGAAAGATTCCCTCCGATACCGCCATGCTCCATTGGCCGTCCGGCCCGGCGGTTTGGTAGTACGATTCGCCAAATTGATTGCGGGCTTCCACCACGAAGTTCAGGGCGGTGTTTTCTGAGGTATCGTACAGGCAGTCGTTGTTTTCGTCCAGGAAAATGCGGCCGCTGAGTTGGTTAAAAAAGTTGAGGTAATTGCCGTTTGCGTCTATTTTCATCAGGGTTGCCTGGCCGGGAACTTCCGTTTCGCCGGCGATAACAAAGTAGCCGTCGGGCGTGAGCGCCACAGCGTAGGGGATGTCGGAGACATTGCTGATTTTCGTCCAGAGCAGGGCGCCGGCCGGGTCGTATTTCGTGAGGGCGACCCGGGCGGAGTCGTATGCGGCTACAAAGGTATTGCCGCCGGCGTCTCCGGTGAAGCAGTTGATCAAGGATTGGTAGCCGCCGGGTGGTTCCTGTGTGAGCACGGCGCCGTCGCGGTACCAAATTTCATTGCCGCTGCCGTCGGTTTTGAGGATCGTTTGGCGGGCGGGATTGATTTGGTATGTTTCGCCGATAATCGTCAGTTCGCCGTTGGGGGTAGCCAGCAGGTCTTTGGCGTTTTGGTATCCCGGTTTGTCGTACCACTGCTTCCAGATCAGATCGCCCTGGCTGTTGGTGCGGATGAGGAAGTAGTCGCTTTCCGTTTGTCCGAGCGGCCGCCGTTCGCCGGCGGCTACCAGGTCGCCGTTGGGCAGTTGGACGAGCCGGGAGACAATCTCGTTAGCGCCTGCGAAACCCAGGGTGGCGGTCCAGAGTGGGGCGCCGTTGGCGTCCAGTTTGACAAATAATGCTTCCTGCTCTACCGCGGGCGTTTGGATGCGCGTATCGCCCACGAGCGCGAAGCCGCCGTCGGGCGTAGCGACCAGATCCCGGAATTTATTATTCAGGTTGGGATTGTTTAGCACGGTTTCCCATTGCAGCGCGCCGGCGGCGTTGAATTTCAGCAGCAGGTTTTTGAGCTGGCCGCCCTCGGGATACGACTCCGCCAGGACGGCGAAGCCGCCGTCGGTCGTCAGGCACAGCGCCCGCCCGTGCGCGCCGCCGCGATCCAGGTGGTTGGCCCAGACGAGATACCCCGCCGCATCCACCTGTTGCAGGAAAATCCGCCCGTCTGCGCGGATTCCGCCCGTCAGGATCAGATCGCCGTTCGGCTTCTGTGCCATATCCCGACAATAACTGCCCGGAATGTTAAAAATCCTGCGAAAACCCTGCCCGCGCGCCGGGCTTGCCAGTACGGCCAAAATGAAAAGACCTGCTACGAGGCGAAATGCGAATAATTTGTTCATGCGATTTGGATTGAAAATAAGCGCCACTTTTGACGGTACAAAAGTGCAGCTGGAGGCGGGCTTCTAAAAAGACATTTTTTATGATTTTTCATATCTTAAAAAATTTAATTAAAAAATAATTAAATTGATAGTCAACATTTTAAAATAAAAATTTGTTGTTTTTTTCAATTATTATTTTTTTTAAAAAACATCGTTCTATGGCGGCACAAGCCGTTTTGACCATCCTGCACGCCATGTCCGGCCCTGAATTGCGGGCTTTGGACAAATATATGGCTTCGCCCTATCACGTGCAGCACGAGGCTGTGCGCGCGTTGTACGGTTACCTGCGCGCGCGGCTCCGGAAAGACGAGGCGCCGACCGATCCCGGGGCATGGCAGGTGGAATTGGGTATTCCGCAGCCCAAGGCGGCCCATATTCAGAGTTATCTGCTGGAGGCGGTGGAAGATTTTCTGGCGCTGGCGCAGTGGCAGGAGCGGCCGGCGGAGCGGCATCTGCTGACCCTCGAGCGGCTGCGGAGCCTGCAGCTTCACGAAGAGAGCGCGAAAATGTTGCGATACGCCCGCAAGCGGCTGGAAGCGGCGCCGGGCCGCGGCAGCGCGTACCTCCGACTTCAATACCAATTGCACCTGGAGGATTACGCCCTGTCCGCGCAGCAAGGCCGCGCCAAAGCCTTCAACCTGCAGGAATTGTCCGACGCCCAGGATGCGGCCTTCATCTGCGAAAAACTCCGAACCGGCTGTATGGCGCTCAGCCACCAGGCCGTGCGCCGGCAGCCATATCATCCCGGGTTGTTGGCGCCCGTGCTGGATTTTTTGCAAGACCATCCCTTTTTGCAGCTGCCGGCCATTGCCGCGTACTACCACGGATACTTTGCCTTGCAGGGCGGCGAATCCAGCGCCGCCCATTTTGACGATTTGAAGAACCTGCTCGCTGACCGCCCGGAGCGCTGGTCGCCCGCCGAATTGAACGACCTATACCGCATGGCCGTCAACTTCTGTATCCGGCGGATCAACCAGGGCGAAGAGGCGTATTATCGCGCTATTTTCGAACTGTACCAGTCCGGACTGGCCGCCGGCGCGCTGCTCGATAATGGCCGGCTCTCGCGCTGGACGTACAACAACGTGGCCCTCACCGCCCTGTCGCTCCGGGAGTTCGACTGGACCTGGCGTTTTTTGCACGATTATGCTCCCAGCCTGCCGGAAGATCACCGCGAGGCGGCCCTGCATTTCAACCTGGCGCGCTATTTTTTTGAAAAAGAAGATTTCCAGTCTGCCATGCGCCACCTGCTTCGGATGGAATACGACGACGTGCTGCAAAACCTGGCGGCCAAAGTGATGCTTTGTAAAATCTACTACCTGCTCGACGAATCAGATGCCCTGGAGAACCAACTCGACAGCATCCAGGCGTACATCCGGCGCAAAAAAGTGCTGGGTTATCACAAGGACAACTACCAGGCCATCGTCCGTTTTATGCGCCGGCTGGTCACCCTGAACCCCAATGACCCCGCACAAAAACACGCGCTCCGCCAACAAATTGCCGCCGCCGCTGTTCTCACGGAACGTGAATGGCTGATAAAACAAACAAAATAAATTGGAGAATTGGGATTGGGGATTGCGGATTTATTGGATTGCGGGTTTGTTCTTTCAATCTTTCGGGTACAATCCGCAATCCGAATTCCGCAATCTGAAATCCGAAATTTTTTTAACATGATAAATAAAACAGCGCCCGACTTCACCCTTCGTGCCAGCGACAAATCGCAGGTGCAACTCAAAGACTACCGCGGAAAGAACGTGGTGCTCCTTTTTTTCCCCTTCGCATTTAGCGGGGTATGTACCAAAGAAATGTGCTACCTTCGCGACAGCTTGAGCGAGTACGAAGCGCTGGATGCACAGGTGCTGGCCGTGTCTGTGGACAGTTTATATGCATTAAATGCTTGGAACCTGGAACAAAAATTCACCTTTCCGTTGTTATCTGATTTCAACAAAACCGTTTCAAAAAAATACGGCGTCCTGTACAAGGAATTTGTATATGAAATGAAAGGCGTTGCCAAACGCTCGGCTTTTGTGATAGATAAAGAAGGCGTCATCCGCTATGCAGAAGTGCTCGAAAGCGCAGGTGATTTGCCGAACTTTGAAAAAATTAAACAAACACTGACCGGCCTGTAAAAAAAGCGCCATGCCACTCAAACCACAATGGGATGAAGAAGTGGATGTCCTGGTGGAAGACGACACCCTTTCAGACACCCCGTCCCGCATTATTGTATTCAACGATGACCACAACTCCTTCGAGTGGGTCATTCAATGTTTTATGGAAATTTTGCAGCACTCCTCCGAACAGGCGGAGCAGCTCTCGCTTATTATCCATTTCAAAGGCAAGGCAACGGTAAAAACCGGCCCGAAGGACGAATTGCGCCCGCAGTACGAAGCGCTGCTCGATCGGGGCCTCTCGGCCGTGATGGATGATGCAGACTAAGAGAGCATGTCTAAAATTATCTTTCTTGCTAATATGAAAGTCTTTTTCAGCCAACCTTCGTTCCTTTTTTCGCCGTAATTAGTCCCATTACGCCTGAAAAAAGCGCCTTGTCTGGCTAAAAAATCCTTTTCTTATTAGAGCATGTCTAAAATTGCATTTCTCGCTAATATGAAAGTCTTTTTCAGCCAACCTTCGTTCCTTTTTTCGCCGTAATTAGTCCCATTACGCCTGCAAAAAGCGCCTTGTCTGGCTAAAAAATCCTTTTCATATTAGCAGAGAATATAAATTTAGACATGCTCTTAGCAGAGAATATAATTTTAGGCAAGCTCTAAGAGCGCGTATCTAAACAAAACCCCAATTTTCCCGTGCCCTTATTCTGGCTTGATCCATCTGAACCGCCCGCTTTTCCGCCCCTCAACAAGGCGGACATCGGCGGTTTGCTGGCAGTCGGCGGTGATATTACGCCGGACTGGCTCACGGCGGCGTACCGGCATGGCGCGTTTCCCTGGTTTGAACACGACGAAGAGTTTTACTGGTATTCGCCCGATCCGCGTTGCGTGCTGTTCCCGGAGGAATTGCGGGTGCATAAAAGCATGCGTTCGATTTTTAACCAGCATAAATTTCGCTACACGCTGGACACCTGTTTCGAGGAAGTCATGCTGGCCTGCGCGAATCGCGCGCGCGAGGGCCATCCGGGAACCTGGATTACCCCGCGCTTTGTCGAGGGCTACACTGAAATGTATCGCCTGGGAATCGGGCACTCCGTGGAGGTCTGGCAAGATGAGGAATTGGTAGGCGGCTTGTACGGCCTGGCGTTCGGACGGATATTTTGCGGCGAAAGCATGTTCGCACGAACAACCAATGCCTCGAAAGCCGGCTTTATCGTGCTGGTGCGCGCCCTGCAAAAACAAGGCTTTACCCTCATTGACTGCCAGCAGGAAACGGAACACCTGCTCAGCCTGGGCGCCCGCAGTATCCCGAGAACGGAATTCGCGGCGTATCTGAACCAAAATCAGTACCAACGCACGCTGGTCGGAAGATGGCGCTTCGACGCGGATTTAAACCTTGAAGTGCTTGAAATACAACCTTGAAAATTCGGCGGGTTGGGCGGGCAGGCTTAAAATTTCTTTAAAACAGGCGATTTCTGCCGGATACTCCTTATGTTAGCGTGGTATAAAAACCCTGACGTTATGAATCGCGTATTTTTCCGGTATCATACCTTCCTGAAAACTGCACTGGGCGCCCTGTTGCTGGCGCCCGTCGCGCGCCTCCACAATGCCGTCCCCGGCCCCCTGCCGGAACCGGAAATCGTGGCCGCCGCTTTTCCCAAAGACTACTTTGAGCGCCCGGTCGAGGACCAACTCCGCCTGACGGGCACCTTCGGCGAATTGCGCGCCAATCACTTCCATTCCGGTGTGGATATCAAAAGTAAAACCGGCAAGTCCGGCCAGCCGGTGCTGTCAGCGGCGGAAGGCCATGTCGCAACCATCAAGGTACAAGCCGACGGCTATGGTAATGTGCTGTATATCAAGCACCCCAACGGCTATACCACCGTGTATGCCCACCTCGACCGCTTTGCCCCGGCAATTCAAAAGTACGTGCGGGAAGAACAATACAAACGCGCGCGCTTCGAAGTCACGCTCTCGCCGCCCGCCGCTATGTTCCCGGTAAAACGCGGACAGGAAATCGGCAAACTCGGCAACTCAGGCAGTTCCACCGGCCCGCACCTGCACTTCGAAATCCGAAATACCGCAACCCAAAAGGTACTGAACCCGGAATTATTCGGCCTGCCGGTCGCCGACCGCACCCCGCCCGAAATCCGGGATATGAAAATTTATTTCCTCAATGATTACCGCGAAGCACTCTTCGAAAAAGCCCTGCCAGTCGAAAAACGCCCCGATGGAACCTACCACCTGAAGGGCGGCGACACGCTGCTCGTCAGCTACGACCGGGTCGGGTTCGCCGTGAAAGCCTACGATCGAATGGATTATCTGCGGAATGACAACGGTATTTATGGAATTACCCTCGATGCAGACGCGGAAAGGGTGTTTGACTGGCGCATGGACGACCTGGATTTTGACGAAACGCGCTATATGAACGCGCATGCCGACTACAGCGCAAAGCAACGCTTCGGCGCCTGGTTTCACCGCTGCTTTATCCTGCCCGGAAACCGCCTCTCCAATTACCGCCGAACGCCCACGCTGGGCGCCGTCCAACTCTACCCAAACCGATTGGTCAAAATGACGCTCAAAGCGGTGGACGCCAACGGCAATACCGCTTCGATTACTTTCTGGGCGCAGCGCACGGTCGCAACGGACATCATTTCGCAACCGGCTTTCGATTACCTGTTGCCCTGGGATGCGGAGAGCCGCATTGACCTCGATGGCTTAACCCTCGTGCTGCCCAAAGGCGCGCTGTACGAAACGCTGCCGTTTCTCTACCTCCGCCGCCCGGAAAAACCCGCCGGCGCCTGGTCGCCCGTGCATCAAATCCACCATAAAAATACGCCGATCCACACCGCCTTTCAACTAAAAATCAGCCCAAGTGTGCCAATTCCCGAAAAATTGCGCCCCAAGGCCCTGATCGCCCGCGTGGGCGGTACCCGCCCCGTCAGTTACGGCGGCAGCTGGCAGGAAGGGCAGCTGGTTACCCGCACGCGGGAATTCGGAGATTTCTGCATGCTGGTTGATACGATCCCGCCGGCAATCGTGCCGGTGACCTTCGAACGGGATATGCGCAAGCGCAACGCTATGTCATTCCGGATCCGCGACAACTTTGGCGCCGCCGGCCCGGCCGACGATCCGCGCTACACCGGCACCATAGACGGCCAGTGGGTGCTGTTTGAGTACGACGCCAAACGCAATCGCCTCACGCACACGTTCGACAGCCGCACCAAACCGGGCGAGCACACGCTCCGCTTAACCGTGACGGACGATCGCGGGAATATTTCCGTGTATGAAAAGAATTTTTTGCGATAAAAAAGCGTCGCCGGCCGGTTGCTATTTTTCCGGTTCCACCCGGTAACCCTCCGCGCGCAGGAGGGCGATCACACCCCGCGGGCCGCCCAGATGGCCCGCACCAACGGCAAACAGGGTCGGCGTTTCTTTCATCAGGCGCCGCATAACCGGTATCCAATTCTGGTTGCGGCGGGTCAGCAACAATTCTTCGAATCGGGCCATATCCTGACCTTCCTCTACGACCATGGACTGCATTTTCGAGATGTCTTCCGCGCGATACAATCGGAGCATATCCTTATATGCACCGGCGTCGCGCTCGCCGCTGCGCAGTGTTTCCACCAACATGCGGGCCTGGGCGTCGTAGGGGATGCTGTCAAACACGCCAATCTGGTAGGCGGCGGTTTCCAATCCTGCCGACGCCAGTTTTCGCTTGCGCGCCAGTTGATACAGTTCCATTTCCACGGAGGTCATGCGGCTGTTTTGGAGATTTTCTTCTTCATTGGACAGCATCATGCTGAGAAACATCGGTTTCAGGCGCTCAAGCATGCCCATAGACATCCCTTGCTCTGTCATTTTTGACTGCACGAACGCGTAATCCTCGGCGTTCAGCAGATCGCGCAGCGTCTTGCCATCGCGCATGAAGGCCTTGGTGATCAGGCTGAATTGTTTACCCAGGTTGGTCATTTCCCGCATATCTATTTCAAAGGCCACGCGCTTGCTGCGATCCAGCGCGGCAAGCAGCGGCTCGGAAAAGGTTAGTTCCGCCTTTGGAATCAGGTGGATCGTGCCGTACAAATAGGAAGGCTTAGACAGGCCGTTGCCGCTGATTTTCCAGAGCAGGGCGTTGTCGGTGGGAACCAGTTGGTCGGGGGTATAGACGGCTTTTTGCGCGCCGCCACAACCTGCGGCCAGGAAAGCGGGGAATAGCCAGAAAAAAAGTTTGCGCATGCGGAGTGGATAGGCGGTGTTTGGTACGTGGAGTAGGGGGTATTGGTACTATGAATGAGATGATTTTAAACGTTTTCTCCCGCCAAATGTTCCATGAGCGTGGAAGAAACCTTGCTCATTTTTATCAAAAATCCGGTCTTAGGCCGGGTAAAAACCCGCCTCGCAGCAGCACTTGGCGCTGAAGCGGCCCTGGCGGCGTACCAGGAACTGCTTGCCTACACCCGGGCAGTCGCGACCCGAACTGCCTGCCGCCGCCGGCTGTATTACAGCGATTACCTTCCGGAGGCCGACGAGTGGCCGACGGATTTGTTCGAAAAACACCTGCAATCGGGCGCCGACTTGGGCTTGCGCATGGCCAACGCATTTGAAAGCGCCTTTGAAGCGGGCGCCGACCGGGTCTTGATTATCGGCAGCGATTGCCCCGGTATCACGCCGGAGATCCTCGCCGAAGGGTTTGACGCCTTGCACGCGTGTGATTTCGTGCTGGGGCCAAGCGCCGACGGCGGATATTACCTGCTGGGTATGCGCCGATTTCAGGCGGCGGTATTTGAAGGCATCGCATGGAGCAGTCCGACCGTTTGCGCGGAGACGCGCCTGCGGATGCAGGCCCTGGGGGGCGACTGCAGGATGCTGCCGGTCTTGACGGATATTGACACCGAGGCGGATTGGAACGCCATCGGCCGTCGGGTGGGGCTATTTCCAGAATAACCACTTGCCAATTTCGCGGAGCGTCACCTTTTTTCCATACATCAAAATGCCGATGCGGTAGATACGGCCGGCCAGCCAGACGAAGAAGAACGCGCTGGCCACTACGAGCGCCAGCGAAATGGCCACCTGCCACCAGGGCGGATTAAAAGCCATTCGGAACGGCATCACAATCGGGGAGAACAGCGGAAAAATGGAGGCAAAAACCATCAGCCCGGAATCCGGGTTCCGCATGCCTGCAAAGGCCGTAATATAAAAGGCGAGGATAATCGGCAGCGTCACCGGCAAAGTCAGCGCCTGCCCCTCGCCCAGGTCGTCGCTCATCGCCGAACCGATCGCGGCGAACAGCGAAGAGTAGATAAAATACCCGCCGAGGAAGAAGATGATAAAGGAAAAAATGATCAGCGGCCAATTTTGCCGGCTCAATTCCGCCAACAAACGAAACTGTGCGCTTTCCATCGCTTCCGGATCTATTTGCGGCATTTGCCCCGGCCCCATGGCCGGCTGCATCTGCCCGGCGTCCAGTCCGCCCAGCACAGGAACCAGCAACGTAACCAGCGTGCTGAGGACGACCCAGGCGAGCACCTGCGTGAGGCCGACGGCGCCCGCACCCAGAATTTTGCCCAGCATCAAATCGAAGGGTCGGACCGAGGACATCATCACCTCCACAATCCGGTTAGTTTTTTCCTCCATGACGGAGCGCATGACCATTTGTCCGTAAAACAGCACCATAAAAAACATGATGAACGCCATAACCGCCCCGATCGCCAGGCCAATATCCGCCGTGTACTTGCTTTCATCCTCGCCGCTGGCCGTAATGCTTTCCGGATCAATGGACACCTCGGTTTTGAGGTCTTCCAGACTGGTTTTGTCCAGATTCAGCGCGGTGATTTTGTAGTCGCGTATTTTATCGCTGATGGCCTCTTCCATCGCGGTGCGCTTTTCCGGCCCGATCTTTTGGTCGGAATAGTAATACAGGGTAAATTCTTTTTCGCGCACATTGCCGATGGGCGGCACCCGCAGCACGCCGTCGTATTGTTCGGCGGCAACAGCTTCTTTCAGCGTTTCCAGGCTTTTATTTTTTACGATGCTATAGCGCAGGCCTTTTTCATCTGCCAGTTGCCCCAGGACGCCGGCTTCGTCCAGGACGGCCACTTTCAAGCCGCCCCCGCCTTCGTAGCTGCTCAAGCCCACAATAACCAGGATATAGATCAGCAGCCCGATCGGCGCCATCAGGGTGCCGAGGATGAACGAGCGTTTGCGTACGCGGGTGATATATTCCCGCCAGACGATGAGTTTAAGTTTTGACATACGATGAGGTGATTCGCAAAATGAATAGGTACGCGTGGTGTATATTTACTACGCGTTGGGGCGCTCCGGGGCTGAGCCTTCTACCCGCCGGATGAATATCTCATTGAAGGTGGGCAGGATTTCCGCAAAATAGCGGATCCGTACGTGTCGGTCGAGGAGATAGCGCAGCAGCGCGTCGCTTTGCGATTCCTGTTCCAGTTGGACGATGGCAGCGGCGCCGTCAGTTTTCACGAGTTGAAAGCGATCAGCGAAATCTTCCGGCAGGCTGCCTTCGGTTTCGATGCGGTATCGGTTTTGTTTGTAGTCGTTTTTGATATCGGCTACCGCGCCGTACAACACGTTTTTGCCGTGGTTGATCAGGACGATATGGTCGCACATTTCCTCCACCTGTTCCATGCGGTGCGTGGAAAAGATAATGCTGGTTCCTTCCCGGTTGAGGCGGGTGATTTCGTCTTTAATAATCGCCGTATTGATGGGATCGAGTCCGGTGAACGGTTCGTCGAGAATAAGCAGCGGGGGGCGGTGCACGACGGTGGCGATGAACTGGATTTTCTGTTGCATCCCCTTGGAGAGCTCCTCAATTTTTTTATTCCACCAGCTCCGGATATCGAATTTATCGAGCCAAAAATAAATTTCTTTTTTAGCGGCGGCCTCGCTCAGTCCCTTGAGTTGGGCCAGGTAGAGGAGATGCTCCCCTACTTTCATTTTTTTGTACAGGCCGCGTTCTTCCGGCATGTAACCGATTTTTTCCGGCGATCGGGCGTTTAGCCGTTCGCCGCGCAGCAGGATATCCCCCGCATCAGGCGCCGTAATCGTGGTGATCATACGGATCAGGGAAGTTTTTCCGGCGCCGTTCGGGCCTAACATCCCAAAAATACTGCCTTCCGGCACTTCCAGGCTGAGGTGATCCACGGCGGAATAGGCGCCATAAGTTTTTACAACGTTTCGAATCGAAAGGATGGAGGTGGACATATCGGTGTTGTTATAAGCGCGTATCGGCGATTGGCTGCCCCGGCAAAAAGGCGCCGTTTTTTACTTGGTGATAAAATCCCCGACTGGTGCTTTATTTTAGGGCTAAAAGTAGGTACTTTTGAGGCGTCTAACAACAAATTATTCGCTCAATTTATGCAAAAAACCGACGACGCGATATGATCGTCCTGCACAATTTCATTCAGGGCCGGTATGAAGCGCCCCGCTCCGGAAGGTACTTGGACAATCACAATCCGGCCACCGGGGAGGTGTATGCGCAAATTCCGGATTCTGGTTCGGACGACGTGAACGCTGCCGTAGCGGCGGCCCGCGCGGCTTTTCCGGCTTGGACTGCACTGGCGCCGGAGCAGCGCCACGACATCCTGCGCGCGATCGCAGACGGTATTTTAGAAAATCTGGAGGCGCTGGCCGCAGCCGAAAGTTTGGACTCCGGCAAAACGGTCACCACAGCCCGCACGGTGGATATCCCTCGCGCGGCACTGAATTTTAAGTTTTTCGCCACCGCCTGCCTGCATTTCGCCTCGGAGAGTTACTACCAGCCGGATGCCCTGAGTTACACCCTGCGCCAGCCGATGGGCATCGTCGGCGCAATTTCACCCTGGAACCTTCCGCTCTACCTGTTTACCTGGAAAATAGCGCCCGCCCTGGCCGCCGGCAATTGCGTGGTGGGAAAACCCTCCGAAGTAACGCCTTACACGGCGTATTTGCTGGGGGAAATTTGCAATAAAGCCGGACTGCCCCCCGGGGTGCTCAATATCGTACACGGTACGGGGCCTGCTGCCGGGGCCGCAATCGTCGCGCACCCGGATATTAAAGCGGTTACATTCACGGGCAGCACGCGGGCCGGCGCTGAAATTGCCCGCGTGGCGGCCCCTTTGTTTAAAAAAATCAGCCTCGAACTCGGCGGAAAAAATCCCAACCTCATTTTTGCCGATTGCGATTACGAACGGATGCTGGATACCACCGTGCGCTCCGCATTCAATAACCAGGGGCAAATTTGCCTCTGCGGCTCCCGGATATACGTCGAGCGCGCCCTGTATCCGCAATTTAAAAAAGATTTTGTCGAGCGAGTGCAGGCGCTGAAAGTCGGTGATCCAGGCGCCGCCGACAGCCGACTGGGCGCGGTAGTCAGCCAGGCGCACTTCGAAAAAGTGCTGTCCTATATCGAATTGGCCAAACAGGAAGGCGGTTCCGTGCTGTGCGGCGGCACGCCCGTACGCCTGCCCGGACGGCTCGCAGGAGGCTGGTACCTCGCACCAGCCGTCATCGAAGGCCTGCCGATTGATTGCCGTACCAACCAGGAGGAAATTTTCGGTCCGGTTGTGACGATCCAGCCTTTCGATACAGACGAAGAAGCGCTGGCGCTCGCCAACGGCACGGCTTACGGCCTCAGCGCTACGGTGTGGACCAACAACCTGCAGCGAAGCCAACGCCTCGCGCGGGATTTGCAGGCCGGCATCGTGTGGATCAATACCTGGATGTTGCGTGACTTGCGTACGCCTTTTGGCGGCGTCAAACAATCGGGCGTGGGCCGCGAGGGCGGCTGGGAAGCCATGCGTTTTTTTACGGAACCAAAAAATGTGACCATTGCGATGGACTGACGGATGGTTGGAAAGTCGCCACAGGCACATGTCTAAACTCGTCTTGCTGCATAAAATTCAATAAAAGCATGAAATTTATCTACTCCCTGCTCGCCGCGGCCTTGTTTGCCGCCCCGTTCACCCTATCCGCCCAAATAAACGGCAGCTTCACTTTTGAAGGCCAAAACCGAACCTACATCGCGTATGTTCCTGCAAACTACACGCCCGGCCAACCCACGCCGCTGGTATTCGTGTTGCACGGATTCACCCAATCCGCCCAGGCTATCATGGGGTATTCCGGTTTTAATGCCCTGGCGGATACTGCCGGCTTTATCGCCGTGTACGCCAACGGGATTGGAAATGCCTGGAACATCAGCACCAGCTTTCCAGGCGGTTCGACGGCCAACGATGTGGGCTTTATCAGCGCCCTGATAGACACCATGGCGGCTAATTATACCATTGATCCGCTGCGGATTTATACTTGCGGGTTCTCGGCGGGGGGATTTATGTCCCACCGACTGGCCTGCGAACTCAATAACCGGATCGCCGCCGCCGGTTCCGTGGCCGGCACCATGACTACCGGCGCTTTTGGTCAGTGCGCGCCTGCGCGCCCCGTCCCCTTCATGCAAATACACGGCACGGCTGATGCGATCGTAAGCTATAACGGCGGACTGGGCAACCAATCGGCAGAACAGGTATTGAGCTTGTGGACCGCCCGCGACAGCTGCGCGCAGCCCGCCGTTGCGACGCCGCTGCCCGACCTCTTTAGCGAAGGCTCCACGGTGGAACGGCTGGTCTGGGCGCCCTGCGCCGCCGGCGTCCGCGTGGAACACCTGAAAATTCTCAATGGCGGCCACACCTGGCCGGGCGCTTCCGGCTCCTCCGGACTGGGCAACACCAACCGGGATATCTCCGCTACGGCAGAATTGTGGCGCTTTTTCTCCGATTTTGTGCTTCCCACCGTGTCCGACCTATCGGTTATAGAGGCCGACCCGATCGTCCTGTCTGTTTATCCCAATCCGGCAACTGAAATACTCCGCCTGCAATCGCTCGACTCCGCCCTGCCCATCCAGTCGGTGCGGCTTTTTGATGCCGGCGGAAAACCCATTCAACAAAATATCCTTGCCCAGCCGCAGCTTTCCCTCGATTGGCCAATCGCTCCGGATATCCGCCCCGGGCTTTACCTGCTGGAGGCCCGCCTGACGAATGGCCGGGTGCTTCGTAAAAAAGTCGCTATACTGTAATTTTGTCAGTGCAAACTGCTAATATGGCATCGAAAATTCAATCGGCATCATTCTCGCAATCTGAATTCTTCAATCCCAAATCCGCAATCAGAAATTATTTTGTTTTTTTCCAGTTCAAGTACCTCCGACGACCGCGACTCGGCACTGCTCGACGCCTATTCACAGACGGTCTCCGGCGTAGCCCGGCAGGCCAGTCGGGCGGTTGCGCATCTAAAAATTGAGACCAATCAGCCCAAAGACCGCCGGCAGCCGCAAGCCGGAACGGGTTCGGGTTTTATGATTAGCACCGATGGATATCTGGTGACAAACAGCCATGTTGTCCACGGCGCCAAACGCATCGAAGCCTCTTTGCCGGATGGCAGGAGTTTCACTGCCGAATTGGTGGGCGATGATCCGGCGACCGACCTGGCTGTGCTCAAAATCAGCGGCGATCATTTTGCCACACTGGCTTTTGGCGCCAGCGACCGGCTGCAGGTTGGCCAAATCGCTATTGCGATCGGCAATCCTTTTGGCTTTCAGTACTCCCTGACAGCCGGCGTCGTCAGCGCCCTGGGCCGAACCCTGCGGAGCCAGAGCGGCCGCCTGATAGACGATGTGATCCAGACAGACGCCGCGCTCAATCCCGGTAATTCCGGCGGGCCCCTGGTAGATTCGCGCGGACAGGTAATCGGCGTCAACACCGCAGTGATCCTGCCGGCTCAGGGACTTTGCTTCGCAGTGGCCGCCAATCTGGCGAAATTTGTAGTCGGCAAACTCATCCTGGAAGGCCGCGTCCGCCGCGGTTTTATCGGGATCGGCGCGCAGGCCGTCACCCTGCAGCCCCAGTTGATGGATACCCTGCAGTTACAAACAAAAGGCGGCATCCAGGTGCAGACGGTGGAACCAAACGGCCCCGCCGCCGTCGCCGGTCTGCAACCGGGCGATGTGATCGTCCAGGTAGAAGGGAAACCCCTGGATTCCATAGACGATTTGCACAAAATCCTGGATGAAACCACCATCGGTCGGGCGCTCAGCGTCTGGGTGCTGCGAAACGGGGCCCTGAGTCAGATGGAAGTGAAACCAGGGGAGCTGTAATTTAACTTTTCTGCTCCGCTGAAGTCAAACCACAATCATTCAATTTTATCATTAACTGCACATTTATGAAACGCCGTCCCATTTTTGTCCTGCCCTTTTTGCTGCTTTTCTTTTTCAGCCTCCAATTGCAGGCCCAACCAAACCCGCGCGCCGATCGCCGCGAAGATGTGCGCGACCGCCGGGAAAACAAACGCGACCGCGCAGAAGACCGCCGCGACGCCCGCGAAGACGTGCGCGATGCGCGCGAAGACGTGCGGGATGCCCGGCATGAAGGCGGCCGCCTCGACCGCATGGAAGACAAACGCGACCGCCGGGAGGATAAACGCGATCGGCGGGAAGACAAGCGCGACCGCATGGAGGACAAGCGCGACCGGCGGGAAAATCGCCGGGATCGGAAAGGGTAGGGTGCACGGCCCCTCCAGACAGGTCGCACCGAACAGGATTTGACGGGGGGGATTCTATAGATGCGCCAACCGCCATATTTCCGTTTCCGGCGTATCGGCGACTACCGTAACAGGCTCCAGTCTGACCGGATGGATCAGTTCCATCTGGCGGCAGTGCAATCCGATAGAGGCATCAGGAAGCGGTGTGGACGCGCCGTATTTTAGATCGCCTGCGATGGGACAGCCCATCGCAGCCAGTTGGGCGCGAATTTGGTGGGGCCTGCCCGTGTGCGGCCAAACGTGCAGCAGGGAATAGGGCCCGGCCATCCCGACCAACGCATAGCGGAGTTCGGCCGCTTTAGCGTTGGGTACCGGGCGATTGTAGGCGGTTACGATGTTTTTTTGCTCGTTTTTTACGAGATAATGGTGCAGCAGGCCCTCCGGTTGCGGAGGCGGGGCCAAAACCAGCGCCCAGTACGTTTTGAGCACTTTCTGCTCGCGAAAAAGCGTCGTCAGTCGCCCCAATGCTTTATCGGTGCGGGCGAATAATACCGCGCCGCTCACCGGCCGGTCAATCCGGTGCGCGGGATGCAGAAAAACCGCGCCGGGTTTGGCGTATTTTTCCTTCAAATAGGCCTTACCCCAGTCTGTCAAGGTGCGATCGCCGGTGCGGTCGGCCTGAACCAACCAGCCCGCCGGCTTGTTCAGCGCTAGTAAATGATTGTCTTCAAAAATTACAGTCGGTTCCATTTGTGCGAAGGTACGCGGTCTCGGCCGCTCTAAGTCCATTTTTATGCGATTATCCCTTGGTTTTTCTCCTTGTCCCAACGACACTTTTATCTTTGATGCCCTGCTCCACGGCAAAGTGGACGCAGAGGGGCTTGAGTTTGCGCCGTATATTGATGATGTGGAGGCGCTCAATCGGCGCGCGTTTGACGGGGTGATTGACGTCACCAAGTTGAGTTACCACGCTTTTGCGCATTTGACGCACCGTTACGTTTTGTTGGATGCCGGCAGCGCTTTGGGACGGAATTGCGGCCCTTTGTTAGTTGCAAAAAAGACGCTTTCTGCGGAGGAAATCCAGGTTGCCCGAATCGCCATTCCCGGTGAGATGACCACGGCCAATTTTTTGCTGAGCCTCGCATATCCACAAGCGCAGCGGAAGTCGGCAGTGTTGTTTTCCGACATTGAAGACGCGGTGTTGAGTGGTCGTTTTGAGGCCGGGCTGATCATCCATGAAAACAGGTTTACGTACGAACAGAAAGGGCTGGTTAAAATCCGCGACCTCGGCGAATTTTGGGAATCCACAACCGGTTTCCCGATTCCGCTTGGCGGGATCGTTGCGCGGCGGGATTTGCCGCCTGACATCTTGCAGCGCGTCAATCGGGTGCTGCGGCGCAGCGTGGAATACGCGTTTGCAAACCGCCCGGATGTGATGCCCTTCGTGCGCGCCCACGCGCAAGCCATGGACGATGCGGTGATGGCGGCGCATATCGGCTTGTATGTGACGGATTTTACGGTGGATCTGGGTGCACAGGGCCGGGCGGCCGTGCATGAAATGTTTCAGATTGCGGCCCGGCTTGGCTTGGTGAAAGATATTGGGCAGGACATTTTCCTGTAGTGGCGCGGGTAAAAATTACTACCTTTGCGCCCTGATTTAAAACAGTATCTGCTCACCAAATACAACATTTTACGCATGATTATCGGCGTACCAAAAGAAATCAAAACCAATGAAGCCCGCGTAGCGCTTACGCCGGGCGGCGCGCTGGAACTCACCAAACGCGGACACACCGTATATGTACAAAGCACGGCCGGCGTTGGCAGCGGCTTTGAAGATGCGGAATATATCGGCGCCGGCGCGAAAATTTTGGCTACCGCCGAGGAAGTCTGGGCAATTGCCGAGATGATTATGAAGGTCAAGGAACCGATTGCGGAAGAATACAGCCGTTGCCGGAAAGATCAGTTGATCTTTACGTACTTTCACTTTGCCTCCAGCGAAGAACTGACGCGCGCCATGATCGCCAGCGGCGCCGTGTGCCTGGCGTACGAGACGGTAGAAACGGCAGATCGCCAGCTGCCCCTACTTATCCCGATGTCGGAAGTAGCCGGTCGGATGGCCATCCAGGAAGGCGCTAAATACCTCGAAAAACCGGTGAAAGGCCGTGGCGTCCTGTTGGGCGGCGTGCCGGGCGTGTCGCCCGGTAAAGTCCTGGTGCTCGGCGGCGGGGTCGTCGGTACGCAGGCAGCCAAAATGGCGGCCGGCCTGGGCGCCCAGGTGACCCTGCTTGACGTCAGCCTGCAACGGCTCCGCTACCTGAACGACGTCATGCCGGCGAACGTGGTGACCATGTTCTCCAGCGAATATAATATCCGTCAACTGATTCAAAATCAAGACCTCATCGTGGGCGCTGTCCTTATTCCCGGCGCCAAAGCGCCGAAATTGATCACGAAGGACATGCTGAAAACCATGCATCCCGGCGCCGTGATTGTGGACGTAGCGGTGGATCAGGGCGGTTGTATCGAAACAACCAAACCCACCACGCACGAAAACCCCACCTATATCATTGACGATGTGGTGCACTACTGCGTAGCCAATATGCCGGGCGCCGTGCCCTTCACTTCTACGGTCGCGCTCACCAACGCCACCCTGCCGTATGCCCTCCAACTGGCCGGAAAAGGCTGGAAGACAGCCTGCCGGGAAAATAACGAACTCAAACTCGGCCTCAACGTCGTAGGCGGAAGGGTAGTGTACGCCGGCGTTGCCGAAGCGTTTAACCTGCCGCTGCACCCGGTAGAGGATGAGCTGAAACCCTGATCTGCATTTTTAGGACAGGAGGCCGTTGCATAAAGTACAGTATCGCAAAGTTTTCAGAATATAATTTTGAAAATCGTCCGGATAAGTATCGGCGTGACTCAAAGTCACGCCGATACTATGTTCGGTCGAACTTTTATTTTTATCCTTGATTTCGTTGGATGCGTGTGCTGCAGCGGCCTGCGCTCACGTCACCGGCGCGTTTTTTGCGAAGCTAAAACCAATTCCGCCGCCGGGATACCAGTGATCGGCGGGCACTTCCTGAAAAAACAGAAAGTGCCTGCCGGTTTCCAGGGAAAACCGGGCGAGTTTGTCGGAACATTCTGCGTTGTCGCTCAGGATCACGCTGTCTTCCTTTAAAAGCGGACGGATGGTTTGGTACTCTCGGTACTCATACTCGGTCGAGTGGTCGCTGTCGTTGATAAACAGGTCAATTTCTTCCTTGAACTTGGACAAGCTCTCAATGGAGTCGCCGTATAAAATTTCACCTGCGTCTTTGTACGCTCCCGTTAGGAGATAACCGGCTGCCGGATTAATGTCCGTTCCATAGTAGCGCCCGGGAAAACCTTCCGCCCGGTTGCGCAGCAGGGCCGCGCAGAGCAGGACGGCCCCCAGGCCTTTGTCCACACCAGTTTCAATTACGACCCTCGGTTTACAGATACGCGCCATCGCGTACCATCCGAGCCGGCGGCCAAATCGAACCTCCGGGTCGGCAAATTGTTTATATTCCGAGCGTTCCCTGGCAGCCAGAATGGTTGCCTTTAACGTCTGATCTCCCTCGGCCTCCTCAAAATAGGCCAGCACATCGGCACGCGATACGCCCGTAATTACCGAGATCATGGCAGCCAGGTATTGCAGATTTTCCGGCGCGAGGTGGTAGGTGTAATTGGTGTCTTCGCGCGACAGAAAGCCCCATTTTATTATTTGCAGGTACCGCTTGTTGTACACGGTGGTTGCCTGATAAATTCTTCGCAAGAAGTTTAAGACCCAGATACGCTTTAAAAAGCGAAGTACTTTTTTCATTGAAATATTTAAAAATAACCCGGCAAAGGTAAGGCGAACTTACTTATCTTTGTTATCCTCGTTTTTATCCAGTCAATCAAAGCGCCCCCTATGCGGAAAATCCCGGTATTGTTGCTCAAATTGGGTATTTTGACCACCCTTATCCTGCTGCGGATGGGTGAAATTGATTTGGCGGCAATGGTTGCGCGCTCCAAATACCGCAACACCCTGTCTTATTATCTGGACACGTTCAGCGGGATCGCCATATTCCTTTTATTCCTCGATTTTGTACAGTTTTTTGTGGTCGCCGTGTACCGCAGGCGGCATGGCGTGCGGGGCGACGATAATTTTATCATCGGTATCGGGCACATCTACTCTTTACTGGTGGTGTTCGGCCTGATTGCAGGCATACTTTCTCTCTTCCAAATCAATGCCCGCGAATTATTCACCTCGCTGTCCATCATTTTTGCTGGTTTGGCTATTCTGACGAAGGACTACATCTCGAACATGATTAACGGCATGATTATCACCTTTTCGGGGCAAATGAGCATCGGCGATAATGTGCGCATCGGACAGCATCGCGGAAAAATTACCGATATCACGCTGCAAAATATCCACCTGCTCAATGACGACGACGACGTGATCTATGTGCCGAATAATGTAGTGCTGACTTCCGACGTGGTCAACTACACCAAACGGGAAATCAAACGCACCAGCATAGATTTTGATATAGACTTCCGGTATCTCCAATCGGTGGAAGAACTGGAAACCGAACTGATCAAAGCGCTGGAACCTTTTCACGAGTACATCAACGCCGACAGCTACTACCTCCGGGTAGCAGAGGTGCAAAAGGATCATATCGCCTTGAAATTTCAGTATATTTTGAAGGAGCCCAATAAAGAGCTGGAGCGCCGGGTGCGCCGCCGGGCGGTGCGCCGCCTTGTGGAAATACTGAGCGAACGGCACAAGCAGCATCACTGAACACCATGAATCATCTCCAATACGAAAGTTCGCCCTACCTGCTTCAACACGCCCACAACCCCGTCCAGTGGTACGCCTGGAAGCCGGAAGCCCTGGAAAAAGCCCGTCGGGAGCAAAAACCGATTTTGGTCAGCATCGGCTATTCCACTTGCCACTGGTGCCATGTTATGGAACGCGAATCCTTTGAAAATCCGGATATTGCCGCATTCATGAATGAGCACTTCGTGAATATCAAGGTGGATCGGGAGGAGCGGCCGGATCTGGACGCGATTTATATGGAGGCCTGCCAAATCCTGACCGGCAGCGGCGGTTGGCCTTTAAACTGTTTTCTGACGCCAGACGGTCGGCCTTTTTACGCCGGCACGTATTATCCGCCCCGTCCGGCGTACAACCGCCCTTCCTGGCTGCAGGTATTGCAACACCTGTCGAACGCCTGGGAATCGCAGCGCGAAGCTGTTTTTGAACAGGCGGAAAAGCTCCTGGAACACATCCTGCGCCAGGACGACGTGCTGGTCGGAAAGCCGGAGCAGAACCCGATCTCGCCCTTTGGCCCTGCCGGCCCCGGCGGCGCGCTCGAAACGATTTTTTACCAAATGCGGGATCGCTTCGACCGCCTCGAAGGCGGGTTTGGCGGCGCGCCCAAGTTTCCCTCCACCATGGCGATCCGGTATCTTCTCGGCTACTACTGGTTTTCCGGTCGCCAGGAAGCCCTGGAGCACGCCCTGCTGTCGCTCGATAAAATGATTCACGGCGGCATTTACGATCAATTGGGCGGCGGCTTTGCCCGCTATGCCACCGATCGCGCCTGGCTGGTTCCGCATTTTGAAAAAATGCTGTACGACAACGCCCTGTTGGTCGCCCTGCTGGCAGAAGCGATTAAACTCCTCCAATCCGACGCCGAATTGGCGCATGCGCACGCTGCACGACTCGAAACCTACCGGGAAACCCTGGAGGAAACGCTGGACTATGTTACCCGCGAAATGACGCACCCGCAGGGCGGTTTCTACGCCGCGCAGGATGCCGATTCGGAAGGCGTGGAAGGAAAATTTTTCGTCTGGGAAAAAGAAGAAATGGATGCGGCGCTCGGCGCGGAATCCCCCCTGTTTTGTTCATTTTATGGCGTAACGGCGGAGGGCAACTGGGAACACCGCAATATCCTGTGGCGCGCGCAGGGCGATTACGACGCGTACGCTGCGGCGCATGGATTGGATGTGCGGGAACTAAAAACCCGTCTTGCTGCTTGTCGGGGCCAACTTTTCCGTCTGCGCACCGAGCGCGTATGGCCCGGCCTCGATGACAAGTTGCTGCTCGGATGGAATGCCCTCATGGTCAGTGGATATGCCGCTGCTTTTACCGCTACCGGGCAGGCAAGGTACGAGGCTGCCGCCCTGCGCGCCCTGGATTTTATCCTGGCGCATTTTGACGATGGCGCCGGTGGCCTGCTCCATACCTGGAAGGACGGCAAGGCCCAGTATGCAGCACTCCTGGACGACTACGCGCTGGTGATCGCAGCCCTGACCGATGTGTATCAGATCGCTTTCGATCCGAGGTACTTGTCGCTGGCAGACCAGTACACGGATTTTGTATTCCGCCATTTTTCCGATCCGGATACCGGATTGTTCTATTACACACGGGAAGGACAGGCCGACGTGATCGCGCGGAAGAAAGATCTGTACGACAATGCGACGCCTTCCGGCAACAGCACGATGGCGCACAACCTGCAACGGCTGGGAATCCTACTGGATCGCCCCGATTGGCGCGCGCACGCGGTGCGTATGTTGGGCGCCATGCAGGCTTCTGTGGAAAAATACCCGCTGTCTTTCGAACGGTGGGCGGAGGCGCTTTTGTATGAAGCGCACGGAATACACGAGATCGGGGTTATTGGCGACAACGCCTTTGAGAAAGCCCGGGCGGTACAGCGGCTTTTCGTGCCGAACAAAGTGCTTGCCGCCGCAGTGGGTGCATCGGACTTGCCCCTGTTGGCCGGCAAGCCGTCCGGTGCGGAAGCGCAGATTTATGTATGCCGGAATTTTGCCTGTCAAAAGCCCGTATCTGATCTGGAGGATTTCAAACAACTAATTCAAGTCCGGGAACGTTTTCAACCACCATCGCGCGGATGATGAAAAAACTGATCACACCTATTATATATATAGGCGTACTGGGCTGGTTGCAGGCCCAGCAGCTGCCGCAGTACAGCCTGTATATGCTCAATCCGTACGCCTTTAATCCGGCGGTAGCGGGCACAGAAAACACGCTCATTTTGAATGGCGTTTACCGGCAGCAATGGTCCGACCTGCAGGGGGCGCCCGTGGGGCAGTCCCTGAATGCCCATTTGCCGGTGTACAAAATCAACAGCGGACTTGGTTTGCGGTTAGACAACAACACGATGGGAGCCCATCGCGCAACACAGGCGGCGCTTTCCTATTCGTTCCAGGTTGAGATTGGCCGCTCCGCGTTGTTATCGCTGGGTGTTAGCGGCGGGTACATGCAATACGCCCTCGATGGTGCGAAGTTGCGCGCGCCCCAGGGAACCTATTCGGAGCCCGGCGGATTGTTTACGCACAACGATAACTTATTGCCGGAGGGCAACATCAATGCCGGAACTGTTTTCGGAGAGGCCGGGATTTTTTTCCGTCGAAAAGCCCTCCAGGCCGGCCTGGCCGTTCAGCCTGTCTTTGCGCCGGTGCTGGAACCGACTTCGGGCGGCGCTTTTCGGCTAAAACCTGCGCGTCACTACGTATTTACTGCCGGGTATAATTTACCAATAGGTGATGACCTGGAACTTAGACCGTCTTTTTTAGCCAAAACTGACTTTTTCGTGACACAATTAGAAATATCTGCACTTTTTAATTGGAGATCGTTTATATTTGCGGGCGCTTCGCTCAGGGGGGTAACCCGGCAGGCGCGCGATGCAGCGGTTGTGTTGATTGGATGGCAGATAAATGAGCGCTCTACGGCGGCTTACGCGTACGATCTCCCCCTGTCCGCCCTCAACACCGTGAACCGCGGCAGCCATGAATTGATGTTGCGGTACAGCCTCAACAAACCTGTTGGCAGGGGAACCCTCCCGCCGGTCATTTATAATCCGCGTTTTTGGTAGCGATCGCAGCATTTATTGCCTCGTTACCGCCTCCGCCCCCGCGTTGGAGAAAAAATGTTAAAAATAAACCCGGTGGATACAATGTTTTGTTAACCCCGCGTTACTAAAGCGAGAATACCAATAAATCCCCCTCAGCGCGCCATTTTTTTTTAAAATTTTGGTCGTTACTAATTTAATCCGCTATCTTTACGTCCACTTTTGCCAAACCGCATATTTAAGTAGGAAAACACGGGTGTTTAATATGAAAAAACTACAGAATTCGCTCCTGCTGCTATCGTTTATTGCAGTAGTGGCCGCATCTTGCGGCCGGACAGAAAGCGGTCAACTCGTTGGAGTGCTCGACCGCCCGGGCTGGAAAGGCATTAACCCTTACGGCATGGTGTACGTTCCTTCGGGAACCCTTCACATTGGAACCGGCGACGAGGATATCAGCAAGCAGCTGGTAGCGCGTCCTAAGGCCATCTCCATTCAGGGTTTCTTTATGGATGACACCGAAATCACCAACAATGAGTACCGGCAGTTCGTCCAATGGGTTATTGACTCGCTCGCGCATGAAACGCTTCAACACTATGTGGAAGAAGAAGGCGCCACCAGCGATAAACCCATGATTGACTGGGAAATGGAAATTGACTGGGAAGGAGAAGCGGAAACGCTGCAAGACCTCTTTTACCAGGGCAATGAGCGTTTCTCGGGCCGTCAGGAATTGGATGTAAGCAAACTGGTATTCCAGTACGAGTGGATGGACTGGCAGCGCGCCGCCCATGATCGGAACAGCAACCGGACCAGCTTCCTGCGCAAGGAAAAAATCAAGGTATATCCGGATACGCTCTCCTGGATTCGCGATTACGCCTATTCCTACAACGAGCCGATGACTCGGAATTATTTCTATCACCCGGCATTCGACGAGTATCCAGTGGTAGGCGTAAACTGGAAAATGGCAAAAGCCTTCACGTACTGGCGCACCAAAATCTGGGATATGTATTCCGGTGAAGAGGGCATCCATACGGAAGATTTCCGCTTGCCCACCGAACATGAATGGGAGTATGCCGCACGCGGCGGTCGCGAAAACGCACCGTATCCCTGGGGCGCGTACTACACGCGTAATGCCAAAGGCTGCCTGCTGGCTAATTTCAAGCCCGGCCGCGGTAATTATCCCGAAGACGGCGGTCTGTACACAGTAAAAGCAGATGGCTATTACCCGAACGATTACGGTCTGTATTGCATGGCCGGTAATGTGTCGGAGTGGACAGAAACGGCATTCTTCGAAAATTCCTATTCTTTCATGCACGACCTGAACCCGGATGTGCGCTACGATGCCAAAGAAGAAGATCCGCTGACGTACAAGCGCAAAGTGATCCGCGGCGGCTCGTGGAAGGATGCCGCGTTCTTCCTCCGCACGGGTACGCGCAACTATGAATACCAAGACACCACAAAATGTTATGTAGGCTTCCGCTGCGTGCTCACCTTCCTCGGTCGCTCTATCAACGATTTCTAAAGACGCGTTTCCAGACAGTTTTTACAACGTGTATGCTGTCGGATGTGCGGGTAGATTCGCCTAGTTCAAATTTTAACTAATACTCAGACTTTAACATTAATTAAACTGCTTAAACGGTCTATAACAATGAGTTTCGTCAAGACTAAAGGATTCAAGTACGTTAAAAACCTCGCCATCGGCGTGGGCGCCGCAATCGTTCTTATGGGCGCACTGTTCAAACTGGAAAGCTGGGAAGGCGCCTCCGAAATGCTGATCATCGGCCTGACGGTAGAAGCTATCATCTTCCTGATGCTGGGTCTGTTAGGCCCAGAGCCGGATTACTACTGGAGCAAACTGTATCCTGGCCTGGATGACTACCATGCCCGCCTGCAACCGCTGACCGCCGGTCCGTCGAACGATCCGGATATCGTCCCGCTGCACGGCGACGTAATAGAACGCCAATTGGGCGGTATGCTCACCGAACTGCAATCCATGTCTAAAAGCCTCGGCGCACTGAAAGCGCTGCAAGAGGTGGACTTCACCGGCACGCAGGAGCAGGTAAAATCTATGAGCAATTTCTATACGCGCATGAACGAAGCGATGGCCGATATGGCTAAGTCTGCAGAAGACGTGAAAGGCTACAAAGATCAGCTGGCTTCTTTGAACAAAAACCTCAATTCGCTCAATACGGTGTACGGCAATATGCTGGCCGCTATGGCAAACATCGGTCGTCAGTAATTTCGCTGCGGTCACGAATTTTTATTTCGTCACAACCTTTAAATTAGATAACTATGTCTATACCAAAGGAGCCGCGGCAGCTCATGATCAACCTGATGTATCTGGTGTTGACCGCGCTTTTGGCTCTTAACGTCTCCGCTGAGGTGATGAACGCGTTTTTTTCACTCGATAACGGCCTAAAAGGCAGCCGTACGATCGTGGAAAAAAACAATGAAGTGGTGATGCAAAATATCACAAAGCAAGCTGAGGCTTACAACGACGAACTCAGAAAGAAATATAAGGAAAACGCCTCGCAGGCTATCCAAATCTCGAACGAGTTCAACGCATATGTCGAAGAAGTACGCAAAAAACTCTTCGAAAAGGCCGGTGGCCCGTCTAAAAAGGATCCGACGATTCCGAAGGATATCCGGAACAAGGACTTGACTACAAACATGTTTATCAACGAAGGCCTCGGCGCGGAGATCCAAAGCAAAATTGAGGAAACTCGCAAGAAGTTTGAAGCGCTCGTGGATAACGATCCGACGGAAGTGGCCTCGCTTACGCTCGGTATCGAACCGATTCCTTCGACTTCACAGGCTAAGAACTGGGCGGAGCTGAAATTTAAGCAAATGCCGGTTGCTGCCTGCTTCCCCATCCTGGGTAAACTGCAAAGCGACTCGAAAAGCTCTGCCTCCGCCGTACTGAACTACTGCCTGAAGAAGGTCGCCGGTGAAGAAATCAAAATGGATGCGTTCGAACCGGTCATCTCCGCACCAAAAGGATATGTTATCCGCGGCGATAAGTACGAGGCTGACGTATTCCTGAGCGCGTATTCAACCACGGCCGACAACATCACGATCAACGTGAATGGCTCAAACTTGGCGGTTAAAGAAGGTAAAGCGCACTATGAGACGATCACGAACGCGACCGGTACGAAAAAGTATTCCGTGCGTATCAATGTGACAAATCCGCTCACGAAGGAAGTCAAAACCTACAACAAGGATTTTGAATACGAAGTGGGTGAGCGTTCCTGCTCGGTACAGCTCGACAAAATGAACGTATTCTACATCGGCGTGGACAACCCGATCACGGTTTCGGCCGCCGGTGTTTCTTCCAACGATTTGAAAGTAACCGCCAGCGGCGTGAATATCACCCGGAGCGGTTCTTCCAACTACATTGTTCGGGCTGATAAGCCGGGCGAATCTACGATTACGCTGCAAGGCGGCGGTCTGCCCCCGACTACGTTCAAATACCGTGTAAAGCGTATTCCTGATCCCGTTCCGCTACTTGGCGCTAAAATCAAGAGCGGCGCGATGGGGAACGGTGAATTCAAGGCGCAAGGCGGTATCGGCGCAGTACTTGAAAATTTCGACTTCGACGCAAAATGCGATGTAGTAGGTTTCACCTGCACGTACCTCGCAAAACGTGCAGACCCGTCTCCGGATACGCCGAACGCCGGCGCCCGTTTTGGTGGCACGGTAGCCGAAATGGTACAGAAAGCAAAGCCGGGCGATACGTACTTCTTCGACGATATTAAAGTAAAATGCCCGGGCGACAACATACCGCGTAACCTCGGTGGCCTGTCGTTCAAAATTAGATAATTTAATCCCCTTTCACCAATTGCTCCAGCCGTACTCCGCGGCTGGAGCAACTTGAAAACAGGTACTAAACACAGTTCATGCTTAATCTTCGAGCCATGCAAACTACATTCAAATGGATTTGCCTTTGCTTCCTGCTGGTCTTGGCGGGAATTACTACGGCGCTCGCTCAAAATCCGCAGGAAATCGAAATTCTCACTGAAACCAGCGAACCGGAAGCAACAGACGCACCGCTGGATGACGTGGTGAAAAAAGACATCATGATGGAACGCAAAGTGCTGCCCTACCAACCGGTGCGGGAAAGCGATGTGTTCTGGGAAAAACGCATCTGGCGCATTATTGATGTGCGCGAAAAAATGAACCTGCCTTTCGCATACCCGGAGGCGCCGTTTTTTAAACTGCTCTCCGACGCCGCTACGAACGGCGATCTGCCGGTGTATAGCACGGAAGACGATAAGTTTTCTAAGCGCCTGAGCACAGACGACGTGCTCTCGATGCTGTCTAAATCCGACACGATTGTCACGTTCGACCCGGAAACGTACGCTGAAAAGGTAACGGTGGTTCGCAATGATATTAACTGGGAAGACGTGAAGCGCTTCCGCGTGAAGGAGATCTGGTTCTTCGATAAGGAGACTTCCACCATGCAGGTACGCATCCTCGGTATCGCGCCGCTGATTGACGTGAAGGACAATGAGGGCAACTTCCGCTTCGAACGTCCTATGTTCTGGGTCTATTACCCGCAAGCGCGTGAAATGTTCGCCCGGAATCGCGTATTTACGCTCGGCGGCAACACAAACGCTACGATCTCTTGGGAAGATCTGTTCGAAATGCGCTATTTCGCCAGCTATATCTACAAGGAATCGAACGTGTACGACCGCAAAATTGACGAATACCTCACCGGTGTGGATCTCTTGATGGAATCCGAGAAGATCAAAAACGATATCTTCAACTGGGAGCACGACCTCTGGCAGTACTAATCTGCCTTTCCATACCATTGTCTGTATCTCTACGGCCATCGGGCAAACGCCCGGTGGCCGCAGTTATTTACCGCAGCGTCACTTCCGTTGCGCCATACCCGTATTTTGGGTGATACTCGTTCTTATATCGCACGACCTCCGGGCGATTGCGCAGCATATTTTTTATCGCGTCCCGCAATTTGCCCTCACCAATGCCGTGTATCAAAAAAACATGGTGCACGCCCAGGCGCACAGCCTGGTCGAGAAACCGGGTGCAGTGTTGTAGTTGGAGCCGAAGAATTTCCCCTTTGTCGAGGCGTTGATAGCCCGGAATCAGCGTTTCCGCGTGTAAGTCTATTTCCGGTACAAAAGTTGAAAAAGCCTCTATATCAAAGGGTTTGTATTGCTTGGAATTACTGTTCGGGCTGGTGTTGCGCCGCGGGCGGTTTCCCAGCCGCTGCCGGGTATAGTCGCGCAAGTCTTCTTTCGCCGCTTCATTTTCAGGCCTTGGCTCGAAGCGGTCCAGCATCACAAAGTTGTATGCTTGTTGGTTGAGGATAGGAACGGTTTGGATGCGGTTGAAAAACTGCTTTGGTTTGATTTTCAATACCCGGTGGAGCACCGGATCGTGTCCGGCCGTGGTGATCCGCCGCACTTCCAGGTCTGCCTCCGGCAAATCATTCAGGTCGTCCGAACGTATATCGCCCAGTTCAATTGCGCGCATACCCCCGCAGAGGTCTTCGGTGTCTATCAGGCGCGTATCTCCGACCCAAAGGATAAAATCTATTAAGAAATCGTGTCCGGTGTCGTTGACGAGCCATAGTTTGAAACGCGATACCGTACCGTCTTTTCCGGGCATCGGCTCAAAGCAGAGTTGCAAGCCCTTGGGCTTGAGCACCACGTACTGGCTTTTTATTTCCCTCCTAGGGGGCGCTTCTTTTTTGGGCGGCTGTTTGCCCGGCACAACTTTGGCGCCCGGTACATCCGCCATGGCCCCAACATCCAATTCCAAATCCTCGATAAAGGCCGGGATTTCCGTACCCTGTCCGTCATTCAGGCGTACCTCCAATAGGTCTTCGCCCAATACTTTGGTGACAGCGCCGGTCTCGCCGGTATAGCGCAAGCGCACCTTGGCGCCAATAGCATAGAGCATAACAAAGGCAGTTTAATCCCCAATCCGAATTTCGCAATCCCCAATCCGAATGCTCTTCACCATTCCATCCCCGGGTACGCGCGTTGCATAAATTGCATTTCCGCCAGGATGAATCCGAGGTGTTCGGTATGGATGCCGGTTTTGCCGCCGAACTGCATCCAGGGCGTATCGGGGATAAGGAGGGTTGCTTCTTCCAGGACTGTGCGGACTTTTTGGTTCCAAAGATGTTTAATTTCGTGGAGATCAGGCGCCACGCCTGCCGCGGCCATGGCCTCATCGGCGGGGGAGGGGGTGCAGAGCTCGGCGGTGTAGCGCCACAGATCGTCCACCGCTGCCTGGACTTTGGCATGGCTGGTTTCCGTGCCGTCTCCGAGCCGGATGATCCATTCGCTGGAAAAGCGCAGGTGGTAGGTCGCTTCCTTAAAGGCTTTTTCTGCGATAGCGGCCAAGCGCTCGTCGCGGCTGTCCAGCAAGGCCTGCAGGTTGTAATAATTGAAGGCGTCGAAAAAGAACTGGCGGGTCAGGGTGTAGGCCCAGTCAGAGTTGGGTTGTTCTACGAGCAGGACATTTCGGAATTGGCGCGCATCTCGCAGGAAGGCGAGCTGGTCGTCCGTGCGCGGATTTTCTTCCAATTCGCCGGCATAAGCGAGCAGCATACGCGCTTGCCCGAGCAGGTCGAGCGCCAGGTTGGTGAGCGCGATATCCTGTTCGAGCACGGGGCCGTGCCCGCACCATTCGCCGAGGCGTTGAGAGAGCAGGAGGGCGTTATCGCCCAGTTGGAGCACATACTCCAGGCGGTGGTTCCGGTTCATGGGAATTACATGTGTTTAACTTCGTCCGGCAGTTTGTAAAACGTCGGATGTCGGTAAATTTTGTCGTTGGAGGGGTCAAAAAAAGCCTCTTGATCTTCCGTGGAGGCATGGATATGTTTCGACTCCACGACCCAGATACTGATGCCTTCATTGCGGCGGCAGTACACATCGCGGGCATTTTCAATGGCCATTTGTGCGTCGGCAGCGTGCAGGCTGCCGGCATGCTTGTGGCTGAGTCCCTGTTTTGAACGGATAAATACTTCCCAAAGCGGCCAGTCTTTCATGGATGATGGCGGACGATAAATGGTTAGGCAAAATACAAATCGCGACAAAAATAGGTTATTTTCAGGAATGGGACTGAATTCGATTTGCGCAAATAGCGTTTCAATGATTTAATCCACTATTTTTGCACACCTTTTGATCTGCCTTTATTTTTTCAATCTGAAAATTTTGGTCTGTGTTCATGTTTAAAAAAAGATTCCCCCTCCTGGTCTTGTTTGTTGTGAGCGCTTGGGTTGCCGGCGCCCAGACGCGTTTTGGTTTTAAAACGGGTCTGAACTTCGCCCGCCTATCCGGGCCTTCCGAACTAAACGACGCCGGCGCTGCGCTGGAAAAATGGGAAAACGTCACAGGCTTTCATATTGGCGCGACGGTTTCACACAATTTTTCGGACAACTTCGGTCTTCGCGGCGAAATGCTGTACTCTAAAAAAGGTGCGCGCTACACCTTCGAAGGCCAGTCTTATCGCATTTTTAACTACTCTGGCGGTAGCACCCTGACGCAGGGCGACGCAACCTACCGCATCAATATCAATAATTCCTACCTGGATATCCCCCTGACGGGCTTTGTCCGGCTGGGCAATTTTGAGCTGTCCGCCGGCGTCTATGCCGGCCTGCTCCTGCAGTCGGTCGGCGAAGGCGCCCTCCAGTACCAGGGCAATACCGTCCCCCTGGGCAATCCCACCGGCGAGTTGAAGTTTTTGCTCGACCACAACTACCGCCGCGACGATCCCGCCGGTGGCAACGCCGGCCAAACCGTGACCGCCCAAGTGGACGCCCGGACGCTGGAACTCCCCCGGACGCTGGGCGCTTATTACGACCTTCCGGAAGACAAAGGCGCGCTGTACAAAACCCTGGACTATGGCCTGATCGGCGGCCTCTCTTACTACCTCAGCCAATCCATGTATGCCAATGCGCGCCTCCAATACGGGCTGGCCGACCTGACTAACAATGCTGCCGATTTGTCGAAAGCCCGAACGGATAACGGACAGTTGATTTTCCGCGATGACCAAGACCGGAATTTTGCCATCCAGGTCTCTATCGGCTTTAGTTTCTGATTCCCAATTTCTGCTAAACACTCCCTGCCATGTTCCAATTAACGCGGTACCTGTTGCCGGTCGCATTTTTTATTCTATTAATCGCTGCTTGCCGCAAATCTGATTTCAGCGGCGCCGAATTTGCCCCGCATACGCCTGAATTCGCATTTCCTTTGTTCTCCACCACGCTGAATCTAAAGGAACTGATGTTCAAGGTGCTCAACGACAGCCTGAGCGGCGATACCATCCGCGTCAATCCGGATAACTCCATGACGCTCTTCTATTCCGGCGATGTAGCGGAAAAAAAAGCCACCGACATCTTCGGGTTCTTTCCCAACGGAATCATCCCGGTGCTGGATACCGTCTATTTCGCGCCTTTTGCTACGCCCGACTCCGTGACGGTGCGCAAGGTAGTATTGAATAATGGGACACTCAACCTCGTGGTGTTCAATTCCGGAAACCAGCCGATCAACGGGACGTTCTATATCCCGCAAATGTCCAAAAACGGACAGGTTTTCTCTATCCCCTTCGTGGCGCCGCCCAATCCGAGTTTCCCGTGGATTTCCTCCGCGTTCCAACTCAAAGACTGGGTGCTGGAGTCGGATACCAATGCCCTGTACTTCCGCTATGAGGCTTTCCTGCCCGACGGAACCCGCATCAAACTCCCCGAACCCACGCCCGGAACGCCCGGATTGGGCCTCCTGATCCAAAATATGACCTTCTCGTACCTGGAAGGATACTGGGGATACGATGTGTACCCGCTCACGCTGGACACGATTGATATTGACATTAACCAGACCAATCTGGTCGGCGACGTCACGGTGGTGGATCCAAAAGTCACCATGACGGTCTCCAATTCCTGGGGATTCCCAACCCGGGGCGTGGTCAAATACCTGAGTTTTATCGGGCGCGACGGTCAGGAATATAAACTCGAAAGTCCGCAACTCAGCGAAGACAGCCTAGATTTCAACTACCCCTCCTGGGCACTGGGCGAAATAGGACAAACCAAAGAAACAAACTACGTGTTCGACCGCACTAACTCCAATATTGACGTGATTTTTAATGCGCAACCCACCCAAATGATCTATGAACTGGAGGGCATATCGAACGCAAAACGCGACCTGAGTATCACCGGCTTTATCACCGACAGCAGTACCATAAAACTCCGGGTCGCCGTAGAACTCGTGCTGGAAGGCGCCGCCCGAAATTTCGGGGCCGAACAAACGCTGGATCTCAATTTCGGCGAATACGCCGACTTGGACTCCACCGATATCGAATCGGTCGAATTTAAACTGGTGGCCGAAAATGGCACGCCGATCGGCGCCAATCTGCAGATTTATTTCCAGGATACCGCCCAAACAATCGTGGATTCGCTGTTCGCCGAAGGCCCCCGCTTTGTCATGCAAGCTGCACCGGTGGACGCCGCCGGCAATGTAACGGGTATCGGCCGCACCGAAACCTTTATTCCCATGGGCATCGAACGCTTCAACCGAATCCGAACAGCCAAATCTGCCTACGTCCGAAATGCCTTCACAACAGCGCAAAATGGCGCGATACCGGTGAAATTGAAAGCGGATCAGGATGCGACGTTGAAGATGGGGGTGAAGGTGAAGGTGAAGATGGATTGAGGAATTGGGGATTTCGGATTGGGGATTTTAGATTTAAAATTGTTTATTATGAATAGGATATATATAAATATAGTCTGCCTTTATTTTTTCTTTTTCTTTTCATTTTCTCAGCATGCGCCTTCTTCGGGTTGCTTTTCGTTTTCCTTTTTTGGGGTAAATGGATTGTCGGCGCAGCGGGAACTGATGTTGTATCAATCGGCCGACTTGTGGTCGGCGAATGCGGTGAATCCCGCTTTTTTTCCGAAAGATAAAAAAATCGTTTTGGGCCTGCCGGGTTTTGGCGTGGACGCCGCGCATTCCGGGGATGTGGGCTACAACGACTTGTTTCGGCGGGAAGGGGATCGGCGGCTGATTGATCTGGGCCGGCTGGTTGATCGCCTGGAACCGGAGAACCGGGTGCATTATGAACACCGCTTCGAAACGGTGTCGCTGGGTATTCGGCTGCCAGCGGGTCTGTTTTTGCAAGCCGGCCATTCGGTGCGCTTGCAAACAGCGGCCACGTACCCAAAAACCCTGGCACAATTGCTGTGGAACGGCAACGGGCCATACGTCGGACAAACGCTGGATATTGCCCCAAACGTGGAGGTATTCGATTTCAACGAACTCAGCCTGGGCCTCGGCTGGGGCACGGAACGCCTGCGCCTCGGCGGGCGACTGAAATACCTTTCGGGCATCAGCGCGCTCCGCACGGATGAAACCCGGCAGCAGGCAACGGTTTTTACGGACAGCGATATTTATCAACTCACGCTCGAAACGGATTACGCCTTTCATTCCGCTTCGATTATCTCCGGTATTGATACGGCAGGGCTGGGTTTCGATCTCAGAACGGAAGTAGCCAAAGGCAAACTCTTCTCCCAAAATCGGGGCTTAGCCTTCGACCTCGGCGCTTCGGTGCAATTGGGTGAACGCCTGACTTTGAGCGCAGGCGCGCTTGACTTGGGGGGGCGAATCAACTGGTCGTCTAACGCGCAGTATTTTGCGAGCAAAGGCGCGTACCAGTACGACGGGGTGCGCTTCCCCGGCACAGACATCATCAACGCGGCGGACAGCATACGCTTCGATGCGCAACTGGATACGCTGAACGATATCTTCCGGTTTGAAAAAACCGCGCAGACGTTCGAGACAGAATTGCCGCTTCGACTCTATGCCGGCGGCACGTTCCGTTTGTCGGATAAGTGGACTTTTGGCGCAGTATTTTTTCACCAAAACAGCGCCCGGCGCAGCACCACTTCCTTCGGACTGAACGCGCTCTGGCGGCCGCTGGATTGGTTGAGCCTCGGTGGGATGTATAGTGTGAACGACCGCTCTGCGGCCAACCTGGGCTTCCGGGTGGGCTTGCATCCGGGGCCGCTGCAATTATACCTCGTCTCGGACAATATGCTGAACGTATTTACGCCGTACAGCGCGCCGGTGGTGAATTTCCGCGCGGGCGCGGCGCTGCTGTTTTAGCGAGTCAAAACCCATGTATCAGCGGCATATTCAGGTGTTTATTTTTGGGCGCAACTGCCCCGTAATCAACATCTGAACATACTCTTATTCCTGCGCAAGGCTCAGAAATTGCTTTTCATACAAGGCGCGATATCGGCCGCTTTCGTTGGTCAGGAGTGCCTCGTGCGGGCCGAATTCCATTACGATGCCTTTCTCCAGCACCATGACGTTGGAGGCGTTGCGGATCGTGCTCAGGCGGTGCGCAATAATGATGCTGGTGCGCTTGGCGATGAGTTTTTCAATCGCAAACTGGATCACCGACTCCGTCTCCGGATCTATAGAGGAAGTGGCCTCGTCGAGAATCAGGATATCCGGATTGAACACCAGCGCGCGCACGAACGATATGAGTTGCCGCTGCCCCAGGGACAAGGAGGCGCCGCGTTCCATTACCTGGTATTGATAGCCGCCCGGCAGTTTTTCGATAAATGCGTGGGCGCCGATCATTTTGGCCGCTTCGATTACGGCGGACTCCGGGATGTCGGGATCGCGCAGGGTGATATTTTCCAGCACCGTTCCGGAGAATAAAAACACGTCCTGGAGTACCACGGCAATGCGGCTGCGCAGGGCGGCGAGCTCGTATTGTTGGATATCTTTCCCGTCAATCAGGATCTGTCCCGACTGGATTTCATAAAAACGATTGAGCAGGCTGATGATGGTCGTTTTGCCAGAGCCGGTCGAACCGACGATCGCAAGGGTTTCTCCAGGTTGAATATGAAAACTGACCGATTTTAAGATGGGCTCGCCTTCATTGTAGGAAAAATCCACCTGATCGAAACGGACGTCGCCCTCGAGCCGGGCAGGCTTGAGCGTGCCGGTATTGTCGGCGCCGCGCGCGGTATCCAGCAGGAGGAAGACGCGTTCGGCGGCAATCAGCCCCATTTGGAGGGTGTTAAACTTATCCGCCAGCATACGGATTGGCCGGTATAGCATTGAAATATATAGGGGGAAAGATACCAATACGCCAATGGTGACTTCGCCCGACAGTACGCCGCGGGCGCCGTACCATACCATCAGTCCAAGCGAAAGCGCGCTGATAATATCCACAACTGGGAAAAAAATGGCGTACGCCAGAATGGATTTCAGGTTGGCTTCCGTGTAATCGCGGTTTATCCGGCGGAATTTGTCCGCCTCCAGCGCCTCGGCATTAAAAATCTGTACGATGCGCATGCCCGTGATGCGCTCTTGTAAGTACGCATTCATCGTGGCGATGTGGGTACGCACTTTTTCGTAACTCTTGCGCACGCTTTCCTTGAACTGATACGATCCCCATATCAGCAGCGGAAAAACCGATAAAACGACCAGCGTTAACTTCCACGAAGTGAAAAACATCATGGCCAACACGGCAACGATGGTCAGCAAATCGGCCAAAATCGTGATACTGCCCTCCGAAAAAATGGTGTTGATCGCCTCCATATCATTAATGGTGCGCGTCGTGCTTTGGCCGATGGGCGTGCGATCAAAATAAGAAAGATTCAACCCGGTGATGTGGTTGAATATGCGCACGCGGAGGTCGCGAATCACTGCCTGCCCCAGCCAGTCGGCCTGATAAAGAAAAAAATACCGCAGCACAACCTCTACCAGCAACACGCCGAGAATGGCGGCGGCCAGTGCCGACATCCCGCTGACGTCGCCCGGCACGATATGGTCATCCACCATCACCTGCAGCATTTTTGGCCGCAATACTGCCAGGGGCGCCAAGACAAGCGTGAGGCTCGCTGTCACCAGAAAGGTGAAGCGGTAGGGGCGAACCATGGAGAGGACTTGGCGGAAAAGCATGGGAAAGCGGGTTGTGGATTGCGGATTTGGGATTGCGGATTGGGGTGCAAAGATCGGTAAAAAAACGGGAAAGTTTGGGGGGTGGGTTGTATATCATAGCGTTCATCGTTGATTTGGGGAAATTCGTCGCGATTTTTTTGTTTCAGACGACCAAACCGGCGTAAATTGAGGCGTCAAATCAAATTACGTACAAAACAGACATTTTATGGAGTATCTTGACCAAAATGCACCTGATCCTTCCGAGGTATCGGCCTGGCCTGTTTCAATCCGCCACGGTTTAATCTGGGGCGCCGTATCCATTGCCATCGGACTGATTGGGTACTTAATGGGTATTGATCCGGTCATGCCGGAGCAGAATATGGTTGCCCAGATTTTTATCGGATTATTCAGTTTACTGGTTTCGATCTGGGCGGTGCGCGCCGCAATCAAGCACCACCGCGACCACGAGTTGGGCGGTTATTTGCCTTTGGGCCGGGGCGTCAAAGTCGGCGCCCTGACCGGACTGATCGCCGGCGCGCTCAGCGCGGTCTGGATGATACTGTACGTGACCGTGATCAATCCCGGTTTTTCTGAATCTATCCGAGAGGCCCAAATGGCGCAGTTTGAGAGCCAGGGTATGAGCGAAGATCAAATTGAAATGGCCATAAATGTGTCAAGTTGGTTTACCAACCCGGCTTTTTTGGGCGTTTCGCAAATGTTTGGCAGCCTGTTCTACGGCCTGATACTGGGCCTGATTATCGGCGCGGTGTTTAAACGGGAGCCCAGCGGGTTATAGAATACGCGGGTTCTCTCCCGCAGAACACGCGGATTGGGCGGAATGCGCGAATTTTTAATCCTTAAACGTAAATTTTTGTAAAAAAAATCTGCGGCTTCCGCGGTTTCCGCGTGTTCTGCGGGAAAAAACCGCGTATTCTGCGGGAGAAAAACATGAAAAATCCAGGTCTTCGTTATGGCGTATTCGGCGGATTGTCCGTCGTTCTTTATTTTTTAAGTTTTTATTACAGCCAAAAAAATTTATTCATCAACCCGGTTGTCCAGTGGACTTCGATGATAATCTACGTACTGTGTATGTATCGGGCGGCGCGGGAGGATTTTGCGTTGCATGGCGTGGAGCGGGATTTTAGATTGCTTACCCGGACGCCTTTTTTGGTCTTCATCCTGATCAATCTGGCGTATTGGCTTTTTTACTACAGCATCCATTTGGCCGATCCGGAGTTGCTGGCCATGGAAACGCAGGCGCAGTTGTCGGCTTTGCAGCAGCAGATCGCCGCTGGGGTGGGGGATCCGGAGCAGGCGAACCTTATCCGGGAGCAGATTCAATTTCTCCAAAAGGAGGGAATGAGTATGACCCTGGGGCCGGTGCTGATGCAGATGGCGCGCGGGGCGATCGGCGGATTTGGCTTGGCTTCCGTACTGGTGATACTTTTGAAAAATTCCTACAAAAATTGAGCGCTGCGTTATGAAAATCATGCCGGATCGCCGGTCGTCTCAAACGGGAAATCCGCACCGAAAATCCATTCGGTCACTGTCGTTTTCCGGCGTTCTGCGGTGGTCGCTGTTCATCGGCGTCCTGGTGTGGATAGGGCTAAACCTGTATCAGGACATTCCTTTGGCCGATTTGAAAGCGCGATATACCTTCCCCGATTCCCGATTTGTGTCGGTAGAGGGCATGGAGGTGCACTACCGGCGTTGTGGAAAAGGCGAGCCTATCCTGTTGTTGCACGATGCAAACAGTTCCCTGCACACTTGGTCGGGCTGGATAGATTCGCTCTCGGCGCATTACGAGGTTATTGCATTGGACTTGCCAGGCTTCGGGCTTACGGGCCCTAATCCGCGGGGAAGTTACAGCGCGTTTATGTACGTCAATTTTTTGGAGCAGTTTACCAAGGCGCTCAAATTACCGCGATTTCACCTTGTCGGTAACGGGTTGGGCGCTCAGATTGCCTGGTTTTACGCGGCAGAGCATCCTGACCGCCTGCGGCGGCTCATTTTGTTGAGCGCGCCCGGGTTTGAGAAATCACCGTTTTCGCTGGTGACGTACATCGCCCAGACGCCCGTACTCAACCGCATTTTATGGCGCGTTACGCCCCGGTTTTGCGTACGCGTCCTGTTGGAAAATATGTATGCCGACGATGCGCGCGCCGACGAGGCCCTGCTCATCCGGCATTTCGAATTGCTGCGCCGCCCAGGCAATCGGAAGGCGATTACCGATCGAGCCCAGGTGCGCGACAACCGGCCGCCGGCCGCCATGGTGGAGCAGATCAGCGCGCCAACCCTGATTCTTTGGGGCGCGGAAGACACCCAGATATCGCCGGAAAATGCATACGAGTTCCACCGCCTGATTCGCGGCTCCCTGTTGCGTATTTACCAAAATACCGGCCATTGGCCGCAGGAAGAGAGTCCGGGAGCAACCGTCCGGGATGCGCAGAGTTTCCTGCTGGGAAAGTTTTAGAATAGGCTCTGAATATCCCTGCGAAACGCAACTGGGTTTTCCTCATTCTTTGTGATTTTTTGCAGAAGATCAAGAAAATCGCTTCGGCTGGCTGAAAACAGACTCGTTTTTGTGCCAGCCGCCACTAATTTAAAAGCACAGGAAAAAACCAAAATTTCCAAAAAAAATCTTTATTTTTGCCTGTTAGCAATCCCGCACGTTGGTTTCATTTGCAAACGCCACCCTATGAAAAATACCGCGATCAATCTGCTCGTGCGTTCAATCGTTTTTTTAGTAGCCTCGAACGCCGCGCTATACGGACAGGACGCAAAAGAAATCGTCCGGCGCGCAGAAGACCATGCGCGGGGGAAAACCTCCATCGCGGAAATGACGATTACGACCGTGCGCCCAAAGTGGACGCGCAGCCTCGACATGAAAGTATGGATGAAAGGAACCGATTTTGCCCTGCTCCTCGTGCAGTCGCCCGCGAAAGACAAAGGAATTGCCTACTTGAAAAGAAAAAAAGAGGTCTGGAACTGGCTGCCCAGTTTGGAACGCACCATCAAATTGCCGCCTTCGATGATGGGACAGTCTTGGATGGGCACCGATTTTACCAACGACGACCTGGTGAAGGAGGCCTCTGCGCTGGAGGATTACAACCATACCTTGCTCGGATCGGAAATGCAGGACGCGCGCGCCTGCTATAAAATCGAAATGGTTCCCAAGCCAGCGGCGGCGGTTGTGTGGAGCAAGGTGCTGGTGTGGATTGACAAAAAGGATTACCTGCAAATGCGCACCGAATTTTACGACGACGCCGGCGATTTGGTAAACACCCTGATAGCCTCAGACGTCCGGATTTTGGGCGGCCGGCTGTTACCCGCTACCCTGACGATGCTTCCGGCGGATAAATCCGGCCATAAAACGGAAATTCGCTATCGGAGCATGCTATACGATCAGCCAATCAGCGATGATTTTTTTACAACCGATAATTTGAGTCGAGTGAAAGGATAACATGCCCGGCGCTTCGCCAAGCGTAGCGGGGTGTTTTTATATCAATCAACCCTATTCATGCTCCTCCTTCTTGCCTGGCGCAACATTTGGCGCAACCGCCACCGTTCTTGGATCACCATGGCTTCCGTGGCGGGCGCTGTCGTGTTGGCCGTCCTGATGGCGTCTTTGCAGAAAGGCGTTTTTGAACACCTGATCAAAAATGTCGTCAGCCTTTACACCGGTTACGTGCAGGTACACGCGAAAGGGTATTGGAAAGAACAGGTGCTGGAGAATAGCTTTGAGTGGACAGCGGATCTGAACCGGCGTGTCTCGAGCCGGCCCGGCGTGGCCTTGGCGGCCCCTCGCCTGGAGGCTTTTGCACTGGCCTCCAGCGGTGAAAAAACACGGGGCTGTCTGGTAGTGGGCGTGGAACCCGAACAGGAAGACCGGATTACCGCCTTGCGCTCGAAAGTAGCGGTGGGCGATTTTTTATCGGAGGATCGCCCGGGTATCCTGGTGGCGGGCGGACTGGCGGAAAAGTTGGATTTGCAACTCGGCGATACCTTGGTTTTGTTGTCGCAGGGATATTATGGCAGCACGGCAGCGGGTAAATATGCGATCCGAGGTTTGTTGCATTTTGGGTCGCCGGAACTGAACAACTCCGTGGCCTACCTCTCCTTACCGCAGGCGCAAACCTGGTTGGACGCGCCCGGGCGCGTGACGGCTTTGGCGCTGGGCCTGCAGGAATCCGCCGATCCGGTTGCAGTGACCGCTGATTTGCGCGGCGCGCTGGACACAGCCTACGAGGTAATGAGCTGGGAGGATATGATGCCGGATATTGTGCAACACATTCAATCGGATACGATTGGCATGTATATTTTTTTGGGCGTGCTCTATCTGGTCATCGCCTTTGGCATTTTTTCCACCCTGCTCATGATGTATGTGGAACGCCGGCGGGAATTTGGAATGCTTGTCGCTCTTGGTATGCGGAAAGCGCGCATAGCTGGGATGATCCTGGCGGAATCCGTGATGCTCACCATGTCTGGCGTCGCCCTCGGCGTGTTGCTGAGCTTCCCTGTCATCTGGTATTTTGCAAAATATCCCCTTCGGTTTAGCGGCGAAATCGCTAAAATATATGAAAAATTCGGTTTCGAGGCCGTCTTTCCTGCTTCTACCAACCCCGCAGTGTTTTTAATCCAAACAACCACCGTCCTGGCCCTCGGCCTCCTCCTCGCCCTCTACCCCGCCTGGAAAGTCCTCAAAATCAACCTCTTGGAATCCATGAGAAAATAATCCACAATCCCAAATCCGCAATCCAGTCATGCTTTTCCTCATTTCCTGGCGAAACCTCTGGCGTTATCCCGCACGTAGTTTCCTGATCATGGGCTCCGTGGTGCTCGGCGTCTGGGCCGGCTTGTTCACCAATGCGATTTATTTCGGCATGGGGGAGAGCCGGAAAACGATCGCAATCCGGCACGAAGTATCGCATATTCAGGTGCACCACCGGAAGTTTCAGGACGACAAAGAGGCGCAGTTTTCGCTCTCGGTGGATTCGCTGGAGCAGGCCTTTCGGGCATATCCTGAAATAGCGGCCTATTCTTTGCGGACGGTTGGAAGCGCGATGGTCGCAAACGCCTCCGGCAGCAGGGGCATCACGCTGAATGGTATAGACCCCGCCCGGGAACAGGCGACGCGGCCCTTGAAGGATTTTCTGGTGGCGGGGGATTACCTGGATACCGCCTTAGCCCATCGCGTGTACCTCAGCACCCGATTAGCCGAGCGGATGAATCTGGAAGTTGGCAATAAAGTCGTGCTGACCATGCTGGATACGGCAAATAATATCGTGGCGGGCGCTTTTCGGATATGCGGGTTGTTTAAGTCAGCAAATGCGCCTTTCGATGAACAAAACGCCTATTTGCTCAAACACGAACTCGATGCGCTGCTGGGCACAACCGGCCGCGCCCATGAGGCGGCCATGATGCTGCAGGACGAGCAGGCCATCGGCAAAGTCTGCGCCGGCCTGAACGCCTCGCTGCCGGACGCGCTTGCGGAAGACTGGACGGTCATCTCTCCGGAGACTGCGCTGGTGCTGCAGTCGCTCGATCAGTTTGCAATCGTATTTATCCTGATCATCCTCTTGGCCCTGGCTTTCGGAATCGTCAATACGATGCTGATGGCCGTCCTGGAGCGCAGCCGGGAAATCCGAATGCTCCAAGCGATCGGGATGAACCGGACGCGGCTATTTTTCATGGTGTTGTTTGAAACGGTCTTTTTGACGATTGGAGGGCTTTTGCCCGGACTGCTGCTGGCATGGCTTAGCGTGGCGTGGATGGGTCGAACCGGTCTTGATCTCAGCCGCGTGGCGGGCGATCTGATGCGCAGTTTCGGCTACGGTGCAGTGATTTATCCGTACTTGCCTGCCAGGACAGTCGTGCAAACCGTCGTACTCGTATTCATTACGGCGCTGTTGTCGGCAATTTTCCCGGCATTGCGCGCCATTAAACTCCGCCAGAATCCACCGGCTTGAGTCAAATTACCTACAATACCTCCGCACATGGTCATAGACGCACACAATATTTCGAAGATTTATCAACCCGATACCGTCCCGGTGTACGCGGTAAACAACGTGCATCTGCATATCGAAAAGGGCGAGTTTACTGCTCTGGTAGGTCCCTCGGGTTCGGGAAAGACGACCCTGTTGAATATAATAGGCGGACTCGATCAACCGACCTCCGGGCAGGTGCTCATCAATGGGACGGATTTATCCACCTTGTCGCCGAACGCGCTGATTGATTTCCGCTTGCACAACATTGGATTTGTGTTTCAATCCTACAACCTGCTGCCGGTGCTTTCTGCAGGCGAAAACATCGAATTTATCATGCTCCTGCAGAAAATACCAGCGTCCGAACGGGCAACGCGCGTCCGGGAACTCCTTCAGGCGGTGGGACTGGAAGATAAAAAAGACGCGCGTCCCGCCCAACTCTCCGGCGGTCAGCAACAGCGCGTAGCCGTAGCACGGGCCTTGGCGTCCAAGCCCCAGATCATTTTGGCCGACGAACCTACCGCGAATCTCGACGGGCAGTCAGCCGCCAATTTGCTCGACATCATGGAAAAACTCAACCGGGAAGCGCATATTACGTTCCTTTTTTCCACACACGACAAGCGGGTGATTGACCGGGCGCGCCGCGTCATTACCCTGGTGGACGGCAGCGTGGCAAGTGACACCGCCGCCGTCCGTACTGAATGATGCGCGTCCGCCCGATTACTGGGCGCTAAAAAACTGCCGCACCGCCGCCACCATTTGGTTGGTGGTCATTTTATCGGTTGTGCGCACCTCCAAAACTACCGGGTGGTAGTGTTTGATGTGATCTATCGCTTTTTTTAATCCGAGTTTGGCTTCTGCCGGGCCGAACAGGAACAGCTCGTCCGTTGCCGGATCAATTGCCTCCAAGATGCGCTCGAAATAACCTTTTTCCTGGTGATGCCGGCGCTCGAGCATTTCCCGTTCAGAAACCCCGCCTTGCGCACCGTACGGAGTTTTCGGTGCAATGCCGCCTTTCGTAGCGCCGGTATCTATTTCTGATTCGATGTGCCGGATAGCGGGAGCGCCCTCAATTTCATCAAACAGCGGAATGAGATAGGCTTCCTTGAAATCGAGCCAGATGCCCGTTCTTTTTTTTACTTCGTTCGTATTCATAACATGGATAAGTTTCGGACAAAGGTCGGTAGGTAACCCGTGCTTATTTACTGATGGGACGCACCCTGTGCAATGACAGACATCACCCGCCCGCGCCGGCGCAAGACGTTGTACATTTGCATGATCACAAAGCGCCGTTATGGTTCGATATATCGTATTTTTTTGTGTTTTTTTTGTGTTTTTCGCGCAGTTGGCGGCGCAGGCCGACTCGACCGCCGTTTCGCCCTGGCATTTGCGCGGGTATGTGAAAAACCTGCAACTGTGGAATTTCAGCAGCGATCGAAACAGCCTGCTGTCCGGCGGCTTTTTTCACCACCGGTTGCAGCTGCGGTATGCGCCGGGGAACGCCTGGAGTTGGCAGGCCGATATTCGAAACCGGCTTTTTTACGGCGAGTGGGTGCGCGCGCAGCCGTACCTGCCGGATCAGTTGGATGCCGACAATGGGCTACTCGACCTGTCGTTCGTGCCGGTCAGTCGCCCCGCCCTGGTTGGCAGTGTCCTGATAGACCGTTTATACGGGCAGTTTCAGCGCGGCCGCTGGCAAGTCCGCCTGGGCCGTCAGCGGATAAATTGGGGCATGGCGCTGATCTGGAATCCGAACGATTGGTTTAATGCGTATAATTTTCTCGACTTCGACTACGAGGAGCGGCCCGGCAGCGATGCGCTCCGCGTGCAGTACCAAACCGGCGGTTTCGGCAATTTGGAACTGGCCCTCAGCAGCGGCGGAAGCGGCGCGGGGCGGCAGATCGGCGCCCTGCGGTACGGGACGCATACGGGCCGTTTCGACTGGCAGATATTGGCCGGCGTGTATCGCCGCTATGTAGCCCTGGGCGCCGGCTGGGCCGGCGACGTGGGTAAGTTTGGCTTCAAAGGCGAGACAAGCTTGTTCCAGCCCCTGCAGTCGGACAGCCTGGAAACTATCCTCAGCGCGACCCTCAGCCTCGACTACATGACCCAAAAACAATTATTTCTTTCTGCCGGCTTGTTAATTAACACCAACGGACAGGGCGGCGCGACGGATTTGGCGCGCCTGAGCCAGACCAACTTGTCGCCGACCAACCTCATGCCCGGAAAAGCTTCTTTCCTCGTATCGGCCAATTATCCGTTCACGCCCTTGCTCACCGGCAGTTGGACAACGGTATATGCGCCCAACGGCCACCTGCTGATCTGCATACCGGCGCTGGGCTGGTCCGTCGCCGAAAATTTTGATCTTGACCTCACCGGCCAATTTTTTTGGCTGGAGGAATCGGGCGGTAGTTTTGGCAACGCTGGCAACGGACTGTTCCTGCGCGGGCGATGGAGCTATTGATCGCTATTTCTTTACCTTTGCCGCCGTACGGATCCAATCAATCCGCAGCCCTGCTCATCGTATAATATCGCCCGTTTTGAATTTGATCATCCTCGCCCCGGGAACACCGTTTCCCGACCCTTTCCCCCAAGGCGCCATCCTGCTTGTGGACAAGCCCATTGCCTGGACCTCCTTCGACGTCGTCAACAAAATCCGGTTTCTCCTGTGTCGGCGCCTGGGCATAAAAAAACTCAAAATTGGCCATGCCGGCACCCTCGACCCCCTGGCCACCGGATTGCTGATCCTCTGTACCGGCGATTACACCAAAAAAATAGAATATTTCCAGGAAATGACCAAAGAATACACCGGCACCCTCACCCTGGGCGCCGTTACGGCCTCCTATGATTTGGAAAAACCGGTGGAGCAGACCTTCCCGGTCGCGCACATCAGCCCGGAACTAACGGAAGCGGTTCGCCGCCGTTTTATCGGCCCCATCCAACAAATACCGCCTGTTTTCTCCGCCATAAAAGTGGACGGCAAGCGGCTCTACAAAAACGCCCGCACGGGTGAAACCGTGCAAATTGAGCCGCGCACCGTGACGATTTTCGAACTCGAACTGTCCAACCTGCGTCCCGCGCCCCCACAAACCCGGCAGGAACCCCTCATTTTGAATGACAAAGGCGCGCCGATCCGTCAATATCCCGACTATCCCGACGGCCTGCAACTTGATTTCCGCACCTGCTGCAGCAAAGGAACCTATATCCGCTCGCTCGCGTACGATATTGGACAGGCCCTCGACAGCGGCGCCTATCTAAGCAGCCTCCGGCGCACCCAAACCGGCGGATTCTCTGTGGAGGACGCCTGGCAGGTTGCCGATTTGATCGCCTGGATTCAGACCGCCCGCCCGGATAATCCGTGATCGCCCGGCGTGCCCGTATAAATTTATCAAACTTCATTTTGGGAATAAAAAGGATTGTCGTATCTTTGCAGCCCGAAATCAAAAACATTCAATTTTTTCACCAAAAAAGAAGTATTTACATGCTGATCGTTCCGGTCAAAGACGGCGAGCCCATTGACAAAGCGTTGAAGAAGTACAAACGCAAATTCGAGCGCGCGGGTATCCTGAAAGAGCTGCGTCGCCGCAAAGCGTTCGCAAAGCCCTCCGTGGAGCGCCGCACAGAAGTCCTCAAAGCAATTTACAAAGAGGAAATGTACGGCAACAAGAACGATTAATTCCGTATCTTTACGGAATGTTCCACGAGGAATCGTTTCTGAATTATTTAGCGTCCGCGCGGCGTTTGTCGCCGCATACGCTGCTTGCATATCGCAACGATCTGTTGCAATTTCTGAATTTTCTTAGGAATATTCAATGCCTTACCTCGGTCGCCGAGGTGAGGCATCTCCATATACGGGCCTGGGTTGTGGAGCAGATGCAAGCGGGCCAAAGTCCCCGCAGCGTGAACCGGCGGCTTTCCTGTTTAAAGCGTTATTTCAAATATTTAAGGCAGCGCGCGTTGCTGGACAAGGACCCGATGCGCAAAGTGGCGGGGCCGCGCAGCGGCAAGCGGCTTCCGGTGTTTATTCCGGAAGCGCAGTTGTCGGAGCTATTCCGATTTGTGGAATTTGGGCCTGAATACCTGTCGCAGTGCCGGCGTATGATACTCGAAATTTTGTACGGCACGGGGATTCGGCGCGGCGAGCTGATCCAGATCCGGTGCGCCGACGTGGATTTGGGCCGTGGTGTGCTTCGTATTCATGGCAAGGGCGGCAAGGAGCGCCTGGCCCCGCTCGCTCCGTACCTGATTCGCCTGTTGGAGGATTTTTTGCAACTGCGTCAGGCTACTTTTGCGGATCATCCGGCGCCCTGGCTGTTGCTGACCCCATCCGGCGCCCAACTCTCCCCCGGTTTTGTGTACTATTCCGTGAAAAAATACCTGTCGGCGGTTACCACGGTGGAGCAACGCAGTCCGCACGTGCTGCGCCATTCCTTTGCCACCCACCTGTCGAACGCCGGCGCCGACCTCAACGCCGTCAAAGAACTCCTCGGCCATGCCAGCCTCGCCGCCACCCAGGTGTATATGCACAATTCAATTGAACGGTTGAAAAAGGTGTATGCACAGGCGCATCCGAAAGCGGAAGAATGAATGAATTGGGGATTGGGGATTGCGGATTGCGGATTGGGGATTTGGTTTTTTATAACACTTATGATAAAATCGGGTTAAACCGGCCGGCGGTCTATGGGGTCTGTATGCAGATATTCGTTCTTTGCAGAAAAATTGAATCTATGCGCGCAACCTACTTTTTTCTCCTGCTGATCATCGGCGCCCTGAGCGCTTGCACGCCCCGCATGACCACCTTTACGGAAGATCTTTACCGAGACTACAATTGGAAAGAGGCGGATCTCAAAAAAATTCAATTTTACCTTGCAGACGACCTGACGCTCTACCGCGACCTGGATGAGGAGGGCGCTGTGCGCATCAGCGGGGGCGAAATCCGAATTCGCGATGGCAAAAAAGTGGAGGAAATTCGTTTCCGCGCCGGCACGCCGGGAGTCTATCTGTTCCAACCCAAGGAAGGGCACTTTGCCATCAGCTTCGAACCAGGCGACGATAGCCGCTACCTCGTGTTCGGCCCCAATCCAAAGTTCGAGGGCCGCTATATGCTCCTGGCCTCTGAATGGAACCGCCGGCGCCAGGGGAAGGTCACGTATGCCGGAGAGCGTTTCTGGACTGATTCCGCCGTTATTCCACGTTTGCAAGTGGATCTTCGCAAAACCGGCAACTACCAACGCAGCGCCCGGACGGTGAAGGGCAGACGAATTGAGTAACGGAATTTTTTAAAACAAAAAATTTTAACTATTCCCGCATATTTCGCGTAAATGCGTATTTTTGCAACTCGTTATTGCCTAAGCGTTTGTTCAAAATCTGAACAAGCGCCCACCTGAGTTGCCGCATAAAGTACGTCCAGGCGGCGCCCTGCTGCGCAATTTCGGCAAATGTAACATCAGATGCACCGACGTAAAACATGCTGAAACGCCTGCATATCCGCAACTACGCACTGATCGAAGCGCTGCAAATTGATTTTTCAGACCGCCTGACGATCATCACCGGCGAAACCGGCGCCGGAAAATCTATCCTCCTTGGCGCGCTCGGTCTTATCATGGGCGAACGCGCCGACAGCAAAATGTTTTATAACCAGTCAGAAAAATGCGTGGTGGAAGGCGCCTTTGAAGTGTCGGCGTATGATCTGGATGACTTTTTTTCGGAACACGAACTAGATTACGATCCGGAGGTAGTCATTCGGCGCGAAATCACGCCGGCCGGTAAAAGCCGGGCCTTCGTCAACGATACGCCCGTCAGCAATCAGGTGCTTCAACGCCTTACGGAAGCGCTGGTGGATCGCCACCAGCAGTTCGATGTGCTGGATATCCACCATGTCAATTTCCAACTCCGCATGATTGACGCGCTGGCTGATAATTCCGCCCGCCTGAAATCGTACCAGACCGCTTTTAAACAATACAACGCAAGCCGCAAACGCCTGCAGGAACTCCAGGAACGCAGCGAAACCGGCGCCCGGGAACTGGATTTTGTCCGCTTCCAACTCGACGAACTGGAAAAAGCCGCCCTCGAAGCCGGCGAACAGGAACGCCTCGAAGCCGAACTGGCGCTCCTCAACAGCGCCGAAGATATTAAACGCGCCGCCGCCACGGCATACGGATACCTGCTCGAAAATGAGCCCTCCATCCTCAGCAGCCTCAAGGAAATCAGCCGAAAATTCCAAGCCTCCCGCAAACATGCCAAATCGCTGGACGAACTGGCTGGTCGGCTCGATTCCACGCTGATCGAACTCGAGGAAATCGCCAAAGACTGCGAACGCCTCGCCGATCAGGTAGAATACGACCCGCAGCGCATTCAGGAAATTCAGGAGCGCCTGAATACCCTCTATAAATTGCAGAAAAAACACAACGCCACCACCACGGCCGAACTGCTGCTGCTCCGGGATCAACTCGCCCAACAACTCGGCGGATTCAGCGACCTGGGCGAGCAAATCGCCCGCCTCGAGTCGGAAGTCGCTGCACTCGAAACGCAACTCCGCCAAGCCGCCGCCGTACTCAGCGCGGAACGCAGGAAAGTCACCGCCGGATTTGAAGAAAAGGTGCACGGCCTCCTGGCCCAACTCGCCATGCCGCACGCCCGCCTGCAGGTGGATATCCGGGAATCGGATCGCCTGAACAATACCGGGACGGATGAGGTGCAGTTTCTCTTCGCTTCGAATGTCGGCAGCCGCTTCCAGCCGATCCGGGACGTTGCCTCGGGCGGTGAACTGGCCCGCCTCACGCTCTGTACCAAAAGCTTGGTGGCAGATGCGATCCCGCTCCCCACGCTCGTCTTCGATGAAATTGACACCGGCATCAGCGGGGATGTGTCGCTCAAAATGGGCCACATCCTCCGCGATCTCGCCCAAAGACACCAGGTAGTCAGTATCACGCACACGCCGCAGGTCGCCGCCAAAGCCGATAAACATTATTTTGTCTATAAAAAAGTGGAAGAAAACCGAACGGTCACGCATGTGCGCCTGCTCTCCGATGCAGAACGCGTGCGCGCGATCGCCGTGATGCTGAGCGGAAATCCGCCCAGCGACTCGGCAATGACCACTGCTTCCGAATTAATACAAAACTAAAAAATCCCAAGCGCGTGCTGCATACGCGCTTGCGCTACCGCATGGACTACTGGCAATACGCGCTCCGCACCGGCCCCGAAACGGCCGAAATCCTGATGGCCTTTCTTTCCGATTCGCCGTTTGATACCTTCGAAGAAACGCCGGAAGGCCTCAATGCCTTTCTACCGGCTTCCGCCGACCCCGCAGTCGCGGAGGCGCTTCTGCAGGATTTGCAGGCGCAATTCCCATTCGAATGGGAACGCGCGCATATTCCCGGCCAAAACTGGAACGAACTCTGGGAGTCCAATTTTGAACCGGTGATTGTCGGGGATTTCTGTGCGGTTCGCGCGGAATTTCACGCGCCGATCCCCGGAACTCGGCACGAACTGGTGATTCAACCACGCATGGCCTTCGGCACGGGACATCACGAAACGACCTGGATGTGCCTGGCTGCCATGGAGCGGCTGCCGATCGCCGACGGTAAACTGCTCGATTATGGCTGCGGTACCGGTATTTTGGCCATCCTGGCCGCGCAACTGGGCGCTGAAGAGGTTGAAGCGGTAGATATCGAACAGGAATCGTACCAAAATACGCTGGACAATGCCGTCGCAAACGGCGTCCGCAATATCATCGCCCGCTGCGGTACGCTCACTGCCGTCCAAGGCCGCGATTTCGACGGTATTTTTGCAAATATTAACCGAAATGTCATCCTGGATTCGCTCGAAACGCTCGCGCAGATTATCCGACCGGGCGGTTGGCTGCTGAGTTCCGGCTTTATGCCGGCCGACCGCGAAATCATCCTGGAAGCCGCAAAAAACGCCGGCTTCGACTACGTGCAGGAACAACAAAAAGGGTACTGGTTGTGTGTGGAATTTCGAAAAAAGGCTGAATAAACCTTTCCACTTTCCGGCCTTGCGCATAAACTACCCGCCCGTTCCGTTTTATCTACTTTATTTCACCGTTCTCGTCGGTTCAACCAAATCTAAGACCATGACGCGTTTTTTCAGCTGCTTCGCATGCCTCTTCTGCCTGGCACTCTCCAGCGCTTCGGCGCAATTGCCAACCTCTTTTCCGGAAAATCCCACCGAGTTTACCGCTGCGCTGGGAGAATTTATGACCGCCGGGAAAAGGCCTGATATGGAGGCTTCGTTCGCTGCGTTTAAAACACGCCAAAAAAGCGGACAAATCAGCGAGGCGCGTATGCAGCGAATTGTCAGGCTGAGCAATGTGCTCGCCGCGCAGCGGCTGTCTCCCTTTCCCTACTATCTCCACTATGTGGACGCGGTCACGTCGGCACTGGCCGATCCCGATTCCCTGCTGTTTGATCGTTGGCATACGTTGGCTGAACAAACGCTCGGCGCGATTGAGCGCGGAAAGACGAAGCCGCTTGGTCAGTTTTTGGAGTTTTCCGCCGATTTTATGGCGGAGCGGGCTTTTAAACGCGGCGAAGGCGGTTCCGTAACCTGGCGTATTCGCGGCGGAAATTACCGCTTCGATTATTTGGACAGTAAGCCCCGGGTCGTCTGCGAGGCCGTGGAACTGATCGGCGCCCGAAAGCAGGACTCGATCGTCGTGCTGGATGCGAACGGAACGTACTATCCCCTCGAGCAGATTTGGATCGGCGAAAAAGGCAAGGTTACCTGGGAAGCTGCCGGCCTGGATCCCTCCGTGTATGCCCAACTCAAAAATTTCCGCATCGAGGCCCAAAAACCGCTGTTTCAGTGCGACAGCGTGCTGCTGTACTACCCGCTCTATTTCCCCAAAGGCCCTGTTGTGGGCAAATTTGAACACAACGTCGTGATTGGCGGGGGCGGCCAATTTCCCAAATTCGAATCCTTCGACCGCAACCTGACCATCAGCAAACTCGGCGAAGGCATCGAATACGTAGGCGGCTTCCGGCTGTCCGGCAGTTCGCTGTACGGCTATGGAAACAAAAGCGAGCCGGCGCGCGTCACGATGTACAGCAAAAAACGGAAGAAGGTTTTTTACGGCGCCGGTGAATTATTCATTATTAAACGCGAAACAAGCCTGATTGCGGAAGGGGTAGACGCCAAGTTGTTCATGGATAACGACAGCCTGTACCACCCCGCCGTGGGTTTGCGCGTGGATATCCCCAAAGAAATCATCCAACTGACCCGCGGACAGAAGGGCTCGGAACGCAATCCTTTTTTCTCCTCCTTTTATAACATGAACCTCGACGCCGAGACCATTACCTGGTATTTTAACATGGACTCCCTGGAAATCGGCGCCCGCAGCGTGATGGCCCGGGGCGTTCCGCAAAAGGTGCAGTTTGAAAGCTCAAACCGCTTCGACGCCAAGGAGTATATCCAACTGCAAAATATTGCCAGCCAGAATCCGATCTCCACGCTGTACATCCTGCACTTGGAAACCGGCAGCCGGATTTTATCCGACGACGCCTTCGCGGAGCGCTTGAACCCGAAGTTTGATTACTCGAGTATCCAAACCGTGCTCGCTGAAATGGTGGCAAAGGGCTTTATCAATTATTATTTTGACCGCCACGAGATTGAACTGCGCGATAAACTGATTCACTATGCCCTTGCAAGCCAGGGTAAGAAGGACTTTGACGCCATTAATATTGTCTCGGAAAGTATGGAAACCAATGCCCAGCTCGATCTGCGCACCAAGGAAACGAAAATCAACGAGGTAAAAAATATCGAACTCAGCAGCCGCCAACGCGTGGCGCTCGTGCCGGAAGGCCGGGCGCTTACCCTGCTCCAAAACCGCGACATGCGCTTCACCGGCCGTTTGTTTGCCGGCTACGCCTTGTTTGAAGGCAAGGATATGCACTTCACCTACGATAAATACCAAGTGGAATTCGATTCGGTGCGAAACCTGGATTTTTACCTTCCCACTGGAAAGTCCGATAAAAATAACCAGCCGGTCGCCTTGGCGATGAACTCAACTATCGAATACGTTTCCGGCGTGCTGCTGGTGGATGCGCCCAGTAATAAATCCGGTAAGGAAGACCTGAGTATATTTCCTTCCCTGCAATCGCAGAAAAATGCCTTTGTGTATTACGAACGCCCCGCAATTCAGGGCGGCGTCTATAAACGCGATTCGTTTTTTTTTAAACTCGATCCCTTTTCCTTCAATGGGTTAGACAGCTACACGCCGGCGGATTTGAAATTCAAAGGCGAGATGCAATCTGCTGAAATTTTTCCGCCTTTCCGCGAGACAATCATTGTACGCGAGCAGGACAAATCGTTCGGCTATATCCACAAAACGCCCGCCGCCGGCTATCCAGCCTATTCAAAAAAAGGAAAATACACCGGCGACGTGGATCTGAGCAATCAGGGATTCCTCGGCCTCGGCAAGGTCGAATACCTGACGGCAGATATCGAATCGGAGGACATTATTTTCCGGCCCCGGCAGATGACCTGCACCGCCCGCCGCTTTTTCATGGAAGAAGATCGCGCAGGCGCCGTCAAAGTGCCGCAGGCAAAGGGGCAGGATGTAAAGGTGAACTGGCTTCCGTACCGCGATTCGATGTATGTGGAAAGCAAAGCGAAAGACTTTGAACTGTTTAAACAGCCCGGCTATACCCACCAGGGTATCCTGATTCTGACGCCCTCCGGTCTGAAAGGAAACGGCCGTTTCGACTGGGCGGAAGGCCGACTGATTTCCAGCCTGATTTCTTATGGCCCTTTCCAGGCTAAAGCAGACACGGCGAACCTCCAGATCAAAGCGCTTTCGGGCAGTGATATCGTGTTCGACTCTAAAAATGTGCGGGGCGAGTTGGATTTTGATCGCCTGACCGGCGAATTTAAAGCGAATACCGCCGATGCCAACACCGAGATGCCGCTGAACCGATACCGCACCTCCATGAACGAGTTTTCGTGGGATATGCGGGCAAAAACGATTACGTTCAAAACCGATGAGCGGATAACCGGTCGCTTCGAATCCACCGACCCCGCCCAGGATACGCTGGCATTCGAGGGCCGCACCGCCTTCTACGACCTGAAATCCAGTCAACTCAAAATCGGCGGCGTGCAGCAAATCAAATCGGCTGACGCCATTATTTACCCCGATTCCGTGGACGTAGAAATTTTACCCGGCGGTAAAATGAAACAGCTGGAAAATTGCAAAATCGTCGCCGATACCGTAACCCAATACCACACGATCAACCGCGCAACGGTAGATATTTTGGGCAAAAAATTATTCAACGCGAAGGGCTACTACGAGTACAATATCCCGGATTATAAACAGGAAATCTTTTTTAACAACATTGTCGGACAACGCTACGGCGCCGGCACGCAAGGTACCAAACCGGTGCATACCACGGCTTCCGGCCAGATACTGGAAGCAAATGGCTTTCGGATGGATATAAAGACGCTGTTTAAAGGTGAAATTTTGCTGGAATCCACCAAACCCAATCTCCGTTTTGAAGGCTACGCCAAACTAGACGCCGACCGCCTGCCCAATTCGCAATGGTTCAGCGTCTATTCAGAGGTGGATAAAAACGCCCCGCTTATCCGGATCGAAAAAGCGAGTAATGAGGCCGGTGACCCGCTCGTAACCGGGTTTTACGTATCCAAGGAGGTCTCCGAGTGTTACCCGCGCATCTTGCTGCCGGCCTATGCGCGTGTGGATCGGCAGCTGATGGACTGCCAGGGTTTTTATCGCTATGAGGCCCAAACGGATCGCTATTTCTTCGGCGATTCCGCCCGCGTGCTCGACCCCGCGCGCAACGGCAATTTGATGATCTACGACAACCGCGTGGGCAGCGTGCAGGCGGAAGGTCGCCTGAATATCGGCGAAGGCCTGAATTATATGAAGGTGAAGGCCTCGGGAAGATTGAAATCTGATTTTGAACTCGCCGACACCGTATCGCATACCGTGACAGGAGAATTTATGACCGGGATGGAAATCCGGTTGCCGAAGGTATTGCTCGATCTCCTGGTAGATGATATCCGTTCATCCAGCTTTGACGCGCCGATTGCCGGATACACGTCGCAGGGGCCGTTTTATCAACAGGCGCTGCCGGAATTTGTCAGCGATCCGAAAAACCTGGATGAGGCGCTGGCCAACCTAAAAGGCAATCTGATCGCGCTGCCAAAGGCCGATAACAAATACGCGTTCTTGCTTGGACGGCATCCGGTGATCTGGAATGAAGAGTATCAATCTTTTGTTTCTATGGAAGATCGTTTCCCGCTGATCGCTATCAACGGCGAGCCGATTAACAAAGTGCTCACCATGTACGCGGAATATAAAATGCCCTCGGGCGGGGATGATCGTTTTTATCTCTATATCAAAGCGTCCGCGGATATTTGGTATTTCTTTGGCTACCAGGCCGGCGTATTGAATGTAGTCTCGTCCAGCACAAAGTTTAACGACACCTTGGCCGGCTTAAAAGCCAAAGAAACCCAAATCAAGATGCCCGACGGTGAGTTGTACGAAATCGTGGCGGCCAATCCTTCGCTGGCAAACGCGTTTGTGAGTCGCGTGAAAGAAGGTCGGCAAAAGGGGAACTAAGGCGCCGGTTACGATTCAGAGGTAAAATGAAAGGCTATATTAGGGAAATTCTCCCGTACGGTTTGTAGCGTCCAGGCTGTTTCGGCCAAAAAAACCAAATTTCCTTCGCTGTCTTTCGCGATATCGCGTCTGCGGCGCTCGAGAAATTCCTGCAGCGCCTTGGGGTCTTCGGAAGAAATCCAGCAGGCTTTGTGCAGGTTGACTGGCTCGTAGCGGCATTTAGCGCCGTATTCCGACTCGAGGCGGTGTTGAATGACCTCAAATTGGAGTTGTCCTACGGTGCCGATAATCCGTCTGTTATCGCTCTGCCGGATAAACATCTGCGCCACCCCCTCGTCCATGAGCTGTTCCAGCCCTTTTGCAAACTGTTTCTGTTTGAGCGGGTCGGCGTTTTCGACATACCGGAACAGCTCCGGCGAGAAAGCCGGAATACCTTTAAAGTGCAGTTCTTCGCCTTCGGTCAGCGTATCGCCGATTTTAAAATTCCCGGAATCATACAGGCCCACCACATCGCCCGGCCAGGCCTCCTCCAGTAGGGTCTTTTTACTGGCCATGAACATGGTGGGGTTGGGAAATTTTATATCCCGACCCAGGCGGATGTGTCGGTAGTTCTTGTTGCGTTCAAATTTTCCGGAGCAAATCCGCATAAAAGCGATGCGATCCCGGTGTTTGGGATCCATATTCGCGAATATTTTAAATACAAACCCGCTGAATTTTTCCTCTTCCGGGCGCACCAGGCGCTCTTCGGCCTGCCGGGGCAGGGGTGTTGGCGCAATTTCCACAAAGCAGTCCAGCAGTTCTTTTACACCGAAGTTATTGACGGCCGAGCCAAAAAATACGGGACAAACTTCCCCGTCCAGGTATTCCTGCCGCGAAAAAACCGGATACACCGCCTCTACGGTCTCCACCTCCTCCCGGAGGGTGCGCGCGGCGGATTCGCCGATAATTTTTTCCAGATCCGGGTTGTTCAGATCCTCGAAAACGACGACAGATTCTTCCTCCTGTTTGCCGTGCGGGTTGAACAGCACGAGTTGCTTTTCATACAAATTATATACGCCTTTGAAGCGCTGGCCCATGCCGATGGGCCAGGAAAGGGGGCGCACGCGGACGTTCAGTTTCTGCTCGATTTCATCCAGCAGGTCGAACGCGTCGCGGCCCTCGCGGTCGAGTTTGTTGATAAAAAATATGATGGGCGTATCGCGCATGCGGCACACCTTGGTGAGTTTTTCCGTTTGCGTCTCCACGCCTTTGGCTACGTCCACCGCCACGATCGCAGAGTCCACGGCCGTGAGCGTGCGGTAGGTGTCTTCTGCAAAATCTTCGTGGCCCGGCGTGTCCAGGATATTGATCTGCAGGTCGCGGTATTCAAATCCCATCACGGAGGTGCTCACCGAGATACCCCGCTGGCGCTCGATCTCCATAAAATCGGAGACGGTGCTTTTCTTGATTTTGTTGCTTTTCACGGCGCCGGCCGTCTGGATAGCCCCGCCGAACAGCAGCAGTTTTTCTGTCAGGGTGGTTTTGCCGGCGTCGGGGTGGGCGATGATGGCGAAGGTGCGGCGGCGGGAAAGCTCGGACATGGAGAATTTCGGATTGCGGAATGGGGATTGCGGATTGCGGCGCAAAGGTAATTAAAAAGTGTGAAGGCGGGTGCTTGGGGTGCAAGTTGGCAGTTGGATGCGGTTTTGTGGCGTAAAACTTGTACCTTAGCCGACTAAAAACTGATTTTGTGCGGCACACGACCTATTTTCGAGTGATTTGGGTGGGCTTTTTCGCCGTAGCGGCTGTTGCGTTGTTTGGGCTTGGGCGTCGCAATCGGCCTGATCCGCTTTGGTATGAAACGGCCAGTCTGCTGCGGGCGCGACCGGCCTTATTGTACGAACAGCCGGACTCGCTGCAGCGTTTGTTTTGCCGTCTGCACGGCGCCGGGTATCGGCCTGGCGATTCATCGGCCTGGCGATTGGTGGCCTATCCGCACTTGTCCACTATCGAGTGGTCGGCTTTTTCTGATTTGGCGCAAACGGCTATTCATCAGCGATTTATCGTGGTGTCTGGCGTAACTGGCGCTGGTGCGACCAAGTATTCGCGGCATTTGGGCCGCTTGTTGGCGGGCCGGCCGGAGCGGCTTCTGGAGATAGACTGTGCGCCGCAATTTGATTTGGAATACCACAAAAAATATATTGGATACGAGGAAGCAGCACGGTTTCACCCGGGCGCTTTGCTCGAATTTTGGGATCGCTGCCGGCGTGAACCCCGTGCGCGCTTCGTCGTCGTGATTGACAATTTTGACAAAATAAACCCGGAAACCTTTTTCGGCCCGGCACTCTGGGAGGCGCTCGGCAGCCGCAAAGACAGTCTGCGCCTTGGAAACCGCCGCCTGACTATACCAGACAATTTTCACCTGATCTCTGTCGTCCACCATGGCCCCGGCGCCCTGACTCAATTTAACCAGGAGCACTACAAACGGCTGGGGCGGCAGTATGTGCTGGAGCCCAACCTGCGCGAGCTGCGCCGCTGGCTGGAAGATCAAAAAAATGATTTCGCAAGCCAAAAAACGCGGGCTGCCGAAGACGAAAAGTACCTGGCTGCCTTACAGGATACCGCGCAACTCCACCGATACCTGTATTTTTTTGCCAAAACCAATCAACTGATCGAGAAGCGATACGGCGCGGGTTACCTGTTA
>JBEIDF010000003.1:0-67803 GCA_040383605.1 Lewinellaceae bacterium
CGACCCCGTCAATACCTCAGGCAACTATCAGACGACGCTCTCCTCCTACCTGGGTTGCGACAGTGTGGTGCGCCAACGCGTTGTGGTGCGCGCGCCTATCATCCGAACGCTCCCGCCAACCACTATTTGCGCCGGCTCTTGCCTCACGATTTGCGGTGAAGAATATTGCGACGGGGGCAACTACTCGCATGTCTGCACTTCGTACGAAGGCTGCGACAGTACAATCAATTTTGCGATCCTCTTCCTGGATCCGATGGCAAACATCCTTGGGGTGGATACCCTGACTTGTGCAAACGATACCGTCACCCTGACTTCTTCCCCATCTGTCGGCACAAAAATCTGGCGGAATCAACAAGGCGGAATTCTGGGTACTGGCAACTCTGTAAATATCGTGCAGCCCGGCATGGTCATCCTGACCGTCACCGCAGCCGCAGGCGGCACGCTGTGTACCTCTACCGATACGGTAATGATCCCGGGGGATTTGGCGCCGCCGAATGTCAGTGCAAGCGGCGGTGTCCTTGGGTGTAATTTGGCGGCAGCCATGATAACGGCGAGTACAAACGCACCCAGCCCATCTTACGCGTGGTCTGGCCCCGGCGGCTTCACGGCCAATACACCCTCCGCCACGGTGAACGTTGCGGGTAACTACACCGTGACGGTTACGAGCGGCGGCAACGGCTGCACGAGTACCGCAACCGTAGCCGTAACCGGCAATACAGATCCACCAATAGTGAGCACGACAGGCGCTACAATCAATTGCAATAACCCGACGGTGCAAATAAATGCGACTTCCAATGTGCCCAACTCGACTTTTTCCTGGTCGGGGCCAAACGGGTTTAGCTCGAATTTTGCCAACCCGCTGGTCAATGCAGTGGGTACCTACACGGTAACAGTCACCAGTCAGGTCAATAATTGTACGACCACGGCAACCGCAGAGGTTAATATTGACGACGCCCCGCCGGGCGCAAGTGCAGCAGGCGGTATTATCGGTTGCAACGCGCCGGTTGTCACCATCAACGGCTCCTCTCCGGCCGGCAATCCCGTGTATGCCTGGGTCGGCCCCAATGGTTTTGCCTCCAACGAACAAAACCCGAGCGTGGATACCGCTGGGCTTTACACACTTACTGTTACCGGTTCCAATGGCTGCACCAGCACGGCCACTGCGCTGGTAACTGGCAATACAAATCTTCCCGGAGCGGCGGCAGAAGGCGGCCTGATCAATTGTGCCGGCCCAACCCGCGCGCTTGTTGGCAACTCCGACAGCTTGAGTGTAACTTACTCCTGGACTGGCCCGAACGGCTTTACCTCCAGCCAACAAAATCCGCTGGTGAATACGCCCGGCGAGTACACACTCGTGGTTACCGGATCGAATAGCTGCACCTCGATAGATACAGCGATTGTGGACGGCGACTTTTTGGCGCCGGATGCGACAGCAAACGGTGGCGTGATCAGTTGTTCCTCAAATTCTACCCAAATATTCGGAACATCTACCACGCAAAACGTAAACTATTTTTGGACTGGCCCCGGCGGTTTTTCCTCCAATGAGCAAAATCCAATGGTAAATACCACGGGCTTGTACACCCTGCGCGTAACCGCACTCAACGGCTGTACTACCACGGCAACCGCCCAAGTGACGCCAGACGTCGGAGTGCCCGACGCCAGCGCAGATGGCGACACGTTGAATTGTCTCGTTACGGCACTTTCCCTAAATGGCGGCTCCCTAACGCCAAACGTCAGCTTCGGATGGACCGGGCCCGGTGGATTTAACTCTCCAGAGGAAGACCCAATGATCAATGCCCCCGGCGTTTATGTCCTGACGGTTACCAATCTCGCGAACGGCTGTACTGCCCAAGCCTCTGCTTTTGTGACTTTGGATGACGCAGAACCCGGCGCCACCGCGCAAGGCAGCACGGTCACCTGTGCCAACCCGACGCGAACGATTACAGGGAATTCCCCCGGGAATAATGTAAGTTGGTCGTGGGCAGGCCCGAATGGATTTAGCTCCTCCAGCCAAAATCCTTCGGTAACAGAACCAGGCCTGTATGATCTTACCGTGACCGATCAGGGCAACGGCTGTACTTCCGTAGCCGTTGCGGAGGTGCTCGAAGATAAACTGCACCCTGTTGCAACCGCATCCACCGATACGCTCACTTGTAGCCGACCCTCGGTGGTGCTGAATGGAAACGCGAATACAACAGTCACCTATGCCTGGACAGGGCCGAATAATTTCAGCGCCTCCGCGCAAAATCCATCCACTGGTCAACCAGGCGATTACACCCTCATCGTAACCGCGCAAAACGGTTGCAAAGACACGGTGACGACGACCGCAAACCAGGACATCGCGGCTCCGGATATCAGCGCTGCCGGCGGAACGGTAGATTGCAATAATCCGACCATTACCATTACAGGTAATTCAGTCACACCGGGCGTAATTTTCGGCTGGGTCGGCCCGAATGGATTTACCTCCCCGCTCGCAAATCCTACCATCGGATTGAACGGTACTTACGTGCTCACCGTGACAGGCCTCAATGGCTGCACCAGCAGTGCAACGGTTGCCGTTGCCATAGATACGGTTACCGCCGTTTTACAAGGCGCACCCGATGATATCCTCACCTGCGCTACGCAAAACACCACAATTCAAACTACCGTAAATATCCCGGCCTCGACGCTTCAAAGCCTCGCTTGGACCGGCCCGGGCGGTTTCGTCTCCACTGATGAAGACCCCAGCGTTACGCAACCCGGAACGTACAACTTGGTGGCACGCCTAGCCAACGGCTGTACCTCGCAACTCGCAGTCACCGTCAACCAGAATATTCTCCCACCCAACGTCTCCGCCACCGGAGGCACGCTGACCTGCACTACAACTAGCCTGCCGCTGAACGGCGGCTCCAATACTACCGGCGCCACGTTCGATTGGGACGGCCCGAACGGATTCAGTTCCAACTTGGAAGACCCAACAGTGGACACCGATGGGACGTACCTGCTCACGGTCACCGGACCGAACGGCTGTACCAGCACCGCAACTACGATCGTAGCGCTGGATAAAGCGCCGCCGGGCGCCAACGCCGTATCCGCAAACAACCTGGACTGCGACGACCTGAGTTCGGTACTCACCGGATCATCGCCAACGGGCAGCGTCTCGTACCTGTGGAATGGCCCCAATAATTTCACCGCCGTTACGGCCGCCGTTACCATCAGCGTTCCCGGCCCTTACACGGTCACCACGACCGGCCCGAACGGTTGTACCAGCAACGCGACGGTCGTTGTTTCCCAGGATATCACGCCGCCCGGCGCTACTGCGACCGGCGATACCACGGATTGTCTCTCCGGTTTTGGCACGCTGTCCGGAAACTCCCCGACCAGTGGCGTAACCTATCGTTGGACGGGCCCCAACAATTACGTTTCCCCACAACCAAACGCGCAGGCCTCGGTACCTGGTTTGTATACACTGACCGTGACCGGCCCCAACGGTTGTACCAGTACCGCCACCGCCAGCATCATCGAAAATAACGATTCGCCGGTGGTATCGGTTTCCGGTGGCGGTACCCTCACTTGTATCACCACGCAATTGCCCCTGAACGCCGTTATTTCAACACCCGGCGCTACGGGGGTCTGGACCGGGCCAGGGTTTACAGATCCGAATCCCAATACAACCACTACGCAGCCAGGCGTGTATACGTTCACCGTAACGGCGCCCAATGGCTGCGTCTCAGCGCTGCAACTGACGCTGACGCAAAATATCACACCGCCGCAAAATGTTTCGGCAACGGGCGGCCTGCTAAACTGCACTTCCCCCACGATCAACCTGGCGGGCAGTACTTCCACCAGCAATGTAGGCTATCGCTGGACAGGCCCGGGCGGGTTCGTCTCCACGCAACAAAATCCGGCCGTCAACAATCCAGGTACGTATATCCTGGTCGTAACGAACTTGGCCAATGGCTGTACCAGTTCGGATACTACGCTGGTCACGCAAGATCCAACGGTTCCGGATTTGTCCGTCACGACGGATACCATCACCTGCGCTAATCCTTCGGTGACGCTTAGCACGACAACTACAACGCCGGGTGTTACTTTCAAGTGGACTGGCCCGAACGGTTTCACTTCTACCTTGGAAGACCCGGTGGTGTCTGAATCTGGCAATTACCAGCTCATTGCCACGGCGCTCAGCGGCTGTACCTCCAGCTTCGCGATCACGGTACCGCTGAACACGACCACACCGAACATCAGTGCGAGTGGGTTGACCCTGAGTTGCGCAGCGCCAAACGGCGCGTTAACGGGTAACTCCACCACGCCGGGTGTCAGTTTCCGTTGGACTGGTCCGAATAACTTTATTTCGAACCAACCAAATCCAATCGTTAATGAAATTGGCGTTTACACTTTGGTCGTCACCGCGCCAAACGGTTGCACCAACCAGACTACCGTCAATGTGTTACCGGACTTCGGTATCCCCCAGATTTCTGCAACGGGCGGCACCATTTCCTGTCTGATCCCCTCCGTTCAACTGACGGCCAGCAGCAATCCGGCAAACGTCAATTGGAACTGGAGCGGGCCCGGCGGATTAACTTCAACGCTGCAAAATCCGATTGCGCCGCAACCCGGCAACTACGTCTTGGTGGTCACCGCCGCCAACGGCTGTACCAATACGATAACCGCGGTTGTACTGGCAGACCTTGACGCACCGCCCATCGTGACCGCCACCCCGGAGCAACTCACTTGTACACGCAAACAAGTGACGCTCAATGGCAGCGTGCAAACGCCAGGCAACTACCTCTACCAATGGAGTACGCTCAATGGCACAATCGTGTCGGGCGCCAACACGCAAACGCCTTTAGTATCAGCCGCCGGCGTCTATACGCTGACCGTCACCAACACCAGAAACGGCTGCACCGCCACCCGGGAAGTGCCGGTTACCGTAGATCCCTCGACGCCAACCGGCGCCGTACTCCAGGTACGGGACGTCGCCTGCTTCGGCGATAAAAACGGAGCGGTACTCATTGAATCGGTCATTGGCGGTGAGGCGCCATACGAATACGCGCTGGAAAATGGCAATCTCAGTTCCAACGTGCTCTACACCTCCCTGGAGCCCCGCAGTTATAATTTATTGATTGTGGACGCGAACGGCTGCGAATTTGAAACGACGTTTGTCGTGGGCGAGCCGGAAGAGCTCCTCATCAATCTTGGCCCGGATACGACCATCAGCCTCGGGCAATCCATCGAATTGTCCTTGCAGAATACGGTCAACTTCCCCAACCGGGTGGTCAACCTGATTGCCAAGCCGACCGATCTGGTGTACCGATTTGACTGCGACACTTGCGCGCCCTTCCTGCCGACCAACTCGTTCCAATACCGGATCACCGTAACAGATGCCAACGGCTGCACGGCGGCGGATACGCGGTTGGTAATTGTGGATAAAACCCGCAATATCTATATTCCGAACATTTTCAATCCGGAAAGCGCTTCGGAAAATGGCCTGTTGATGATCTACGGCGGTATTGACGTGGAGGAGATCAAATCCTTCCAGATTTACGATCGCTGGGGCGCCTTGGTGCACGAATACTACAATTTCCAACCTAACTATGTTCCATCGGCTTGGGATGGGAAAGTGCGGGGCGACGACGCCAGTCCGGGCGTTTTTGTCTATGTTGCGGAAATTCTATTCAAAGACGGAGAACTCATCATCTATAAAGGTGATGTCACGCTCATCCGACAATAAACACATGTGAATAATCAAGAAGGCTGTCTCTTTCATTTGGGGCAGCCTTCTTTTTAGTGGAATGCAAAACTACCTTAAATTTCGTCCGTATGCGTCAAAAACTACTCCTTCTTGTCCTGCTCCTGACCTATATTTTTGGTGTCCCTGTGCATGCCCAGGTGGCGCCACCCTGCCCCACCCCGCCGCCGCCCGGCGCAGAATCGTGTCCGGCGGCCTGCGTATATTGTAACTTCGACGGTTACATGGGGATCAACAACGGCTCTCCGTCGGGCGGTAATGTGGTTTGCGGCTCCATTTCAATCCACAATGACCAGTGGTTTGGGTTTGTGGCAGGTTCTTCTTCTATTTCAATTGATATTCTTACCAGTAACTGCCAGAACGGAGACGGGCTGCAGGCTGCTTTTTTTGAAAATTGCCAGGAAGATGCCATAACCTGCAACCCGGGTTCCGGCGGCGGCGGCGGCCAGCCGCTTTCACTGTCTTACAGCGGTTTTGTGCCCGGACAAACCTATTACCTTATGATAGACGGTTGGATTGGCGATGTATGCAACTTTGAAATTGACGTGGTGAGCGGCTCCGTGGAGCCGCCTCCGGTCTCGCAACCAGAAGTCCCGCAAGGACCTACCAAAGTCTGCCCGGGCGCTACCGTCACCTATACGATCCCGGAAGTGCCCGGCGCGGGTTATTACCGCTGGACGGCGCCCGCCGGTGCATCTATAAATGGCGGCGGTAACACACTGCAAATTCCAGCGCCGGACGGCACCACCGTCACGATTACTTTCGGCACCGCAGGCGGCAACGTGTGTGTCAGCGTCGGCAATGCTTGCACAGCACCCCAGCAAAGATGCCTGTTCGTGACCAACCAACCGATTCCACCTACGATTCGTCCGGACACGACCATTTGCTTCGAAGACCTGCCCTTTATCTGGGACGAAGCGCCCTACACCCCGATCAGCGCCGCCGGGGTGTACAACTTGTCTTCTTCACCCTACGACTCCTATCTCGGATGCGACAGCACGGTCAGACAAAAAGTCACAGTAAAAGGACAAATAAGAACAAATATCGGGTTTCAGTATATCTGCGATGGGGAATGCCTTACGATCAATGGGAATAATTATTGCAACGGCGGCGGTCCTTTCTCTGAAACCTTCAACTCCTTCCAGGGATGCGACAGCGTTGTTACCTTTACAGTCGTAAAAATAGCCTCGAATTCGGTAATTCAACAGCCAGTCCCAAGCTTGGACTGTTCAAACCCGCTGGACACGCTAAGCGGGCTTGGCTCCACTGTCGGCGCTAATGTGGTGTACTCCTGGCAAAACAGCAACTGGGCGCCCATCGGAAACCAAATACTACAAAGTATCAATGCCGGCGGCACCTTTCATTTTATCGTAACAAACACCATCGGTCCAAAAACCTGCCGTGATACGGCATCTGTTACAGTTAATGCAAGCTTGGCGCCACCCGGCGTAACCGCAACCGGCGGCGTGATCGGATGCCTTGCGAGCAACCAAAATATCACGCTCGCGGCGGTATCACCCACCAATGGCGTGAATTACCAATGGTCTGGGCCAGGTATTACACCTGCAAATCAAAATCTGCAGAATCCGGTCGTGGCAACGCCGGGTTCATACAGCGTCACGGTCACCAACCCGGTCAATTACTGTACGTCCACCGCTACCGTATTGGTCATAGCGGACAATACCCCGCCAACAGTTTCGGCAACGGGTGGAACGCTCACCTGCGCACAAGATACCTTGGTCATAGACGGCATTTCCAGTGCGCCGAATTCGTCTTTCAACTGGAGCGGCCCGGGTATTTCCACGGACAATCAAAATTTGGAGGATCCGCCGGTAATCGTGCCGGGAAATTACCAGGTGACGGTTACCAATAATATCAACGGCTGTACTTCAACAGCCAGCACATCGGTAGCGCAGGATATTGATCCACCGGTAGCCGGCGCAGGGGATGACAAAACCATTACCTGCATTCAAGCGGCCGTCACACTCGACGGCAACGGTTTTGATCCATCGGGCGGCCCAAGCAGCTACGACTGGTCGGGCCCAGGTATTAACGCCGGCAATCAAAATCTGGAAACGCCAACCGTGGATTTGCCGGGCGAATATATTTTTACGGTGACCCGATTACTGAACGGTTGCCAAAGAACGGATACAGTTTTGGTGGATACTTCGCTGACCGCCCCCATTGCGGCGGCCGGAAATGACAGTACCCTCACCTGCGCCATCGTGCAAATCACGCTCAATGGCGCCGCGTCAGACCAAGGGCCCAATTTTACCGCGCTGTGGTCCGGGCCCGGAATCCAGCCATCCAACCAGAATCAGTACAACCCCGCCGTAAGCCAGCCAGGCGCCTATACGATCTTAGTTACAAACCAAACCAACGGTTGCACAGCCACTGACCAGGTTTTGTTGGGCCAGAACATTGCGGTTCCGTCTGCCGATGCCGGTCAGGATCAAACCATCAGCTGCGGGGCGCCAGGCGTCACACTCAACGGCGCCGGAACACCCGGAACTATCACCTATCTTTGGAGCGGCCCAGGTATCGGCGCCAATAATGAAAATTTGCAAAATCCGCTCGTAACTATTGACGGTGTGTATACGCTTCAGGTCACTAATACCATCAACGGTTGTACCAATACGGATAATGTGGAAGTCTCCCAAGACGCCAACGTGCCGGACGCAGACGCCGGTCCGGATTTAGTGCTGAATTGCGCCGTGAATACGGTAAATATTGATGGCTCTGGTTCACTTTCCGGTCCGGGCGTCAACTACCTCTGGAGCGGCCCGGGTATCCATACCGGTAACAACACGGTAAACAATCCAACGGGTATTCTCCTGCCCGGCACTTATTCCCTTACGGTTACGAATACCAACAATGGCTGTTCGAATACGGATATTGTGGTAGTCCTTCTGGATACGCTTGCGCCACAGGCAGACGCCGGCATAAACCTTGTGCTGAATTGCTACAACAACGCTGCGGATACCCTCGACGCCTCGCTGTCGAGCCAAGGCGCTAATTTTCAAATCGTATGGACGGGTCCCGGCATACACGCACAAAATGCCAATCTCTTCCAAGCCCCTGTAAGCGAACCGGGTTCATATACCATGGTGGTGACCAACACGGAGAACTTCTGCAGCGCGACGGATGCCGTCACCGTAACACTCGACATCGCTTCCCCGGTTGCGGCAGCCGGTACCGATAAGATTATTGACTGTGTCACGACTTCTACCGTGCTGGGCGGCAGTTCTTCCACAGGCCCTAATTTTACCTATACTTGGTCAGGCCCCGGGATTAACCCGGGAAATACCGCGCAAAGCAATCCCACCGTATCCGTTTCAGGCGCCTACACCCTGACTGTTACAAACACGATCAACGGCTGTACACAAACCGACGAAGTGGACGTAATACTGAACGCAACATACCCGGATGCCATCGCTGGCCCGGATCAGACAATTACCTGCTTTGCGCCATCGCTGACTCTGGACGGCACGGCCTCCAGCAGCGGCCCGGAATTTCAATACCTCTGGACTGGGCCAAGTATCTCGCAAGGAAATCAAAATACGCCGGCGCCCGCAATAAACCTTCCCGGAACGTATATCTTGCGCGTAACGAACCAGAACAATAGCTGCGTAACCGCAGATACCGTGCTCATCGCCGAAGATACCGCCCCGCCGACGGCCTCCGCCGGCGCCGACCTACGTCTTGACTGCCAACTAACCTCCCTCGCGCTCGATGGAAGCAATTCCGCCGCCGGCGCTGATATAACCTATCTGTGGAGTGGGCCTGCTATTACACCGACAAACGAGGCCAATCAAAGTCCGGTAATTGATCAACCAGGTATTTACACGCTTCTGGTATCGAACACCGCCAACGGATGCACCGCGCAAGACGTCGTCGCTATTACCCAAAATATCCTGCCGCCCGTAGCCTCTGCCGGAGCCAATATCACGCTGACCTGTGCGCAACCTGCCCTGCCGCTCAACGGCAATAGCTCCAGTAGCGGCCCGCTATTCGAGTACGTATGGCAAGGGCCCGGCATCAATACTGGAAATTTCAGCCAACAAAATCCGGTGGTCAGCGATTCTGGACTCTATGTGCTTATCGTTCGGAATATAGACAATAAATGCACTAGTAGCGATACCGTGTACGCCGGTCAAAACACCGAACTCCCCTTCGCAGAGGCAGGCCCCAGTCGCACCCTCACCTGCGCGCTCGATACAGTCGCGCTGGATGGCACACAATCGCTCTCTGGCCCAGGTATAGTCTATACCTGGACAGGCCCGGGCATCGTGAGCGGTACGGCAAGCAGCGCAACGCCCGGCGTCTTTCTATCTGGAACCTATACGCTCAGCGTGCGAAACAACGCGAACGGATGCTCCCAAACAGATATCGTGTTGGTGGATCAAGACGTGCTCCCGCCGCTCGCAGACGCCGGCCCGGATCAGTCGTTAACCTGTATCACCGTCAATGGCGTAACGCTCTCCGCAGCCGGCTCTAATACCGGCCCCGGATTCGGCCTGCGCTGGAGCGGCCCGGGTATCAATGCCTCCAACGAACTGCAGGTGTCGCCGCAGGTAAATCTTCCAGGCACTTACACCGTAACAATCACCAACAATACCAACGGCTGTACCGCCACGGATGCGGCAACGGTCAGCCTGAACCAAACCCTGCCGACCGCAAATGCAGGCCCGGACCGCACGATCACCTGCTCGCAGCCTATTGTTACCCTCGATGGCAGCGGCTCCTCGGTGGGTGGGACGATTTCTGTGCTTTGGAGCGGCCCTGGCATCACGCCCGCCAATCAAAACACGCCGACGCCCTCTGTTTCAAATGCCGGCGCCTATGCAATCGTCGTAACCAACTACCTCACCGGCTGCTCGTCCACCGATGCCGTTACGGTTTTACTCGATACGGCTAAACCAGACGTATCCGTCAGCGCAGACACGATTACCTGCGCAACACCAAGCGTCACCCTTGCTGCCAGCAGCGCGGTGCCGGGTGTGACGTATTTCTGGGAAGGCCCCGGAGTGTCAATCAGCAATCAAACACAAGCAGTATTTCAAATTGATCAACCCGGTTTCTATGCCGTCACGGTGACGGCGCCAAACGGATGCGTAGAAACCGCCGGTATCTCTGTCTTGCTGGACGGGGATTTCCCCGACGGCACGGCCGAAGGCGCAATTCTCAACTGCCTGAACGGAGGCCAAAATACGGTGACCGGGGATGTGGACACGCCCAACGCTACCTTCTTCTGGTCGGGGCCTAATAATTTCTTCTCCAATCAAATCAGCCCGACCGTCTCCCAGCCGGGCACTTACGTATTCACAATTACCGGCCCGAACGGTTGCAAACGCACGTTGGAAGCGATCGTAACCGGTGATTTTGCCGCGCCGATCGCTGTAATCGCGCCGCCGAATCAACTGGACTGCAACACGCCGCTGATTGGATTAAATGCCAACGGATCCTCCATCGGCGCGCGTTTTACCTACAACTGGACTACCCAAGGCGGAAATATCGTTTCCGGCGCCAATTCCCTGACGCCGCAGGTAGATCGCCCAGGCGCCTACACCCTACAGGTAACCGACACGCAAAACGGTTGTACAAAAACAGTCACAACCCAGGTAATCAATGATCCCTCGGTGCCCACCGGATTGTCGCTTACCGTACAGGATATCCCCTGCGCAGGCCAGACCAATGGCCGAATCGCCGTTCGGGATGTACTGGGGGGCACACCGCCTTTCCTCTTTTCGCTCAATAATGCAGCGCCTTCCGCCAACACGCAGTTTAACGGACTGGCAGCGGGCATTTACACGCTGCGTATGGAGGACCTGAACGGATGTAAACTGGATACTGTGCTGCAGATTATCGAGCCCGGTCCGCTGAGCGTGGAACTAGGCGACGACCAAACGGTGCAATTGGGTGAAGAAGTTCGTGTGGAAGCAATAATCGCAGCGCCTACCACACCGGTAAAAAGCATCGTTTGGAGCCCGGAAGCTCCCTGCGACACGGCAAGCACGGCGCCGGTATGCCTGGAATACCAGACACTCCCCAAAGCATCTTATTATCAGACGATAACCGTTACGGACGAAAACGGCTGCGTAGCCTCCGATAAAATCCTTATTCTGGTCAGAAAAGACCGATACATATATGTACCCAACGCCTTCAACCCCAATGCCGACAATCCCATCAATGCGATCCTGATGATCCACGGAAATATCAGCATCGCCCGGATCGTTCGGTGGAGCATCTATGGCCGCTGGGGCGAATCGGTATTCGATATCGCAGATTTCCAAGCGGACGATCCCGCCTACGCCTGGGACGGTCGCTACCGCGGCCAGGATTTAAGCCCGGGCGTGTATGCCTGGGTGGCAGAAGTGGAATTTGTGGACGGCGAAGTGGTGCAGTTTGTCGGAGACGTAACAATCGTCAAATAAACCGCAAGTGCGAATTATAACCGGATGCGGCAGATTTGCCGCATCCGGTTACGCATTTTCCTCTACCAAATTTATTGGCCGGTTGATCCGTTGCTCCAGCGAGATGAAAGTCTCCGTTCGCTGGACGCCAGATATTTTTTGAATTTTATCGTGCAGCACCTGCCGAAGGTGATTCGTATCTTTGCAAATTATTTTTACAAAAACACTGTACAATCCCGTGGTGTAATTTGCCTCCACAATCTCCGGTATGGCGCCTAATGCATCCGCAACATCATCGTATAACGAACTTTTATCCAAATAAATACCCAGGAAAGCCGTAATATCATACCCTAATTTGGAATAATCAATCAGTAAACTCGAACCTTTGACGATACCCATCTGCTCCATCTTCTTCATGCGCACATGAATAGTGCCGCTGGATACGAAGAGTTGTTTTGCAATATCGGTGTAGGGCATTTTGCCGTCCTCCACCAGTTTGGATAAAATTTGACGATCCAGGTGATCAATGTTGGGTAAATCTTGCATAGGCTGCGCAATAAAGTGAAACTGTAAAGTAAAAGCGGCGTTCCGGGTTCTCTTAGGACGCCAAACAATAGCAAAACGCCTAGAATGTACCCCTAAGTATTACCGATTTTCAAATAAAACATCGTTTTGGTTAATAAAATTGCATGAGCGAACCGACTTCTTCAAAATTCGAAATACGCCTCCCGCTTCTTTTAGCGTGCACCCTGGCGCTTGGCATGTTTATCGGACAAAAACTGCCGCATTACGATCGCCATTTCCGTTTTGTCACCGGCAGCCAAGCCAAGGGCATGGCCTCCCGCGCACTGGATGAAACGCTGCGCTACATCGAAGCAAAATATGTAGACTCTGTGGATGTCGCTAACCTGAAAAACGATGCAATCAGCCAGCTGCTCGCACAACTCGACCCGCATTCTGTCTATATCTCCCCAGAGGAATTGGCCAGGGTAGAAGAAGACATGACCGGCAATTTTGAGGGCGTCGGGATTGAATTTTTACTCGTCGAAGACACCATTCGCGTCGTGACGCCCCTGTCGGGCGGCCCGGCGGAAACCGCCGGAATTATGGCCGGCGATAAAATTGTGCGGATTGACGACTCGCTCGTCGCCGGGGTTAAGATTGACAACGCCGTCATTTTCAAAAAACTGCGCGGCGAAAAAGGCTCCAGCGTGCGCGTAGATATCCTGCGGGGCGCCTCCAGGGAAACACGCCGTTTTACCATTCTGCGCGACGTTATCCCGGTACAAAGCGTGGACGTCGCCTACATGCTGGATGAACAGACGGGGTATATCAAAATCAACCGCTTCAGCGCGCGAACACACCAGGAGTTTATGGAAGCATTGCGCCCCTTGAAGGAACAACACAATATGCGGCATCTGGTACTCGATCTGCGCGGAAATCCGGGCGGATATCTCAACGAAGCCGTAGATATCCTCAGCCAGTTGTTTTCTGAAGGTAAATTGCTGGTTTATACAGCAGGTCGAACCGAAGAACGCTACGATTATAAAAGTACCGGACGCGCCCAGTTTGATATTGATAAACTGGCCGTCCTCATAGACGAAGGCTCCGCATCCGCCAGCGAAATTATCGCCGGCGCAGTACAAGATCACGATCGCGGATGGCTTATTGGGCGGCGCAGCTACGGCAAAGGCTTGGTGCAGGAACAGTACCCGCTCAGCGACGGCGGCGCGTTGCGCCTCACCGTGTCGAGATATTACACGCCCAGCGGCCGCAGTATCCAGCGTGCGTACCGCCGCAACGACCCAGAATATGCCGACGAAGCGAATCGCAGGCTGCAGAACGGCGAACTCGCAGATTCCAGTAAAATACACTTCGACGACACAACCCGGTACTACACCGGCATGGGCCGCGTGGTGTTCGCCGGAGGTGGTATCGCGCCAGATATCTTCATCCCGCTGGATACCGCGTTCGCCGGCAACCTGTTCTTCGAAGCCCGGCAACGCCTCCCAATCTTTGCTGCACAATGGCTGGACAAGCAGCGGCAAAAAAATATGCCCAAAAAATTGGAGGACTTTCTTCGGAACTTCCAACCGACAGACGCCGATCTGGACCTGTTGCGAAAAAAACTCCAATCAGAAGGCGTTTCCTGGGATGAAACGGCCTGGCGCCGCTGCCAAAATGCCCTGCGACAAGAACTCAAAGCGCGGATTGGCAAATTGCTGTTCCAAGATGAAGGTTTTTTCAGAGCACTAAACGCCAATGACCCGGCTATCGAAAAAGCCCGGGAAGTGCTGCGCAGCAAGGAACCGCTGGTTCCAAACCAAAAATAAGCGTGTCTATTGCGGCAACGGCGGACGCGCACCGGGATTCATCTCTTCCGCCCCCTCCCCGCTTAGCCCGCGGCGGCGCATCTCATCCCGGTCCACGACCTCAGGCATTCCGCGATAGCGCACCTCCAGGGTATAATTGCGCCCCATCCCTTTTACGGTCGGCCCGAGCAGCAGCTGCATGACCGAATCGGCGCGCATCCGCGCTTTGTCTAAAATCTGCTCTTGCTCCAAGGCGTCTTGCCGGAACTGCCGGCGGAGTTCGTTAAAGTTGGTATTCATCTCCTCTTTATCAATGCCGGAGAGAAAACCCACATCTAATTTATCTACCCGAGGGTATACTTCGTGCGACACGATTTGCGGCTCCGGCAAGGTTACGTACACGATTTTTTTGTTGGGGTTCATCGTGATGTCGAAATACTGGTCGAGTTTGAACCCGGCTTTGATAACGCTGATCGCTTCTACCTGGATATTCGTCTCCGACACCGAAAACCCGAATATCTTGTACTGGAGCGTCCGATCAATTCCAAGCCGGCTGCGCAGTTCGTACGTTGCCAATTCAGCAATCCCCTTGCGCACCCGTTCCTTTAAAAACCCTCTTGAGGCGCTGAAATCATAAATATCGGCCTTTTTTTGCAGCCGTTCGATCATTGGTCGAAGCCCTTCCTGAATGGCAATTCCGCAGGGCGTATCCACTTTTTTGCCTTTTGCAAGTAACTTGCCGCCATCAGTCTTGATCAGTGTAGCCAAAATCTGTGTTACGAAAAAGCAGGTGTACTTGCCCGCGACTTCATTGAATACCTGTACTGCCTGGTTGGCGTTGTCGTTGTACCAGGTTTCGTACATAGAACCGGTTGTGTCCTTGAGCGCTACAAAATCAGCATAATACAAATCCTTCAGATATTCATGGTGCTTTTGATAGGCCGGCTCCAGTTGACGTCTCAGGCTGTCGGGCAATCCCATGCGATTGCCGACATGGTACAGCAACGACAAATTAAAGTTGTAAACCAAATCGTCAAACTCCTTTCTGTATTGTTCGGGGTTGGACAAAATCCGCAGGGTGGCCTCTTCATCCAGCGTCGGTTTGAAATCGGATGGCATATACGTCAGCCGCATTTGCTTACCTCCGCCGAATGGGTTGGAAAAATCACCGTCTGCAAAAAAAGTTTGATAGGCTAAAACGCCAAAGGCTACCATCAGGGCGAGCATCAGCAATTGTTTGCCCATGAAAGCGCCGCTGCCGCCATTGTAGCCACCGTCGGGTTGTTGAGTTGCCATATTATTACGTGTTTTCAGGAAAACGAAATTCTGTCAAAATGCGTTCCAATAACGCGTAAAAAACTTATTCTTCGGAATTATTCAACGAACAAAACCAGCCCTTTCAAATAAGCGCCCTCCGGATGAAAAAGGCTCACCGGATGATCGGGGCCCTGGGTTAAATGATACAAAACACTGGCCTTTCGCCCCGATTCAAGCGCAGCCGCCACCACCGTGTTGTAGAACAACTGCCGATCTACGACTTGTGAGCAGGAAAAAGTCGCCAACAACCCGCCGGGATTCACCCGGGCAAAAGCGGCGGCATTCAATCGCTTGTATCCTTGCACGGCATTGTGGCGTTTTTCGATACTTTTGGCATAAGCGGGCGGATCTACAATGACCATGTCATAGCCTTGGTCGGATTGTTTTAAAAAACGAAGCGTGTCTTCCGCAAAGGCCTCGTGGACGCCAGGATACGGCGCGTTCAAGGCCATGTTTTCGTTGCTTAGTTCCACCGCCCGGCCGGAAACGTCCACGGAATGCACCAGCGATGCGCCCTGTTTGAGGGCGTAAGCAGAAAAACCGCCTGTATAACAAAATGTATTCAGGACTGTTTTTCCGGCGGCTAAGTGGCCGATCAGCGCGCGGTTTTCCCGCTGATCGAGGAAAAAACCGGTTTTTTGGCCTTGTGCCCAGTTTACCCGAAATTGTGCGCCGTTTTCTTTTACCACACACGCCTCGCTCGGCGCGCCTGGGTGATGCAGCAGCAGACCATTTTCCATGCCGGCTGCGTATTGAGGCGGCAGGGCTTCGGCGCTTTTATCGTACACCGCCTGTACAGCGCCCTCGAACACGGCGAAAATTGCCTCCGCAATCGTCTGGCGCTGCAGGTGCATCCCGATGCTGTGGCATTGCATCACCGCCACTTGGCCGTAGATATCAATAATAAGTCCCGAAAGACCATCGCCTTCGCCGTGCGCCAAACGATAGCAATCGGTGTGCGGAGACGGTAGTCCAACGCGCCGGCGCACCGCCTGACACAACCGCAGTTTTTGCTCCCAAAATTCCGCACTGCGAATGTCCGCCTCGCCAAAATGCAGGATCCGCACGGCGATGCTGCCCTGATGAAAGTGACCAACGCCCAATAAGCGGCCCTGGCGGTCAAAAACACCGGCAATGGCGCCATCGGAGGCGTTTCCTGATACCCGCGCAATAGCGCCGGAAAACACCCAGGGGTGATAACGAAGCACCGGCTCTTCTTTACCTGATTTCAATGTTACGCTACAATCTAACATACCTGCCTATTTGTGTTTCGCAAGCGTCTGGAATAAATCTGATACCGACTTCGCAAAAACCGTTTAATTTGGGCCCGAAAATCGTACTAATATGTGGAATTGCAAATTATTTTGGAAAATCACCCTCGGGCTGTCCGTCAGCGCCATCTTTTCGGCCTGCGCCACCGCACAAAAAAAACCGGTGTCGGAAAATTATTTTATCAATGTACAAATAGACAGCAGCGACAAAAAAAGGTCGTACGGCCCTTGCGAACCAAGCATCTGTATTAATCCTGCCAATCCAAAACAAATCGCCGCCGGCGCCGTCCTGGATCGGTATTACTGGAGTGCGGATGGGGGCCAAACCTGGCAAAATGATCAACTCCAATCCTCTTTCGGCGTTTATGGTGATCCAGTCGTACTGGCCGACTGGTCGGGTAATTTCTATTTCGCCCACCTGAGCGACCCGGATAAAAAAGGCTGGAACAGTCCGGCGCTGCTGGATCGAATCGTCATTCAAAAAAGTACGGACGGCGGAAAAACCTACAACAACGGTAGTTTCACAGGCTTCCGCCACCCAAAAGACCAGGATAAACACTGGTTGGTAGCCGACCCAAAAACCGGACGCCTGTTGTGTTCCTGGACAGAATTCGACCGCTATGGCAGTAAAAATTTGCTCAGCGACCGCAGCCGTATCCTGTTTTCTCAAAGTGCAGACGGCGGCGCCACCTGGAGCGAAGCCCTTGCTATCAGCCAGTTTGAAGGCGATTGCATAGACAGCGACGGCACCACCGAGGGCGCTGTACCGGCGTTCGGGCCCAACGGCGAATGCTATGTGGCCTGGGCATGGAACGAAAAAATATGGTTCGACCGATCGCTGGACGGCGGTAAAACCTGGCTCGAGCAAGACATCGTTGCCGCCGATCAACCAGGAGGCTGGGATATCGCCATTCCCGGACTGCAGCGATGCAACGGGATGCCCGTGCTGATCTCAGACCTCTCCAACGGCCCGCACCGCGGCGCCTTGTATATCAACTGGAGCGACCAGCGGAACGGCGACCAGGATACCGATGTCTGGCTGGTTAAAAGCACAGATGGCGGCCAGACCTGGTCCAAGCCCCTGCGCGTAAACAACGACCGCAAAGGCCGGCAACAGTTCCTCTGCTGGCCCGCCATAGACCAAACAACCGGTTATATCTATATCGTTTTTTATGACCGCCGGCATCATTCGGATCAACAAACCGATGTGTATCTCGCCGTCAGCCGCGACGGCGGGACCAGCTTTGAAAACATCAAAATAAGCCAGACGCCCTTCGATCCAAATTCGTTTGTGTTCTTTGGCGATTATAACCACATCTCGGCACATGCAGGCGTCATTCGGCCAATTTGGACGCGCTTGGACAAAAACCGATTGAGTATCTGGACGGCCATTATTAATGAACCTTTTCAAATTTCAGAAAATTTTATAAAAAAATAAACTCGAAATATATGAATTCCAATATATTTACCGCGCTGCTTTCATGAGCAGGATTGGTATCTTCTGTTGAAGTCAAAAAAAGCGCATTTTTCACTATTTTTTAACTCAGCAAAGGGTGCCCGGACTGGCATGAAGCGGTCGTTTCAACACACTTCTTCTCATTTACCTAAACTAAAAATTATGAAGAAAACTACGTTGTTTGTTCTGTTATTTGCTTGTGCCTTTTCGATGGCTGCGCAAGAGGGTTTCACCGGAGAGATCCGCCTTTTCGCTGGAAGTTTTGCCCCCAGAAACTGGGCGTTTTGCGATGGTCAAACGCTGAATGTCAATCAAAACCGCGCCTTGTTCAACGTGATCAGCAATACGTACGGCGGAGATGGTTACAGCACGTTCGCGCTGCCCAACCTCGGTGGTATTCCACTCGATGATTTGGAGTACCAGGATGCCTCCTCCGAAAGCGGGGGGCAACAGGTGTCCTTTACCGCCCAAAATGCCGGCGATGCGTCAATAGACATGCACTGGGTGGATTACAACGGCGCAAGCAAGTTTTACGCCACGATCCCGCCCGGCGCAACCATTACGCAGGTATCGGCCTCCGGCCACGTATGGTTGTTTAAGCAGGGCGATAACCTGGTTGAAGCAATCAAACTGAGTGGACAATACAACCAGCAATTTACAATTAAAGCCAAGGCCTTCCCGCGGTACATCATTTGTGTGAATGGAGTTCCTCCTGTCAAGTAACTTTTAGCGCGTGCTAAAAATTCAGTGTTTCTGCCGGCGCAAAGATGCGGTATGCCTACGCCGGCAGAAAAAACGTGCAGCGCTTAGAGCATGTCTAAAATTATATTCGCTGCTAATATGAAAAGGATTTTTTAGCCAGACAAGGCGCTTTTTGCAGGCGTAATGAGACTAATTACGGCGAAAAAAAGGAACGAGGGTTGGCTGAAAAAGACTTTCACATTAGCGAGAAATATAATTTTAGACATGCTCTTACTTGTGGATAGGCAAACTATTCACGGCCTCGCCAATTTTCACGCCTTGTACAAGGCCGGCGTCAATACCATCGCGGAAGTGGATGCCGCCGTATAACCGGGAACTTGCAGCCTCATTCGCCATTTCCATAAAGGAATCATACGAGCGCGGCGAGCCGTCAATATCTACACGAAGCTCGTGTGTATAATCCGTAAATCTATATTGATTGCCGAATAAATCGGTAAGCACCGTAGCGGTAGCACCCGACTGCACAGAATGCCCGGATGTGTATTCGGGAAATGGCGGCGTATTCAACAGCGGCAGCCAGGCAGCATCGAATTGCTCCCGAATATAGGTAACCGGCCGCATCAGATTGAAGTCATACTTGCATTTCCAGCACGAAATAAAGGCATCGGAGACCGCGATTCCAACCTTAGCATAGGTTTCGGCTGCCAGCGCCAGGTCAGCCTGTTCTTTTTGCAACACCTGCGTAGCGATACTGATGCTGTGACCCGGCGGGGTGCCGCCGATGCCCGGGTCATCGCTCCAAAATTTGGCGATCCGCTCCTGTTCCGGCGTCAGGTTTTGTTTTACCTGATAAACCTCCGATGCCTGACGATAAAATTCAGAATTCGGATCTGTGGAGAAGGACGGCGGCGGCGGCGGTTGCGTGAGTGCAATGGCGCCTGGCACAAATGGGCGGTTATTACCCCAGAAAGGCTGCAGCGCGCGCTGAAAGGCAGGGGGCGTTGGTTTCCAAAAACCCGGGCCAGTCGGCGGGGTGTAACTTTGCGGAAAATTCGTCAGGTAACCCTGATGGCCGCCGTCTGTTTTTGACCATTCGAACACCGCTTCCGCAATAGCTTTTCCGAATTCCCGGGAACGCAGGAGTGTTTCGCCATCAATCCCCTGTTCGATCTCCAAGCGAATCGAAACCTCCAGGTCTAAGACCTGCGAATAGGCTGCCTGCGGCATATTGGCATAAAACAGTTGCGCAATTTCTGCCATGGCGGCGTTTGCGGCGGTGGGCCAGTGGTATGTCTGCCGAGGATCTGCCTCCGGAAGTGTTGTAAGCTGACCGAGCCTGCCTTTCATAGAGTGATGCAACGGCATACCCGGCACAACAGATTCATATAGTGCGACTCCGGCATACCCGAATGCGCGAGCGGCTACCGGCGGTGTGAAGCCCGGACAAACGCGGGTGAGGGCGCGGAACTGTTCGAACCACTTGGTTGCGACTGTTGCGGCGTAATCCGCAGTCTGCGGCGGCGGCACATCGGGATCTTTTTGGCAGGAAACAAAAAAAAGAGCCGAAAATAGAAGGCCTGCAAAAAATCGATATAAAAAATTAGACTTACGCATGAGACTACGGCATTAAAATTAAGATGCAAATGAACGCGTAAATCCGAATCAATTCCGTAAAATGGCCTTAGGATTTTATTAGAAAATCAGACATATTACCTTTTAAATTTGCCATACCCCCCTTTAGACGCCGGCATTCGGCCCCCACTGGGTTGCATTCCGCCCGTTTTGCCCATCGGCGAATTGGCCATTTGGTGCATCATTTTGCGCATGTCATTGAAATTTTTCACAAATGCGTTGATTTGATCCAGCGACTGGCCACACCCCCGCGCAATACGCTTTTTTCGACTGATATTGAGCAAATCCGGGTTTTTGCGCTCTTCCGGCGTCATACTTTGAATAACCGCCTCGACCCGCACCAGCGCGCGGTCATCAATTTGGATGTCTTTGAGCGCCTTGTTCATACCAGGAATCATTCCGAGCAAGGTTTTCAGGTCGCCCATTTTTTTGATCTGCTGCATCTGGCCGAGAAAATCATTAAAATCAAACTTGTTTTGTTTGATCCGTTTCTCCATGCGCTTTGCATCTTCTTCGTCGAACTCCATCTGGGCTTTTTCAACCAGCGAGACAATATCGCCCATGCCGAGGATTCGCTGCGCCATCCGGTCGGGGTGAAAAACGTCGAGCGCTTCCAGTTTTTCCCCTTGCGAGACAAATTTGATCGGTTTTCCTACCGTATATTTAATAGAGAGTGCAGCCCCTCCGCGGGTATCGCCGTCGAGTTTGGTCAGTACCACCCCGTCAAAATTAATCCGGGTATGAAAGGCTTCGGCGGTATTGACCGCATCCTGACCGGTCATAGCGTCCACCACAAACAGTGTTTCGGAGGGCTGCAGGGCATTTTTGAGTCCGGCGACCTCCTCCATCATGGCCTCATCTACGGCCAAACGGCCGGCGGTATCCACGATGAGCACGTTGAATCCCTTGCCCTTGGCGTACTTCAGGGCGTTTTGCGCGATTTCCAGCGGATTTTTGTTATCCAGTTCTTTATATACCTCCACGCCGATGCTGTCACCCAAAACGCTCAATTGGGTAATGGCGGCGGGGCGATACACATCGCAGGCCACCAGCAGCGGTGACAATTTGCGGTTTTCCTTTAGATAGCGGGCCAATTTCCCGGAGAATGTCGTTTTACCCGAACCTTGCAGGCCGGCAATCAGCACAATCGCCGGGCTGCCTTTTACATTGATTCCGGCAGATTGGCCGCCCATAAGCGCAGTTAGTTCATCCTGCACAATCTTGACCATGAGCTGCCCGGGATTGACATTCTTGAGCACGTTTTCAACGCCCAAAGCCTTATCCTTCACCCGATCCGTGAAATCCTTGGCGATCTTGTAGTTCACGTCGGCGGCAACCAGTGCGCGCCGTATTTCCTTGACGCTCTCCGCTACGTTCAGTTCCGTAATACGGTTGTTGCCACTCAATACTTTTAGCGCCGACTCCAGGCGCTCGCTCAGGCTTTCAAACATATCGTTTTTTATATTTTTATCTTTTTAGCCAATCGGATTGCATGCATATTTTGTTTTCGGGCTGCAAAGATACGCGAAACGTGTTAAAAAGCCGCTAACCGGTTTGGGCGTTTTTATATGCTGCATCGCCTCCGATTGGTCGGTTTTTCAGGGCGTCCAACGAAAAAAAGGCTTGTTTTGGCAGCAATCACGACCGAAAAAGCGAAAAAAAACAAAATTAAAAGTTTGATTTTCAGAATTTTATTTAAATAAACTCTATTACCTGGGGGTTATTTTGCCCTGCGCTTTTGCGCAGGAATGTCCTTGCCGGGCAGTTGCAGCCGGGGCTACTTTTGTACCTGCGATTCACAACAGCCCCGGCAATTTTGAATAACCTCAAAGTCCGCTCCGAATAAGCGGGACGCCGGCGGAGATGTAACCCCGGGCAGGCCCGGCGACGGGCCTGCCGTTTCAACCGCTCCGTCTCAATACACAATTATGCTTGAAATTAACCGTCTTTTTCTGCCTTTTCTGGTGCTTTTGCTCCTCTCTACCCTATTTTGGGTGTACGCGCTGTACCGCGTTCTCACCGATGATTCTTTAGACAGAACAAAAAAAATTATCTGGGTGATCGCCATTACGGTGGCGCCATTAATTGGGTGTATGCTGTATTTTACCCTCCCGGAACGGCATATCCGGATGTAGCGGGTCGTGCGTTTTTGACCGCCGGAAAATTGGATAGAAATATACCGTTATATATGAAGCGCCCTACCGGACGATGCATTAATCGTCATGCTCTCCGCCGGATTTGAACGGATGGCGCTGGCGCCACACCTCCACCGGGTTCAAATAATCCAAAAGTCGCCCGGTCACACGATTTTTCAACGAATTTTCATGCCGCAAATAACAATACAACGGGTGCGGTTCGGCGCCGACGGAACTTTTGATTTCCAGCGCCGTGCGGGCAAAATTAATCGAGCGGGCGCCCGATTCGATGGCAAACCGAACAATATCGTACAGGATATTCAAGTACAATTGCCGATCGTGGTTCAGATCGCGATCGTAGCCCAAAAAGTGCGCCTCGATTTCGTCTCCGTTGCGGATAAGCGTGTAAAAAGCGATCAGTTCCTGCTGCTCATAGTATGCGAACATCCGGAATTGCGGCCCCAACTCCTGCTTGAGGGCCGACAGGTAATCGGGGTTGAGGTTCACCATGTTAAAACCGGCGTTGTGCGCGATAGCGGTATAAAGGTGGTAAATTACTGCGCGCTCACGCTGAATCTCCGGCAGGCTTAATTCCTTTTTTTCAATCCCCACCGCTTTTTTAAAGGCCCGCTTGGCACGGGTGCGGTATTTGGTGGACATGGCCGCAAGGTACGCGTCGAAATTTTCAAATGGGAGCGCCATTTGCATACAAGGCTGAATTTCAAATTCGATAAAGCCTTTTTGAACCAAATCTTGGCCGATGGCCCGGCGCTGGGCGTCCACGTCCTTTAGCAACATTACGGGCACTTTAAGGCCCTGAATTTCCATCAAGCGAATAACCTCCAACCAGGCATCCTCCAGCATCGAAGGGATTTCTGCCTCCTGCACCACTTCGGCGTTGAAGTAGTATCCGTTCTCACCAGACAGCAACAAATTGCCGCAAACCAACAATTCCGCAGAGGTTTTCGTCGCTACCCAACGCTTGAACCACTGACCCAAACTCGTAAAAAAACAGCGTTTTTGTGCGTTTTCTGCTGGTTTTTGGATGTTCTCTCCTGCATTGAAGTGCTGAATCTGACAAACCGAAACACCGATCGGCCTGTTCTCTTTATAAAAGACAAGGTATGCAAAACGCATACCGCTGGGCGGATTGGCCTCCAAGATGGCCAGGTAAGGGCGTTGAAGAAAAAAATTATGCGTGGGCGCGGCGGCGTCCCAATCTTTTCCAGCCGCTTCGATCGTCTGGAATACGGCAAAATGATCGCTTTTTTTCATAGGCGGACGGATAATTGTCCGCTGGTCAGAGGAAGTACAAGTAGATGTCATCCGGGAATAAAAATTAGGCTCGAGTTATTACATCCAAAACAACACAGGAGATGGAAACAAAACACAAGCCCTTATAAAACGAGCCAGGTGCAAAATAGTTCTCTTAAAGCGCTTCCAAAGCCTGCTCCAAATCCTCCCAAAGCCAATCCGGATCCTCAAGGCCAATGTAAAAACGACAAAAAGACCAGTGAGCCGACGGATTCTCCCGTTCGGGTACTCCGTAAAATCCAACCATCGGGATGATGAGCGACTCATGACCGCCCCAACTGACGGCCATGAGAAAGCGTTTTAAACGATGAATGAAAGCCTCCATATCCTCCAGGGAGCGCGCTTTAAACTGCACAGAAAACAAACCGCCACACCCCCGCATTTGCCGTTTGGCCAACTCGATCTGCGGAAAATCAGGATGAAACGGATACCATATTTTTTCCACTTTTGGATGGCGCTCCAAGCGCTCGATCAGCACGGCCGTACTCCGACTGCTGCGCTCCACGCGCAGGGGAAGGGTGCGCAGCCCCCGCAAGACCAGGGCGGCATCGTGCGGACTGAGGATTCCGCCGAGCGTCATCAATTCGGACTCGAAAATTTTCCGCACCATGGCATGGCTGGCGCACAATACGCCAATCACCACATCAGAATGACCGTTAATGTACTTGGTGCCCGAATGCAGCACGATGTCAATACCAAACGCCGCCGGGTTCTGGTATATCGGCGAGCTGTAGGAGTTGTCAATCATCGTGACGATTCCGCGCGCCTTCGCCCAAGCGGCGCAGGCAGCCAAATCCTGGCATTCGAAGGTAAAAGTATTGGGGCTTTCCAAATACAGTACTTTGGTGTTTGGTTTCCGGGCGCTTTCCACCGCCTCGAGGTCAGATGCATCCACAAAAGTGTGTTCTACGCCAAATCGCGCGAGCAATTTTTTCAGCAGCGCAGAAGTCCAGGAATACGGCCCTTGCTGACAAATGACGTGATCGCCGGCCGCCACATTTCCGATCACGGCAGCAGCGATGGCGCCGGCGCCGCTGGCGAACACGAGGCAGTCTTCCGTACGCTCCAGGGCGGCCAGTTTTTTGCGCAGGATGTCCACCGTTGGGTTATTACCCCTGGAATAGACATGGTGCGTGAGTTCGTCCGAGAAGGCGGCGCGAAACGCTTTCAGATCAGGAAAAACAAAATTGCTCGTTTGAATTACCGGCGGTGCGACAGCGTTGAAGTAATCCTGGCGGTCTTCTCCCAAGTGGGTAAGAATCTCACTGAGGTGCATGGCGACGTTTTTTGGATTGTTTTGACTTTTTAGAATGCACGAGGTTCATCTCTTTGACCAGATGGTTGGCGCCGGCGAATTTATCCACCACGAACAACACATACCGGATATCCACCATAATATTGCGGCAAATTGCGGGGTCGTAATTAAGGTCGCTCATTGTGCCTTCCCAGACGCGATCAAAATTCAATCCGATCAGGTTTCCGTTGGCGTCGAGCGCCGGACTGCCGGAGTTTCCGCCGGTTGTGTGGTTCGAGCCAAGAAAAGCGACCGGCACGCGGCCGGTTTTATCTGTGTAGGAACCGAAATCTTTGGTTTTCCATAATTCAAGGAGTTTGGCCGGCACATCGAACTCATAGTCGCCTGGCACATATTTCTCGACAACGCCGTCCAGATAACTGCGGTAATCATAGATGACTGCGTCGCGGGGCGAGTATCCGCGCACCTGTCCGTAGGTGAGCCGCAGCGTGCTGTTAGCGTCTGGGAAAAAGCGTTTTTCTTTGTAAACAACCATTTGGGCAGCCATATACTGGCGCTGCAGCAGGTTTATCTGGGGCTGCAATTCCGTGTATTTGGGTTCCACCGCACTTTGATACGCGGCAGTTACCGCGCGCCACAGCGTCAGGGCGGGGTCGTTGTTCAAAGCCTCCGCCATGAGTGCCGGATCCCGCTCCAGCAGCGCGAGCATGCGATCTTTGGTTGTCAGCGCACTCTTGGCGAAGAGGTGCGCCGTTGCGCCGGCATATCCGCCGTGCGCTTGGGCGTATGCCTTTACTGCGCCGGCGCCGGCGGAATCAGGCGCTTTTTCAGCAAAAAGCTCCAGCAAAGCAGCCAACACGGCCTGATCCACGGCCGGCCGATAATCTTTGTAAAAAGCCTCCAGCGCCCCGCGCTGCTCCGGAACCCCCTTGATAAAGGACGCGGAGTTCTCCGGGTTATAAGATTTCACCCACTTGTCCAGTCGCGCGGAGAGTGCCATGATCTCCGAATTGCGCACAAACACCTCCTGATAGTAATCCCGCGCCAGGGCATACGGTTCGATTTCCCGGTACAGGGCATTCAGCCGGGGCAGTAAATTGCCGTATCGGTAGTTCAAGTCCGGGTTTTGTTGGATTCGGCGCGTAAATTCCGCTTCGTACTGCCGTTTCTTTTCGAGTGCGCCATACGTTTTCAGGCCCTGCATTTCGCCCAGCCATTTTTTCCAGGCATTGGCGATAGAGGCATACTTGGCGACGTAGGCAATTTTCACGTCCAAATCCTGGCGCATGAAGCCGTCCACAATTTTGAGCGCGCGGTCGCGCACCGACACGCGCGCGGGGTTAAGCGATTCAGCCGTCTGCTGCACGGCGGCGGCGGGGAGATACTCGGAGGTACGGCCCGGGAAGCCATAGACCATGGTAAAATCGCCTGCTTCCACACCGTCCACGGATACGGATAAGTAGCGCCGCGGTTTCAGCGGCACGTTATCTTCGGCGTAGGGCGCCGGCTTGTTATCTTTACCTGCGTACACGCGGAAGAGCGCGAAATCGCCGGTATGGCGCGGCCAGACCCAGTTGTCGGTATCCGAGCCAAACTTGCCGATACTGGAAGGCGGCGCGCCCACCAGCCGGACGTCCTGATACGTAACTGTTACGAACAGAAAATATTGATTTCCCTCGTAAAACGGTCGGATAGATACCGATTCCCAGGGTTCTTTTTTTATCGTGGATCGGATTTGCTCCAGGTTTTTATCAATTTGCGATTGCCGCTCCCGCTCGCTCATGGCGTCGGCAACACCGGTCAGCGCGAGGGTCGTGACATCCTCCATCCGAACCACAAACTGCGCGGTAATACCCTGGCAGGGCAACTCAGCCGATTTAGATTCCGCCCAAAAGCCGTTGTCCACATAGTTTTGTTCTACCGAGGACAGTCGCTGGATGGCGCCGAAACCGCAGTGGTGATTGGTCAGCAGCAAGCCCTCCGCAGAGATAATCGAGCCAGTGCAACCGCCGCCAAACATACAAATCGCGTCTTTCAGGCTCGGCTCGTTTGCACTGTACAGATCGTCGGCGGATAAACGGAGGCCGAGGCCCTGCATTTCCGCTTCATTGAGTTTTTCCAGGTACAGCGGCAGCCACATCCCCCCCTGGGCCATTAGCCGGAGCGGCAGCAAAATCAGGAGCAAAAAAAGATTTTTTTTCATAAGCACAGCGCCTACAAGGCTTGAAAGTGAATGGATTTTGATTGGATAAGCAAGGCAATTTCAAAATTGCATAGCAGGAACTATTCATCCGGTATATACCCGACGCCTATTTCAATTAATTCGCGAATGCTCTGGTACGCCACAGGATCGGAAGCCAGCCAGGATTGCGGTTCCACCCACTCGATCCGCTCAATATCCTCCTCGGTTTGCGGGATGAGGTCGGTATCCGTGGTATGCATCCGGAACCACCAGGTTTTTTTCAGGATGCGCCTGCCTTTTTGAGAATACGTATGACAGGTATCTGCCAGATGCGGGCCCAACTGCACGTTCTGCAGGCCGGTTTCCTCCATGACCTCTCGGATGGCTGCCTGCTCAGGCGATTCGCCCGGATCAATTTTTCCTTTGGGCAGGTCCCAGGAGCCGCGGCGGAAAAAAACCAGCAGCTGCCCCTGGTCGTTCAGCACATAGCCGCCCGCCGCCTCCATTAAGTCGAAGCATGCCTGAAAATCTCGCCAAAGCGCCTCGGGGTCTGCTGATTCCAGCGCTACCCACGCCACATTTTTATTTTTATCCAGCAGGTCGAGATACTGCCGAATCTGCTTTAGTTTGCCCAAATAAGGCATTCTGTACGTGTTTTTTCCAGCAACAAGGCCTGTTTTTGTCCATTGGTCGGGGGACAGAAGAAAAACCGGCCGGTCGTTCACATAGATTTTATACATTTGCGCGTCCGTCTGAAGCAAATTTGTCGCGAAAAAACGGCAAATAATTGAGAGCGCAGGATTTTTTTCGCATCAATTACTCAGGGCTGCATATTAAGACCTCCGGTTTGCCATCGGCACAATAATTGCAGCGCCCCAATACCCGGTCGGATATAGGAATCAAAAAAACGTCCAATTTTTGAAAAAAAGGAATTAGTCATCATGTCTGTCGCCACCGAAGCCGCCCGTCGGCTGCTCGAAATTCATGCGGTCAAAATAAGCGTTCAAGCGCCCTTTACCTGGGCTTCCGGCTTATTATCACCGATTTACTGCGATAATCGAATCGCTTTGTCTCATCCTCGGGCGCGCAATTTTCTGCGCGATGCCCTGGTAACCGTCTCTGCGGATTGCGGGGATTTCAACGTGGTCGCGGGGGTAGCGACCGCGGGAATCCCGCATGGCGTGTTGCTGGCCGACCGGTTGGAACGCCCGTTTGTGTATGTACGTTCCAGCGCAAAGGATCACGGCCGACGCAACCTGATTGAAGGTGAGTTGGGCGAGGACGCGCGCGTGCTGGTGGTGGAGGACCTGATCAGCACCGGCGGCAGTTGCCTGAAAGCCGTGGAGGCGCTGCGAGACGCCGGCGCTACGGTCGTCGGCGTGCTGGCAATTTTTCAATATGGTTTTCCGGAAGCGGCGGCCGCATTTGAAGCGGCTGGAACTCCTTTCCGGACGCTTTCCGACTACAATACCCTGATCGAAGAGGCTGTTGCCATGGGATACATTCCCGAACAAGACCTCGGCGCCCTCCGGGCCTGGCGGGAAAATCCCTCCAAATGGGGCGCGCTTTATGCTTGAAAAACCGGTTTCATCGTACAAATTTAATCAATGCGCATCATTACAACAGAATCCGAGAAGTTTTTACGCCGCTACATCAACAATGCCAGTCCGACCGGCTTTGAAGCGCCGGGGCAGCAACTCTGGCTGGAGTATATCCAACCGTTCATAGACGACTGGCAACTGGATCAATACGGCACGTGCTACGGGATTATCAACCCGGGTATGGACTACAAGGTGGTAATTGAAGGCCACGCAGATGAAATCTCCTGGTTTGTGAATTTTATCACAGAAGACGGGTTCATCCACGTTATCCGAAACGGCGGCAGCGATCACCTTATCGCTCCTTCAAAACGGGTGTTTGTCCACCTGCGCAAAGGCGGCCATGTAGAAGGCGTGTTCGGCTGGCCCGCTATCCACACCCGCACCGAAAAGGACGCTAATCTGTCGCCTGCCCTGGATAATATCACCATTGACGTGGGCGCAAAAGACCGCGACGAAGTACTCAAAATGGGGATTCATGTCGGTTGCGTCGTGACGTTTCAGGATGAATTTACCATCCTCAACGACCGCTATTATATGGGCCGCGCCTTGGACAACCGAATCGGCGGGTTCTGCGTGGCAGAGGTCGCGCGTTTGCTCCGGCAACACAAAATAAGCCTGCCCTACACGCTGTACGTCGTGAATTCCGTGCAAGAGGAAGTGGGGCTGCGCGGCGCAGAAATGGTGGCCAATGCCATCAAACCGAACGTTGCCATTGTAACGGATGTAACGCACGACACCCATACGCCCCTGATCAACATGAAAAAACACGGCGACGTGCGCACTGGAAACGGGCCCTCGCTTACGTATGCCCCGGCCGTCCACAACAAACTCCTCGACCTGATCATCGCCGCCGCAGAGGAACACAAAATTCCCTTTCAACGGGAAGCGGCCAGCCGCACGACCGGTACCGATACCGACGCGTTCGCCTATTCCGGCGCCGGTGTACCTTCGGCCCTGATTTCCCTGCCGCTGCGGTATATGCATACCACGGTAGAAATGGCGCATAAAGACGATGTGGGCCATTTGGTCCGACTGATTTACGAAACGCTCCAAAAAATCGAATATGGCCACGACTTCCGCTATTTCAAATCTATATAACCTGCAGCAATAATTATTTTTTATGGAATTCGCCGCCTGTCAAGTCAGTATCGCCCCGCTGCGCGCACAACCCTCGGATAAAAGCGAGATGGTGTCTCAAATGCTTTTCGGAGAAACCGCAGAAGTGACAGACAAGCGGGACGGCTGGCGGCAGGTCGTATGCGCCTGGGACGGATTCACCGGCTGGGTAGACAGCAAACAGATCAAACGCCTCACGCCCAGAGAATTCGATGCCTGTAAAGACCAGCATGCGATCAGCCTCTCGCTCGTAGAAGGCCTGATGGCCGCCGATCACTTTATTCCCCTCACGCTGGGCGCTGTGCTGCCGCAATACGACGGACTTCGCTGCCACCTGGGCGACCAGTCCTTCCAGTTTTCCGGCCCGGTTGTCACCCCAGGACAGGTGCCGCCTAAAGGAGAATGGATCGCCAAGATCGCCCGCCGCTACCTGCACGCGCCTTTTCTGTGGGGCGGCCGGACACCTTTCGGAATTGACGGCCCGGGACTTACGCAGATGGTGTTCAAAATCGCCGGCATCCGCCTGCTCCGCGACGCCGCGCACCAAGTGACGCAAGGCCGAGCCGTGGACTTCATGGAACAGTGCCAAATCGGCGACCTGGCCTTTTTTGACAACGGAAAAGGACAAATCACCCACGTGGGCATCATACTCGCCGATTGCCACGTTATCCACGCTTCCGGCAAAGTACAGGTGGATAAACTAGACCACTTTGGTATTTTCAACCGGGAGGTAAACCGCTACACGCATCAACTGCGCATCGTGAAACGCTTACTACCGGACCTGCCGGAAGAGCGAATCGTTGAAACGGCTGCAGAAATTACTGAGGGGCCGGAAACCGATTCTCAAGGTTCGTTGTTTCTTTAAAGTGAAAGATAAGAACATCCTGCGCCTTGCCCGACTCGACGGCAAACCGGAAATCTTCCATTCGATACAAGGAGAGGGAAAAAGCCTGGGCCGCCCTTCCATTTTTGTTCGAACCAGCCTGTGCAACCTACACTGCGTGTGGTGCGATACGGACTACACTTGGAACTGGGTGGGAACAAAATTTCCACACCAAAACGACGGCACGCCGGGCTACCAAAAATTTGATAAAAAAGAATGGATCAGCGACTGCCCGCTGGAAATGGTCGTCGAGTTAATCCGGACGCTCCCCTGCCTCAACGTGATCCTCACCGGCGGGGAACCCTTGCTGCAACAGGAGGCGCTCGCCGCGCTCATGGTCCAACTCCGGCAGGAAAACCCAGCCTACCGATTTGAAGTCGAAACCAACGGCACGCTGGTACCAACCGCGGCCTTCGAGGCGGGCATCAACCAATATAATGTCTCGCCGAAGTTAGAAAACAGCGGAAACACCCGCAAATTACGGGAAAAACCCGCCGCCTACCAGTTCTTTTCCGCCAACCCCAAAGCAACCTTCAAATTCGTCCTGGCCTCAGAAAGTGACCTGCAGGAGGTGCTCCGGCTCATAGAACTGTATGAAATCCCGGAAAATCAAATTTGGCTCATGCCCGAAGCCGCCAATCGCCCCGAACTCGCCCTCCGCCGCCGATGGCTGGTAGAACTCTGTAAATCACACGGTTTTAACTACTCAGATCGGCTCCATGTGGAAATTTGGGGCGGGAAACGGGGTGTTTGATTCCAAATTGCGAATTGATTGAAGCATGTTGTACGCTACGCTAAATTGTCGGGGTATCCTGTTGGATCTAAACCGACCCATCGTAATGGGTATTTTAAATACCACGCCCGATTCCTTCTACACCGGCAGCCGGATTACGGATCTGCCGGCGCTCCTGGACCAAGCGGGTACCATGCTGGCAGACGGCGCCCGAATTTTGGATATCGGCGGAGCTTCCTCCCGTCCGGGCGCCGATGAGGTCTCGGAAGCAGAAGAAATCAGGCGTGTTGTACCGGCAGTGCAGGCACTGGCCGCCGCCTACCCCGAGGCAATCTTGTCGGTAGATACCTGGCGGGCAGCCGTGGCAAAAGCAGCGCTGGACGCCGGCGCGCGAATCGTCAATGACATTTCTGCGGGTCGGTTAGACAACGGCCTGTGGGATGCAATCTCGGGCGCCGGCGCGCCCTACGTGCTCATGCACATGCAAGGAACGCCCAAAACCATGCAGGAGCAACCGCTTTACACCGATGTCGTGCAGGAAGTACTGGATTTTTTTATCCAGCAGGTCGCCCTGTTGCGCGACCGGGGGATACACGATATTATTCTTGATCCGGGATTCGGTTTTGGAAAAACGCTGGAACATAACTACCGCCTGCTGGATCAACTGGATCTGTTTCAAACGGTACTGGAATTGCCCGTGCTCGCCGGACTGTCGCGCAAATCCATGATTTGCAAGGCGCTCCGGGTATCGCCGGAAGCCGCCCTGAACGGAACCACCGCATTGCACGTCGTCGCACTGCAGAAAGGCGCCCGCATTCTTCGCGCGCATGATGTGCGCGAAGCGCGGGAGGTGATCCAATTGCACGAAATGCAATCGGAAATACGCAAAACCTAGGCTATATTTCTTCAACGTTTACGAGCCCTTTGGCGCCCGGCAGGATCATCTTCGTGTGCGGAATCCCGTCTTCCAAATACTCCTCCCCGGTTGAACGGAACCCGAAACTCGAATAAAACTGCAGGAGATAGGACTGCGCCCCGATTTTGATAGGCCCTGGGCCGAATAAATGCCGCATCATTTCGATACTTTTTACCATTAGCGCCTTTCCGGCGCCCGTGCCGCGAACACTGGGCGAACTCACCACCCGACCGATGGAGGCATATTCCGGATAGGATACGCCCTGCGGCAATAATCGCGTGTAGGCGATCAGCCGGCCTGTGGCATCGCGGCCCATGAGGTGCCAGGCTTGCTGATCCTTGCCATCCGCATCCATATAGGGGCAATTTTGCTCCACAATAAATACCTCCTGGCGCAAGGCCATGATTTCATATAGTTCCTGAACCCGCAATTGTTCAAAAGGCACACAAGCGTAAGTCATATCGTCGTACATTTGCCGGAAAATTAGCACTTTTTGCTTTCCCGGAGAACAATTTGTTGCAACAATGGTTTTTGCGTTACCATTTCGCAAGCGATTCGGGTTTGTCTTTTTTTTTGAAAATAAAAAAGGGCGGCCGAACAGCCCCAAGTTGCCAGGCGCCGACTCATCAATCAATTTTCAATACCAAACTTATTTTTACATGAAAAAAACAACTTTCCTCCTCGCCATCGCGCTGCTGTATTGCTTGTCCGCCGTTGCGCAAATCAAAACCCCGGCGCCCAGTCCGGTGGGCAAAATTTCCCAAGATGTGGGCCTGACAAACATCGAAATCGAATACGCCCGCCCGAGCGCGAAAGGCCGCAAAGTATTTGGCGAGCTGGTGCAATACGACGAAATGTGGCGTACCGGCGCCAACGCTTCCACCAAAGTGAAATTCAGCGACGATGTAAAAGCGGGCGGCACCACGATTCCGAAAGGCACGTATGCGCTCTACACCATCCCGTCGAAAAAAGAATGGACCATCATTTTTTACAAAAACACCTCGTTCTGGGGTGTACCAGGCAAAGAATACAACGAAGCCGATGTAGCCGCACGCTTTACCGTACCGGTAAAAACGATCAATGATACCGAGGAAACCTTTACAATCAATATCAACAACCTGCGCAACGCCAGCGCAGACATCGAACTGATCTGGGAAAACACCAAAGTTGTAGTCCCGATCATGCTCGACACCGATTCGAAGGTAATGTCCGACATCAAATCGCAGATGGAAGGCCCCTCCGCCAGCACCTACTACCAGTCGGCGAGATACTACTTCGAAGAGAAAAAAGATATGAATATCGCACTCGGCTGGGTGCAAATGGCCCTCGACAAAGGCGGAGAAAAATTCTGGATCGTGCGCCTGAAAGCGCAAATCCTCGGCGAACTCGGCCGCTACAAGGAGGCGATTGACACCGCCAACCGCAGCACAGAACTTGCCAAAGCCGACGGCAATGCAGATTATCCGCGCATGAACGAAAAATCCATCGCGGAGTGGAAGAAAAAAATGTAATAGAATATCCGGGTGCTGCATTTTGAAAAATGCTTTTTTATTTCCTGCCGGATAATAAATTAAATCTTGTACGGGATTTTTCCCTTATTTTGGGGCCGTTTTACAATGCCAAACCCGCAAGAACAGCGGGAAGGGTTGTAAATCGGCCTCTTTTCTTATCACTTCCTAGCACACATTTCTTATGCGCAATTGTACTCTACTGCTCTTTTGCCTTGCTGTATGCGCGCGCCTGACCGCGCAAAACCCCGGCTGCGATGGTACGCGGTACCGGGATGATGTATTCTCCGGCATCAAAAAAACGACCGTTAAATACACCACGGCGCCCAGTTATTTTTTCAACCAGACGATTGATCTGTTTGTGGATATCTACGAGCCGGAAGGCGACGCGATCACAAAGCGCCCAGTGGTGCTGCTGGCGCATGGCGGCACCTTTATCTTTGGCAATAAACAGGATATGAAAGACTGGTGCGAGCGGTACGCCCGGAAGGGATACGTGGCCGCTTCGATCCAATACCGCCTGTATCCGGTGATTCCGTTCGGATTTCCGGACTCCGTCAAAATCATAGACGCGGCGGTTAAGGCCATGGGCGACATGAAAGCGGCCGTCCGTTTTCTGAGCCAGGATGCTGCGGGCGCTAACCAGTTCAAAATTGACCAGGAACACATCTTTATCGGCGGCTACTCCGCAGGCGGTGTTGCCGCGCTGCACGCCGCCTATCTGGATACCACCGATGCGATCGAGCCGTTTATCCGGACGGCATTGGACAACAACGGCGGCCTCAATGGCAACAGCGGAGACGCGGCCAATCTCTCGTTTCCGTTTAACCCCGGCGCCGTGGTGAATATGTCGGGCGGATTGTACCGCCGCGGCTGGATTACTGAAAATTCGGTACCGCTCGTCAGTTTTCACGGCACTGCGGATGCTACTGTGGCGTATGGAGCGGGCCTGGCCGCTAACCTGGTCTATCTGGAAGGAAGCGGCATCCTGCACCCGCAGGCGGAGTTGGTGGGCGTGCGGAACGCCCTGCTTACCGTACCGGATGGCGGGCACACGGATATTTACTCGAATGCGAACTTTTTGCCGCAGCGCGACAGTTTTACGAACCTGGCTGCCAGTTTACTCGAAGATTTAACCTGCACTTCTGTTAGTGCGCCGGAATTAGTCCAGGCCGCCCGCACATGGCGCGCGTACCCCAATCCGGTGTCTGATTGGCTTCGTTTGCAATTGCCTGCGGAGATTCAGTCGGGCTTGGTACAGGTACAGGTATTTGACGGAACCGGACGATTGGCACTGGAAACCCGTGCCGGCGCCGACGGCGTGTCCGTGGCCGGACTACAGCCGGGCGTGTATGCAATTCGGATTACCGACCTGAGCCGGCCGGATTTAGCGTTTCCGGTACGGCAGTTTGTGAAGCGATAGGGAAAGAAATAGAAGAAGGGGGCATCCGCCAGATTGCGGTTGCCCCCTTCTATTTCTTCCTACTGTGCCCCTACCCCACTTCCCGCTCCTCCTTCTCTTCCGCCGGCACAAAATAAGCGATCACCAAGCCGTCTTTCGCTTCGTTCAGCGTAGCTTGCAGGTGGGAATCTTCCGCCGGGCTTTCGTTGAGGATAAATTCCGCCAGGGGATCTTCGATGTACTTTTGGATTGCGCGGTGGAGCGGCCGGGCGCCGAACTGCGGATCATAGCCTTTTTCAGCCACAAATTCCTTGGCTTCGTCGCTCAGCGTGAGCATTAGTTTCATCGTTTGCAGGCGATTCATCAGCCCATTGAGCGCATTGTCAATAATTCGGAAGATTTCCTCTTTGCCGAGGGAGTTGAAGATGACCACATCGTCTATGCGGTTGAGGAATTCCGGCGAGAACGTGCGTTTTAGCGCCGATTGAATGACGCCCTTGCTGTGCTCCTCGGCGGCTTCCAGGCGAGCCTGGGTGGCGAAACCGACGCCCTGACCGAAATCTTTGAGTTGGCGTACCCCGATATTCGAGGTCATGATGATGAGCGTATTTTTAAAGTCCACCTTTCGGCCCAGTCCGTCGGTGAGTTGACCGTCATCCAGCACCTGCAGGAGGATATTATACACATCCGGGTGGGCTTTTTCGATTTCGTCGAGTAGCACCACGGAGTAAGGTTTGCGGCGAACGCGTTCGGTGAGTTGGCCGCCTTCTTCATAGCCGACATAGCCGGGGGGCGCGCCGATGAGGCGGCTTACGGAGAATTTTTCCATATATTCGCTCATATCAATACGGATGAGCGCTTCTTCCGTATCAAACAGGTAGCGCGCGAGCGCGCGGGCGAGTTCAGTCTTGCCGACGCCGGTGGGGCCGAGGAAGATGAACGAGCCGATTGGTTTTTTCGGATCTTTCAGGCCTACCCGGTTGCGTTGGATGGCCTTGGCAATTTTGGCGATGGCGTCGTCTTGGCCAATGACCATTTTACGGATATCATCCGACATGCTGACCAGTTTCTTGCTTTCGCTTTTCGCCACCTTGCGCACGGGGATGCCGGTCATCATTGCCACGACCTCTGCGATATCGTCTTCTTCGACGGGGAACCGCTTCGTTTTGCTTTCCTCTTCCCATTCCACCTTGGCAAATTCCAGTTGGCGGGAGAGTTTGCTCTCCTGGTCGCGCAGGTTCGCCGCTTCTTCGTACTGCTGATTTTTCACAGCGGAGTTTTTATCTTCTTTGAGTTGCTCGATGCGTTTTTCGAGTTCTTCGATATGTTGGGGCACCACGATATTTTTGAGGTGCACGCGCGCGCCGACTTCATCGAGCACGTCAATCGCCTTATCGGGCAGGAATCGGTCGGTAATATACCGGTCGCTGAGCCGCACACAGGCTTTGATGGCGGCCTCCGAGTAGTTTACGTTGTGAAACTCCTCGTACCGGGGCTGGATATTTTTCAGGATATGGATCGTTTCTTCCTGCGAAGGTGGCTCCACCATCACCTTTTGGAAGCGGCGGTCGAGCGCGCCGTCCTTTTCAATATACTGGCGGTACTCGTCGAGTGTAGAGGCGCCGATGCACTGGAGTTCGCCGCGGGCGAGTGCGGGTTTAAAAATATTGGAGGCGTCGAGCGAGCCGGTGGCGCCGCCGGCGCCCACCATGGTGTGGATTTCGTCAATGAAAAGGATGACATCCCGGCTTTTTTCCAATTCATTCATGATCGCCTTGATGCGTTCTTCGAATTGGCCGCGATACTTTGTGCCTGCCACGAGTGCTGCCAGGTCGAGCATCACGATGCGTTTATTAAACAGCGTGCGGCTGACCTTCCGCTGCATGATTCGGAGAGCGAGACCCTCGACGATGGCCGTTTTGCCGACACCGGGTTCGCCGATCAGGATGGGATTATTCTTTTTGCGGCGGCTGAGGATTTGGCTGACCCGTTCGATTTCAGTTTCTCGTCCGATAATCGGGTCAAGTTTGCCTTCTTCGGCGAGTTTGGTGATATCCCGGCCAAAATTATCCAGTACCGGCGTTCGACTTTTTGCCTGGCTTTTTTGGGCTGCGCGGAACCCGCGATCGTCCTCCTCTTCGTAGTCGCCGCTTTCGCCGGGCGCTTGGTTGTACAGGTTGGGGTGAGACAAATCCTGCTCAGAGCGGACGTACTCCAGTTCTTTTTTGAAAGTTTCGTAATCCACGTCGTATTCGTTTAAGAGTTTGGTTGCCAGGGTATCGCCGTGTTTAAGGAGCGAGAGCATGAGGTGCTCGGGGAAAATTTCCTCACTTTTCAGGAGTTTGGCCTCCAGGAAAGTGACCTTTAGTACGCGTTGTACCTGGGTGGTGACCTGAAATTCCCCGACGAACAGATTTTCGGCGGGCGGGTACACGCTTTGTTTCGGAATGTTCCGCTCCAGGCGCTTTTTCAGTTCATTGACGTCCACCAGCAGGGCGTCCAGCACCCGTACCGGCAGGCTGTCCCGTTCTGCGATGATTCCCAGCAGGAGATGTTCGGTGCCAATATAATCGTGTCCGAGCCGGCGCGCTTCCTGACCGCTCTGGTGGATGATTTGCTTGACAACGGGAGAGAATTTCTTGTTCATGAATGCAAAAAATGACGCCGGTTAAGACGATTTTTTCTAAGTTACCCTAATAAGGGACAATGTTAGGCTATTTGTTAGGAAAAAAGCAAGCCTTGTTTGTGAATATTACAGAACATTTAACAAAAAATGCGGTGAGCAGGTTCCAAAATCGGGTAAATGTTTTCCACTTAATCAGAGAACAAACCCGAAGCGCGGACGCTGGAAGCGCATACCTTCGCGTCGGTGCTTCTCTCCCTTTAAAAATGATGCCGAATTTCATTTCTCTGCCTGTTTGTCAGCCCTTTGCCCCTCGGAAAAAAGCGCGAATATTAAATTAGTAAAATGCCCGTCTTATCCTTACTTTTGCCCTCCAAACTCGTCTTGATAACACGGCACGCTCTCAACAATAAAGGATAACTTTCTGAAATTTAATGCTTTATGAAATACCGCATTGATAAAACCGAGGTGTACGCCACCTTATCCCTGGAAGAAGAAAATCTCAATTCCGTCATCGCGCCGGGTCTTAAAAGCGAATTTATTTTCTTAAACCAAGAAGGGATCCCCAATCTGATCCTGGATATGAGCGGCGTAAAATTTGTAGACTCCAGCGGTTTAAGCGCCATTTTGACAGCCCACCGCCTGTGGAAAGACCATGGCTGCTTTGTGTTGGCAGGCCCGTTGAACCCGTTGGTGACCAAATTAATCGAAATCAGCCGACTGGATTCGATTCTCATTATTACGCCGACGGTGAGCGAAGCTGTGGACTACGTGATCATGGACGCTATGGAGCGGGAATTAAAAAATGGCGAATAAATGAATGCGCCACGCGTCGGATACATGATTATTTTCACGGCACGCCCTGACGCGCGTCAGTTTACCGTTCGCGCCAACAGGCGCATCTTTACCCAAAGAAAACTTTGCTTATGAATATTTCTCCCGCTGCCCGCGCCTTCTTGCATGAAGCCGGCGATATCTTCCGATTCACGGTGCGCTTTTTTCGCGAGGTTTTTCGTCCGCGGTATGAAGTACAAGCGTTTATCCATCAATGTTATATTATTGGAAATAAGTCGCTGCCGTTGGTCGGGCTGACCGGGTTTATTATGGGCTTGGTGCTGACGATGCAATTGCGGCCCAATATGGTTCGGTACGGCGCCGAGTCCCAGTTGCCCGCCATGATTGGAATTGCGGTGGTGCGGGAAGTCGGCCCGGTGATTACCGCGCTGATTTTTGCGGGCAAAATTGGCTCTAGTATCGGCGCGGAATTAGGCTCCATGAAAGTCACGGAACAAATTGACGCCATGGAGGTATCCGGCACCAATCCGTTTAAGTACCTCGTCGTCACCCGCACCCTCGCCGCAACTCTCATGCTGCCAATATTGGTAATCCTGTCTGATTCCGTCTCGCTTTTCGGATCCTACCTTGGCATAAACATCTACACCCATAATAGTTTTCAACTGTACATCACCCAGGTGATGGATAGTTTGGCTTTTTACGATGTGTTCCCGGCTTTTATCAAAACGTTTTTCTTTGGTTTTGCCGTCGGAATTGTCGGATGCTACAAAGGATACCATGCAGAGAAAGGTACCGAGGGCGTTGGGCGCGCAGCAAACTCCGCCGTGGTGGTGGCCTCGCTGCTGGTGTTCATCCTCGACCTGCTGGTCGTGCAGATCACTGATATATTAAACTATAACTAAGAAACCTTTCACGCAGTCGCCATGAACGGTACGAAATCCATGCACCGACCCGGAGCGGAAGAAGGGGGCCATCAAGGCCCGGTCGTGCGGATCGAAAACCTGCACAAATCGTTCGGCAACAACCAGGTATTGGTAGATTTCAACCTGGAAGTCGCAAAGGGCGAAAATTTAGTGGTGCTCGGGCGCTCAGGTTCCGGAAAATCCGTCCTCATTAAATGCATCATCGGATTGCTCGAACCGGATCAGGGCTTGGTCGAGGTTTTAGGCCAAGACGTAACGGCGCTTGATCACGAGGAACTTGACCAACTCCGGGTGCGGATTGGATTTCTGTTTCAAAGCAATGCGCTGTACGACTCGATGACGGTCCGCGAAAATTTGGAGTTCCCACTCCGCCGCAGGTGGTTCAAACTTGAGCAGGAGGAAGTAAACGCCATGGTACATGAAGCGCTCGACAGCGTCGGACTGGCCAGAACGGTGGACATGATGCCGGCGGAATTGTCGGGCGGTATGCGCAAACGCATCGCGCTGGCTCGAACGCTGATTCTCAAACCGGAGATTATTCTATACGACGAACCAACCACCGGGCTCGATCCGATCACAAGCCGGGAGATTATTGACCTGATGAACGAAATCCATGTAAAACTCGGCACCGCCTCTATGATCATCACCCACGACCTCAAGTGCATGGAGCTGACAGCCGACCGGGTAATTGTGCTGGTGGATGGCAGATGCTATGCAACGGGTACTTACCAGGATATTTATCAATCTAAGGATCCGAAGGTTAAAAAATTTTTTGACTAAGCCATGAGTAAACACACCATAGATAACGTCAGGTTGGGCCTCTTCGTGCTGGCCGGAACCGTCCTGCTGATTTTGGGGCTATACGTGATCGGGAAAGACTATGCGTTGTTTGAAACAACTTTCCCCATCAAAGCACGCTTTGAAAATGTGGGCGGACTGGTTGCCGGACACAATGTTCGCTTCGCCGGCATCACGGTTGGCACGGTCAAAAGCGTGGAAATCCTGAACGATACAACGATTGAAGTCGTGATGCATATAAAAGAGGAAATGCGCCAAGTGATTCGGAAAAACTCGATCGCCTCGCTCGGTACAGACGGCATCGTGGGGAACAAAATCATTATCCTGGAACCGGTCAAGGAGCCGGCGCCTTTTATCGAGGCTGGCGATATCATGCGCTCAAAGGAGGAAATCAAGATGTCGGAAATCATGGAGACGCTGCGGCGCACCAATGAAAATGTGGCGCTAATCTCTGAGTCGCTGGTTCAAACCGTGCAACGCATCAATTCCAGCGCGCAATTGGCCGTTTTACTCGACGACACCTCCCTGTCCGATAACCTCCGCGCCGCGCTCATCAACCTCCGCACCGCCACCCGCGAGGCCTCCACGATGATGCAGGATTTACACCACACGCTCGGAGGCATCGAACGCGGCGAAGGCACCGTCGGCGTCCTGTTGAAAGACACCTCCCTGGCGCACCAACTCGATCAGGCCGTCCGACAAATCCAAACCGCCGCAAGCGAAGCCGATCAACTCGCCAATGATCTGAGCCGCCTCAGCAACCGGGTGGAAAACGATTTTCAGCAGGGCAGCGGCCCCGTCCAATCCCTCCTTCGAGATAGCGCCATGACCGCCGAAATCCAGTCCACCCTCCGAAACGTGGAAAAAGGAACCGCCGCTTTTCACGAAAATATGGAGGCGCTGAAGCACAACTTCCTTTTAAGGCGATATTTCAAAAAACAGGCGAAACAAAAGAATCCAACGCAACAGAATTAATCGCCGGGGAGATGCCAAATTTACCCTACCTTCGCACCTCGAGAGCATGCCTATGATTTTCTAGCCGAGTTAAAATCCCGGATCTATTCTTATTGCACACGATATGACAGAAGTTGAAAAGCGCCTCAGCGCATGCCTGTTCGACCTCGATGGCGTGATCGTGGACACTTTTGGTTATCATTTTCAGGCCTGGCAGCGCATGTCCCGGCAACTCGGTTTCGAACTTACCCGCGAAATGCACGACGACCTGGCGGGGCTCAGCCGTATGGCCTGCCTGGAAAAAATTCTCGAACGAGGTAACATCTATATATCTGACGCAGAAAAACTGTACTGGGCTGATATCAAAAACCGCTGGTACCAGGAACTGATCGCAGAGATGCGCCCGGAAGAAACACTGCCGGGCGTCCGGGAATTTCTTCGAACTTTGCGACAGGAAAATATCCGCACAGCGATCATTTCTTCTTCGCAAAATGCAACTACCGTGTTGCGCTCCACACAAATCGAGTCTTATTTCGACAAAGTAATAGACGGCAAACTGATCAAAAAAGCAAAGCCGCACCCGGAACGATACTTGCTCGCCGCCGAAACCCTTCGATTAACGCCGGCCGATTGCCTCGTTTTTGAAGATACGCTTTCCGGTATTTTTGCAGCCAAAGCTGGCGGCTTCAAAGTCGTCGGCGTCGGCGCCAATCCCGCGCTGGCCGCCGCCGATCACGTGCTCCCGGGCTTCGAACATCTCCATTTTTCTGAACTGGCTGCCTGGTTCGCGCGCCACGCGGCGCGACAGGTATCCGCTTCCTGATTTTATTTTATGACCTTATCACGCTTTATCCTCCTGGCGGCTGTCGCCTTATCCGCAATCGCTTCCTGCAAATCGCCCAAATCAAACGAAAGTACCGCCGCCGCGCCCACCACCGCACACAGCGATGCGCCGCCAACCGCAGGAACCGGCAAGACGCCGCCTTTGGTGAATGTACCCGTGGATGAAATCAAACCACCCTCCGCAAGCCGGGTCGCTTTCCTGACCACCGGCTGGTGGAATTTCAATATGGCCCTGCATCCCGGCGACTCGCTGATCCATCTCAATTACCAGCACAAATGGTTGAAATTTAAAGAAAATCAGGTTTTTGACGTGCTGATCAAAGGCCAGGTCGTGGACACCGGCCGCTGGAATTTTGACGACCAAAGCAATGTCATTTACCTCTCCTGCAAAGACCCCTACATCAACAATACCTGGACGGTCATGGAAAAAGGATTCGTAATGATCTGGATCGGCAATACCGCGATTAATACCACGGGTACGCAAATCCGGGTTGCCAATCTGCGAACGCCGCCGCCTGCAAACTAGGGTCGTACAGAAAATTTTCTTTAAGAATGAAATATGGCGCATTTTTTGCCAACTGCAGAATATCCTCGCCATGCGCTAAGTAATCAATATATGGAACTACGCTGCTTGTTAACTCCCGGCATCTGCCTGCCGCTTTTTTTCAGTTTTATGATGGCCTGTACAACGCCCGGCGACAAAGCCCCCGCCGCAAAAAGCCTGCTGAAAGAACCGCCGCCAACGCCGGACTGGGCAACTAACGGCGTGCTCTACGAATGTAATGTCCGGCAATTCTCAGAGGCAGGCAATCTACGCGCCGTAACCGACGCACTGCCAAGGATTAAGGATCTCGGCGTAGATATTCTTTGGCTGATGCCTATCCATCCCATCGGCGTGAAAAACCGAAAAGGCACGCTCGGAAGCCCCTACTCCGTTCGTGACTACTACGCAATCAACCCCGATTACGGGAACCTCGAGGACATGAAAAACCTGGTGTCAACCGCACATACGCTGGGATTAAAAGTCATTATGGACTGGGTGCCCAACCACACAGCCTGGGACGCGGTGTGGATGAAAAAACACCCGGAATATTATACGCGCTACAAAGGTGCGTTCACAGTTCCCCTGAACGAACGCGGCGAACCGATTGCCGATTGGAGCGATATAGTTGATTTGGACTACAATAACCCCGCGCTGCGCAAGGCGATGATCGAGGCCATGCAATACTGGATCAACACCTGCGATATTGACGGCTATCGGGTGGATATGTCGGGCCTAGTCCCCAACGATTTCTGGCTGGAACTCCGCCCGGCACTGGACAGCATCAAACCGGTATTCCTGCTGTCGGAATGGCAAGACGAACCCAATCATTTCCTCAGCGCCTTTCAGGCAAATTACGGTTGGAAATGGAAGGACGTCACCAAAAATATCTGGGCAGGAAAAAGCAGCGCGTCCGCATTGGATACGCTGCTGGCAGAATTGGATAGTTTTTACCCGACAGGATACTATCAGTTGTATTTCACGCAAAACCACGACGAAAATACCTGGGCCGGCACAGATGCCGATTTGTACGGCATGTCCGCCGACGCCTTCGCCGTGCTGGCCTTCACCTGGCAGGGCATCCCAATGATCTACAACGGACAAGAAGACCACCTCGTGCAACAATTGGGCTTCTTTAACCACACGCCGATCCGTTGGAAAAATTACGCGCGAACCAGTTTTTTCCAGACACTCTCCGCGCTCAGACACCGAAACCAAGCGCTCTGGAGCGGAAATGCCGGCGGTAAATTGGAAAAAATCAGCACCGGAAAAGATGAACAGGTGTATGCTTTTATCCGGGAAAAGGCAGGCGAGCGGGTACTTGTCGTCTTGAATCTCAGCAACGAACTTCAAAATTTTTCCCTGGAGGTGCCCGACAAACACCTCGGGCCCTACGCCGATGTATTCGGACAAAGCACCGTGCAGGTCGGCTCCACGATGCACCTGTCGCTGAAGCCCTGGGCCTATTTAATTCTATCTAATAAGTAACCGGCTCGCCATCTGCATATTATGCGCCTGCCCTACATACTGCCTGCAAAAATCTGTTTCTAATCTACTCTTGTCATGTCTTCGAGCGCCGCTCCTACGCAAAACAACAGTCACCACCGCCTGACCATGGCGGGCTTAATGATAACCCTGGGCATTATTTACGGCGATATCGGTACCTCGCCGCTGTATGTCATGCGAGCAGTCGTGGGCGACGATCCGGTACGCGCAGAGACCATCCTGGGCGCAGTTTCACTGGTATTTTGGACGCTTACTATCCAGACTACGCTAAAGTATGTGCTCTTGGTGTTGCAGGCGGATAATAATGGCGAGGGCGGGATTTTTTCACTCTACACACTGATTCGCCACCGAGGCAAATGGCTGCTTTTCCCAGCCATGATCGGCGGCTGCTCCGTGCTGGCAGAAGGGATGATCACGCCCCCAATTTCGGTTTGTTCTGCGATTGAGGGTTTGGAAATACGCTACCAAGGGATTCCGACGGTGCCCATCACGGTCGTGATTATCAGCCTGCTGTTTTTGTTTCAGCGCTTCGGAACGGCCGCAGTCGGCCGGTTTTTCGGGCCGGTGATGGTGACTTGGTTTTCGATGCTCGGACTGCTGGGAATTTCGCAAATCAGCGGCCAGCCCGAAATTCTGAAAGCGCTTAGCCCGCATTATGCCGTACAAATGTTGCTGACCAACAAAAATGCCTTGGTCATCATGGGCGCCGTTTTTTTGTGCACGACCGGAGCAGAAGCGCTGTACGCCGACCTGGGGCACTGCGGCAAACGGAATATCCGCATCAGCTGGATTTTTGTAAAAACCATGCTGGTGATAAACTACCTGGGACAGGCAGCCTGGTGTATGCAGTATGAAGGACAACCATTGCCTACCAATCCTTTTTATGGAGTGATGCCGGATTGGTTTCTGTTTTTCGGAATTGGAATTGCTACCATGGCGGCCATTATCGCCAGCCAGGCAATGATCTCCGGCTCGTTTACGCTAGTGAGCGAGGCGATCCGTCTGGACTTGCTGCCGAAACTCACCGTAAATTTCCCTTCCCACCTGAAAGGCCAACTGTATGTACCGGCAGTCAATACCTTCCTCTGGATCGGTTGTATCGCGGTGGTGATCATTTTTAAAGACAGCGCACACATGGAAGCCGCGTACGGTTTATCCGTGACGCTCACCATGCTCATGTCCACCCTGCTGCTGTCTAACTATTTGGTAATCCGGCGAAATCCGCCGGTGCTCATCTGGCTTTTCCTCATCTGGTACCTGCTATTCGAAGGCTCGTTCTTTATTGCCAATGTCATGAAGTTTACAGAAGGAGGCTATATCACCATCGTAATCGCCGCCCTGCTTTTTCTGCTCATGTACATGTGGGTGCGCGCCAAAGAAATCAAAAAACGCTTCCTGGAAAATGTACGCTTAAACGACTATCTCGACCAGTTGATCTCGCTGAGCAACGACGAAAATCTCCCAAAATACGCCACCAATCTGGTATTCCTGTCCAGTGCAAAGTCTGAAAAAAAAGTTGAAAAAACAATCTTGTATTCCATCCTGCAAACCCAGCCCAAGCGGGCCGACGTGTACTGGTTTGTGCACATTCAAGTGACCGACGAGCCCTACACCATGGAATATAAAGTGAATATCCTGGCGCCCGACGACGTCTATAAAGTCACCTTCCTGCTCGGCTTCCGGGTGGAACAGCGTATGAACCTGTTTTTGAAAAAAGTGGTGGAGGATCTGATTGAGAGCGGCGAATTGCACATCGAAACCAAGTACCACATCAGCCGGGACGAATATCCTACGGGCGATTTTCGCTTTGTGATCATCCAGGAATTTTTGTCGCACGAAAACGATTTGCCGGTTTTGGAACAGATCATCATGACAACCTACCTGGCGGTGAAAAGTGTCACCGCTTCGCCCAAAAACTGGTTCGGCCTGGACAGCGATTCCGTGGCGCTGGAGAAAGCGCCGCTGGTGCTGCGCAGGGTAAAAGATTGCCAACTGCGGCGCGTGCAGGAACGCATCTAAACCACGCAATATGAAAATTCTGGTTTTGCGGTTTAGCTCGATCGGTGATATTGTCCTGTGCTCCCCGGTGCTGCGTTGCCTGCAACGACAATTGGGCGCCGAAGTGCATTTTTTGACCAAAAAACGCTTCGCCAGCGTGATTGAGCACAATCCGCATATCCAAAAATTATTCCTCTTTGAGCAGTCGGTCGGAGAGGTAATCCCGGCGCTCCGGCAGGAAAAATACGACCTGGTGGTGGACTTGCACCGCAACCTGCGCAGTATGCAGGTAAAACTCGCGCTGATGCGCCCCTGGCGGAGTTTCAACAAACTAAACATCCAAAAATGGCTGCTGGTACGCACTGGCCTTAACCTACTGCCCGAAAAGCACATCGTCCACCGATACTTAGACACCGTACGCCACCTCGGCGTCCGGTACGACGGTGAAGGACTCGATTTTTTCATTCCACCGGAATCGGAACTCGACCCCGCCGTACTGCATCCCGCCCTGCGCAAAAATGCCTATACAGCCCTGGTAATCGGCGCCACGCACGCCACCAAGCGCTTGCCAACGGACAGACTGACGGAATTATGCCGACGTATCCACGGGCCGGTGGCGCTGCTCGGCGGCGACTCAGAGGCGGAAGCCGGTCGGGAAATCAGCGCCGCCGGAGATCATATACTAAATTTTTGCGGGAAACTGACGCTGCACCAATCGGCTTCCCTCCTGAAACAAGCAGCACAGGTCATCACCCACGACACCGGACTGATGCACATTGCCGCAGCCTATCGCAAGCCCATCGTATCGGTTTGGGGGAGCACGACCCCGGCCTTTGGCATGGCGCCTTTTTATCCGGACGGCATGGCGCCCGCCCGGATTGTAGAGGCTGCCGGACTATCGTGTCGGCCCTGCTCCAAAATCGGCTTCGACGCCTGCCCCAAAGGTCATTTTCGCTGTATGCGCGATTTGGATTTGGCGCGCATCACCGCAGAAAACAGGTAATAAGCCCGTTCAAATACCCACTTGGAAAAGATGCAAATAAGATCGCCCAAAGAATGAAAAACCGGCTTTTTCAAAAGCCGATGCGCGCCACAAGTCCATCAAAACTCCGGTAGAAACTGTGCATAAACGACAAAAAACGACTTTTAAATAAATTTTCGAAACAAGTGCTTTAATACTTAAGGCATTTTGCCCTATTTTGTGCCCTACTTAATCCGCGTGCTACAAAACCACCCTATATGCAGCGTAAGAAACTACTTCTATTCCTCCTCGCAGCCCTCACCGGGTACCTGGCACAGAGCCAGGACTACCACTTCACGCAATTTTATATGTCGCCCCTGACCATGAATCCTGCGCAAACCGGGCAGTTTTCGGGCACCGTGCGCATTGGCGGTATTTACCGCGACCAGTACGGCAGCGTGGTTAAGAATCAATTCAGCACACCCTCGTTTTTCGTGGACGCCCCCCTGCGCGGTCTGCGCAAGCGCGACTGGATCGGCGTAGGCGCTGCATTCGTCACCGACAAAGCAGGCGCAGCTGCACTCACCCGCACCACCTTTTCACTGAGCGGCGCCTATCACCTGTCATTGGATAAAAAAGGCAACACGTATCTGTCTATCGGAGGCCAGTATGGCAACGAATCCCGGAGCGTCAACCGGGATCGGCTGCAACTGGAGGATCACCTGCTCACCGGAAAGCCCGTCAATCAGAGCAATGATTATAACAGCATCCGGGGCGGCCAAGATCGCCCATCGTTCGCAGATATCAACGGCGGCATCCAGTTGACTGCCAAACTAAACAAAAAAATGGACGTGAACGTCGGCTATGCGCTGTACCATATCGGCCGATCCAACTACAGCCTCTTCTCTGGCCAACAAGGCGGCGGCTTTGCCAAAATGCCGCGCCGCTCCGTTATTCACGGGCGCTTTAATGTCGCAATGAACGATAAGGTCACGATCAGTCCGACCTTTCTGTACCAAACCATGGCCGGCGCAGACGAAATTATGGTGCAGGGACTGGCCTCTTACCTGTTCAATGAAAAAAAGGATATCACGCTGCAAGCCGGCTTGAGCTATCGCCTCGCCGACGCGCTGAACCTCAGCCCAATTGTCGGTATGCGCTACAAAGACCTGCGGGTAGGATTCGCTTATGATATCAATACTGGCAGCCTGGCGAATGTGTCGTCCCGTGGCGGCTTTGAAATAGCCGCGAATTATATTATTAAAATTTACAAACCCGCTGTCAACAAGCCGCGTGTATTGTGCCCGCGGTTCTAAGACCCATTCCCAATTCAGACTTTCAATTTTTATCCATTATATGAAAAAATCGCTGCTACTGCTACCGCTGCTCGCTTTGTTGCTTCAGGAAATGGCGGCACAACCCCTCAATACCTCCACGCCGGAAAAAAATAAGGAGGCAGCCAAAGAGGCCATGGCCACCGGAAATCCGTACGAGGCGTTGCTGAAATTCCAAGAGGTGTATGACGACACGAAGGATAAGGACGTGAATGTTACCATCGCGAAGTTGAACTACGAACTGCGCGACTACGAACGCGCAGAACGCACGCTCAGCCGCCTGGTGCTCCGCGACCGCAAACAGGAATATACCGAACTGAAGTATCTGCTGGCCATGTGCCTCAAATACAACGGCAAATACCCGGAAGCCGTGGATATGTTCAAGCAGTATATCAGCGACGGCGCCGATGAAAAACTCAAGGCGTCCGCCCGACTCGAGCTGGAAGGCTGCGAAATGGCGCGCAAAGCCAAACAGCCGGAAACGCTCACGGTGAATAACCTGGGCAAGAAAGTAAATAGCCCGCAAACAGAGTCCTCCCCCATTCTCCGCGATGGACAACTCTATTTCACCTCGCTCCAAGCGAAAGATATCATCACGCTGGATGGCAAGGAAGGCGACTGGTACGCCAAAATCTACACGGCAACACCCGGCGCGCCAGGCGCTGAATACGGAGAACCAACGGCCCTCGGAACACAAATTAACCGGGAAGGATGGAATCAAGGGAATGTGCATGTGACCGCCGACGGCCAAACTATGTACTTCACCCGGGTAGAAATGGAGAATAACATCATGAAAACCTCCAAAATCTACTATGCCACCAAGGGCGCCGACGGCTGGGGCGCCGCCAACGAGGTGGTCGGCGTAAATGGCGAATACATCGCAAAACACCCCGCTGAAGGTGAACTTTTCGGCGAAAAAGTGCTGTTCTTCGCAGCCGATATCCCCGGCGGCGAAGGCGGCTACGATATTTATTATGCCGCGAAAAAAACAGACGGCGTATTCGGACTGCCGGTCAATCTCGGTAAAGTTATCAATACGCCCGGCGAAGAAGCCAGCCCATTCTACCAAGATGGCAAACTGTTCTTTGCATCCAATGGCAGGCCCTCGATGGGCGGACTGGACATCTTCGAAAGCCAATGGAACGGCGCGGTTTGGTCCGCGCCCGTCAACCTCGGCCCGGGAATCAACTCCAGCGTGGATGACCAGTTCTACACCCGCGCAGCAGACGGCTTCAAAGGGTACGTGGTCAGCAACCGACCCGGTCCCAATAATCTCAAAAGTAAAACCTGCTGCGACGATATTTATGTCTGGGAACAAGAACGCGTCAAAGTGGATCTGATGGCCACCGTGTTCCGCTTCCGCCGTAAAAATGAAAAGGAAAACCAGCCGCTGCCCGGCGCTACCGTGCAGGTCTTCGACGTAACCGAAAAAGATCCCGCCAAGGTGGACGCGCGCACCAATTCAGCCGGCAACGACTTCCCCTTCGCCCTCCAACCGGAAAAATCCTACATGGCGATCGCTACCCGTGAAGGCTATCAGTCAGATACCCTTACCTTCAATACCGTGGGCGTACGCAGATCGGTAAAAGTGGATAAAAAATTCACGCTCCGTATGGATCGCAAGGAACCGGACAGCATCGTGGTCACGATCAATGAGCCGATCCGCCTCAACAGCATTTACTACGACTTCAACGACGATAAAATCCTGCCGGACGCAGAACCCGATCTGCAATATCTCACCGATATTATGAAGCAGTATCCGGATATCAAAATCGAACTGTCTTCACACACCGACGCGCGCGGCAACGACGATTACAACCAAAAACTCTCCCAACGCCGCGCCGAAAGCGCACGCCGCTGGCTCGTGGAACGCGGCGGAATTAACGCTGACCGAATCGCACCTGTAGGCTATGGAGAAAAACAACTCCTGAATCAGTGCCAAAATGGCGTCGAATGCACTGAAGACGAACACCGCTTCAACCGCCGCACAGAGTTTAAGATTATCTCCGGGCCGACGACGATTACGATTGAACGGAAAGAGAAGAAAGAGTGAGGAACGCGGATATTCGACTCCTGTGATGGTTGCATTTGATCTGGAAATATGCGTTTTTTGCCCTAAAATCAGTTAGATCAGACTATAGCTACTGTGCTACAGTCTGATCTAACTTTCTGTTTTTGGCGGAATATAGGGCTTTGGAGCCAGACAGCGAGCCGATGAAACATCCGTCTATGATTTTCTGCCGAAGTCAAAAATAGGTCTATTTTTTTTCAACTTTGGCTTTTTTGAGGGCATACAGCCGGAACAATGTAACTGTAAGAAGGCGAAAAAAAGGATTATTTTTCCTTCGTAACTGGTTAGCAGGTTGCATCTGAGCAAAAAAAGAATCCATTTTTGGCTCAGACGCGACCTGCTAACCAGTTACTATACAGAATCGCCACGGGTGTTGTTCAGATACCAGCTGGCCCGGCGGAGTTCAGGCGCCTACCGGGTGCGATTGATGACAAGAATGGGCAGAAAACTGCCTTAATCATCTTTTAAGTATAATATATTGCATTTTTAGTTTTTTTTAAAAAAATGTTTTTTAATAAATGTTTTAATATCTTTGCTAATTCAAATAAGCCTTGCAGGCTTTGTATCAGAAAACAAGGCGCCACACGATAAATAATAGTAACTGGTTAGCAGGATCGCTGTCTGGCCCAAAAAGTCCCATTTTCCGCCATACTTCGCAATTTTTTTTGACCATAGCGTTGCTATGGCCTGCAAAAAATCACTTCGTCTGGCAAAAAATGGATCCTTTTTTGGCTCAGACGCGACCTGCTAACCATTTACAAATAATAACAATTATCCTTTACTTTTATGCTCATGAAAAAGTTTACCTCCTCAATGGTTTCATTTCAATTTACAAAATATTTTTTTTCGCGTACTATAGTAGGGCTCTTGTTGACCCTGGCGTTCACCCTGCAACTACAGGCGCAAAACCCCAAGATCAGCATTCAGGGCACCCTCCGGGCTGCCAACGGCACTTCGGTTGCGGATGGCACTTACAACGTGACATTCAAGTTTTACCGCGACTCTACAGGTGGTACGGCTCTTTGGCAGGAAACGGCCCCCGTGGAAGTAGTGGGAAGTATTTACAGCCACTACCTGGGCAGCATTACAGCACTGGATGGGGCTGATTTCGACTCCACCATTTACCTGGGCGTTGTGGTGAATAACTACGAACTCATCCCGCGGACGGAACTGTCCTATTCGCCATACGCCCTTTCTGTCGCCTTTGCTCAAAAAGTTGTCTGCTCTGGTGCAGTGGGCGATGTGAAATATTCTATCTTGAATCCCACACAATTTGCCGCTGTAAACGGCGATTGCTGGGTGCCGATGGATGGTCGCACTATAACGGGTTCCAGTCTGGCAATGATTTCCGGTTTAACAATGCTTCCTGACGGCGGCGGTTTGTTTATTCGCGGACAAGAGTTTAGCGGGGGCGCTGATAATGATCCGGAGCGTAGTTCGGGGAGTGCGATTGCAACGCTGCAACAGGATGTTTTTGAAAGCCATAATCACTCGATGAATACTGCGGGCTCACACGCACATGCTTTGGGTACTCGCGGGTTTCTAACAGATGCAGCAGCGGCTGGTCTTGATTATAATAACGGGGCCGACGGCTCAGGCGATGATCAAAATGCCTTCTCACAAAGCGCCGGTTCGCACACACATACGATCAACGATACCGGCGGTGCTGAAACCCGCCCTAAAAACCTGAACTTCTGGGTATACATTCGAATCAATTGACGAAGAGGGAAACCCGTTTATTTCACTGTTAAATCGTCAATTGAACATGAACAAGTATATCAATATACTAGCGGTGCTGCTATTGGGTTGCATTGCGACCGTACCGGTTTCGGCACAGCAGGATCCTATGTGTACCAATATTGACCAGCCCATTACACAAGGGAATGTTTTTCTTAACTATGGTAGCGCTACGGATGCCTATTCCATTCGCAATCGCTCCTATTTCTCCCTCGGCCAGCCGGCAATCGGGCCTGCCGTATCGCAGGCCAACGTGCTGCAATTCGGCTTTTGGGCCCGCTTTTTGGTGCCGCCGCTATCGCCGATCGTAACGGCCACTCAGGGAGATCTGCTGGATCGCATCCAGTTATCGTGGGAACTTAATCCGTTGGGCGCCCAGGCGACGGACGGTTTTAAAGTTTTCAGGGATGGCATTTTCCTGGCTCTGCTGGATAAAAATACCCGTAACTACAACGACTTCAATGTCATTGCCGGCCGGGCTTATAATTACGAAGTGCGCGCCGTCAATTTTTACGGAGAGGGATCGCCCGGAAAAGCCATCGGTTTCCAAACGCCGAACGGCGTGGTCACCGGTTGGGTACAAACCATCAGTGGCCAACCCGTACCAGATGCGTTCGTCGCATTGACGCCTTTACAAGGTTTTTCCGCGCAATTCGGCGCGCTCGACGGCGCATTTGCCCAAGCCGATACCGGCACGGCGGGAAATTTGCTGCCCACCCCGACAGACGAATGGAGCATTTCTTTTTGGCTGAAAACGGAAACCGGCCAGGCAAACGGCGGTATCTTGAGCCTGCATCCCTTCCCGCTCATTATCCGCCCGATTGCCAGCACAAGCGGTCATGAAGGTGTTCAGGTGAGTCAAACGGATAACAGTACCGTGCTGCTGACGGGGCAGTTCCCGGATAGCACCAAAAACGGCTGGCATCACGTCACGCTTACGATGGATGAAGCCAACCAGGGGCGGCTCTATATCAACGGCGTGTTAATTGATATCGGCTCGTTGCCTCCGGTACCTTCCGCAGAAGAGGTTCGGCTGGGCAAGCGCACCAATGCTCCCGGAAGCTGGTTGGGTTGCATGGACGAACTCCGCATTTATCATCGCCGGCTGGATGAACTCGACCTCGGTGAAATTATGATGGGTACCGCCTCCTCCCAGACGCCCAACCTGGCGTATTACTGGAAAATGGATGAGGAACTCGGTACCGGCTCCTTTGATATTCTTCGCCGCAATAAATTGTACTTCTGCGGCGCAAAATTCAAACTCGACCGTCCGAATGTACGGACCATGGGCAAAACTAATCAAAACGGCTACTACAAGATTGAATCGGCCAGTTACGGCACCGGGACGACTTTCCTGGCGGAGCCAATGAAGGATTTCTACATGTATCGCGCGCTCAAATTTGTGCGCAGCGAAGAAGACTACGCTACCCTGCCCGATTTTTCCCTGACGGCTAAAGCGACGCTGGAGATGTGGGTAAATAGTGCGGGGTCGGATGGCGATCAGTGTTTGTTGTCAAAAAGCTGGCCCAACCAGGAGTTCCGCTTGATGCTTAAGGCAAACGGGCTTAACAATAACATTTATTTTTATCTCAGTGGCCAGGAGCATAATTTCGGCAACCTGGGTGTAGGATATCAGCATCTGGCTTTTACCATCGACAGTAGTGGTAACAATCGAATCGTGACGGCCTACAAAAACGGGGTTTCGCTGGGCAGCCATACGTTCACATCCATTACTGGTAACTGGTCGGATACCACACAAACCTGGATGGTCGGTGCTCGTCCCAGCGGTATGAGCCGGACAGATCATTACGGTGGCCTGATCGACGAAATTGCGCTGTATGATACGACCCTGAGTGCCGCATCAATTCTGGATCACTTTGAAGAACCGCGGGATATGCAGGTGCCGGGGCTTCGGGTGTATTTCGGCATGAACGAAGGCAATGGCAACCGGTTGAACAACAGCGGGTCCGTTTTGCTGCCATTCGGTACCAACTTTGGAGCGGAATGGACGCCTTTTGCAGCGCGTCAATCTACTTCCCCACACGAGTTTGCACCAAAAACGCGGCAGGTTACCCTGAATCCGAGTGTGACTTCGGTGGATCAGGTGGATTTTACGGATAAATCAACAGTGGCCGTTTCAGGTTATGTGCGCTATAAAAACACCGATTGCTTTGCGCCTAAAGTGGAAATATTGGTAAACGGCGCCTCTTTTTCGCCCAAAGTATTCACGGATTCTACCGGTAAGTTTGTGATCGATTTTGATCCCGGCGCGACGGCCATACTTACGCCGGTATTTGAAGATCACCAGTTTATTCCGGCATTCTGGGAAGTGATAAATGTATCCAGCCCGATTGCCGGCATCGTATTCAACGATGTAACTACAAGAAAGGTATCCGGCCAGGTTGCCGGCGGTTTATGTAAAAAATCCGTCATCAAGGCGCCCCCCGGTATGGGGCAAGGCACCGTATGTATCGTAAAAATCCGTTCTGCAGACGGGTGTCTGGAACGACAAATTACGATTGATAACCAGGAAGGCTTGTACGAGTTTACCGAAGTTCCCCCACTGGAGAGTATTACCATAGCCGTCGTGGAACACTCCAACACCGATATAAAAACGGCGTTCGAGGTGCAAGGGGGCTCCACCGTTAACCTGACTAAACAGGATACGGTCATTAACTTCATCTATTTCGCCCCGCCCGAGGTTGCAATTACGAGCGGCCTGGATACATTCCCCGGCTGTAATATTGTTGTGTACGACAAAGGACAGCCTGTTACCTTGCGGGTAAGACTATTTGAGCAATATGTTCCCATTACAGATGGTATGGGCGGTATTATTGACGATGGGGTATGCTTCCTGGATACTGCAGATTTTCAGATCATCAACGGTTTTGCCGATACAACGGTCAACGTACCGATGAGCGGCGGGCAGCTGGTTTATAGGTTCACTGTTGGAGACCCGAATCCTTCTCCACCGTATATTAAAACCCTTCAGATACTGGGAACTTCCATGAGCGGTCAAACTTCCAGTTTGACCGTCCAGGGTATTGTGACCGGCATACGCAATAAAGAAAACACTTTTACCACCCTGCTGCCCGAAATGCCGAGCGTCATCCTCCGTGATCCTCCGGGTGACGGCAGTTCTTCATTTTTAGAAAAAAATACCAAGTATTGTAAAACATACCACACATCGTTCGACTACCAGGTCGGCGGTGGCGGCGGTATAGAATTTCACCTGGGGGGTAATGTGGAGGTGGCAATCGGCGTCGGGGTTGCCACAATTATGAATGCAGGCCCTATTTTTGACATCGGCGCTGAATTTCAGGTGACCTACCAAAAAATCACGGATAGTACTTTCCAGACTTGCATGGCAGTTACTGAAAAACTTTCTACCAGTGATGGCGATCAGGTTGTTGGCGGAGACCACGGCGCAGATATATATATGGGCGAGGCGATCAATCTTATTATCGGCCTGGCAGATCAGGTGACTTTCAATGACACAACGTGTACTCCCAGTGTGAAGACGGTTGTTAATATCGATCCGGACACTTTTTCGACGGTATTTATGTATTCAGAGTTTCACATTATGAATAATGTGATGCGCTATCTGAATCTGATCGCCAATGATCCTGCTTCGGATTCTATACAGGCTGCTCGCGCCGTGGAATCGCTTACGCGCTGGCAGGATATACTTGACCGGAATGCCGGTTTAAAACAAAAGGCGAAGTTGGTGCGGAATATTTCCTTCGATGCCGGCGCTACCTATGAATACGCAGAATCAAGCGATACGACCATTACCAATCAACTCCGGAAGTTGTTGAACAGCGCAGAATCTGCATCAACCCATTTCGGTTATGAGTTTAATAAAGCAGGTGTAACGGGGATGCTGAAATTTGTGGCCTCTACGAGCGAAACGCTCCAGGATACTACGGGTGAGACTTCTTATTCTGTTACGACGGGTTATACCCTTAAAGATGATGACCCCGGAGACGCCTTTACGGTGGATATAGCCATGGATTCGGTATATAAAACGCCCGTTTTCCGACTAAAAGCAGGCCAATCCTCCTGTCCATGGGAGAAGGGAACCGCTAACCGGGAAAACCCGAACCTGCAACTGGCGCAAGGCTCGCAGTTCACGGCTATTAATGTGCCGGCCAACGAGCCCGCCGTCTTTCAGGTAAATCTGGGCAACCTGAGCGCTTCTAATGAAGACTGGACCTACGGCTTCACCGCTATCGCAAGCAATAACCCCTACGGCGCGGTCATCCGGGTAAACGGTCAGCAACTGAACAACAACACGATCCAGTATATTATACCCTATGGCACCTCCACCCCGGTCACAGTCACGGTAGAGCGCGGCCCTGTGGAATACGAGTACGACAGCCTGTTGATCGCGTTGGTTTCGGAATGTGAGATTGCCCGTGACCTGGCGCTTTCCCTTCCGCTGTCGGGTGATCCTAAATTCTTTTCTCCCGTTTATATCAGTGCCCATTTTATCCGTCCCTGCAGCGAAGTGCAGATCAATGTCCCGCAACAAAACTGGGTGCTCTTCCCGGATCCCCTCACGCCAGGTTCTGATGATCTCAGGCGGATTACTGTTTCGGGCTATGATATGGATGTAACGGAATTCCAACTGATCCGCGTCCAGTATCGCCGCACCGATGGCGACGGAGCCTGGATCAATATTCCGGATACTTCAGACCGTTATAACCCGAATTGGTCCGGCTTTGCCGCTTTATCAAATCCCAAGCCCCCAGTACTGCAACCAGATTTTACACAATTTTTCTGGAACACGCTTGGGCTTTCCGACGGGCCTTATGAGATTCGTGCCGTAGCCATATGTACCGGCGATGCCAGCGATAAACCGGGATATTCCGAGATCATCAAAGGGCGCATCGACCGCGAACCGCCGAGTATCGTCGGCGTACCGCAGCCCTCCGATGGTGTCTATCATGTAGGCGATGAAATCTCCTTTACCTTCAACCAGGAGATCAACTGCGATAACCTAAACCCGGTGGATGACGTCAAACTCTTTGATGCCACCACGAACCAGCTGATCGATATCGACATTACCTGTTACGAAAACAAGATCGTACTCGATCCGAACTTCCAAAATCAGTTCTTCGAAAACCGCATCCTGCGCGCAGAACTAAAAGGCATCGAAGACTTGGTGGGCAACGTGTTCAACGGCGCCAAGCTCAACAACGGTATCTGGGAATTCTACGTGGATCGCAATGAATTGGCTTGGTTGAAAGACAGCCTGGGGATGACAAAGTACGAAGACGAGAACAGAACCATCAGCGCAGGAATTCATAACCGCGGGGGATACCCCGTCCCGTTTACGCTCAGTAATATTCCTGATTGGGTACACGTCGTGCCGAACCAGGGTACGCTGGCGCCGAACGAAATCTTGCAGGTGCAGTTCACCGTGGACTCCTCCCTGACTTTCGGCCTTTGGAGCGATACCATTATCCTGCATACCGAGACCGGTCAGAATCCCTTCTTTATGGGCGGTGATGAGCCGCTGCCTTTTGGTACCCGGGTTGTGTGCCGCCCGCCTTTCGGTTCGGTAGATGCGACGCAGTTCGAAAATGCCATGAACATGGTGCTGCGCCTGAATATTCAGGGAAACTACTCCACAGACGAAGAAGATATAGTAGCGGCCTATATTGACGGCGAATTACGCGGCAGAGCAAATGTGCAGTTCGTGCCGCAACTGAACGCCTACCTGGCTTACCTAAATGTATATGGCGGTCCGGCTGATATGCTGAAGCCTGTTGCGCTGGAAATATGGGATGCATCCAATTGTCTGCGTTACGGACAAGTACAGGAGGCCTTTACCTATCAGCCGGATAACGTAATCGGTATTCCGATCAATCCGCAGCTGGTGCATACCAACAACCTGGTGCTCCGGGAAATGCGTTTTAGCAATGGATGGAACTGGTTGTCTTTCAACTTGGCGTTCCCCGACAACAGTCTGAGCGCCGCGTTGAGCTCGCTCAATCATCCGCAAAACGACCTGATCCGCGGACAAGCCTCGTTTTCGCAGTACAGCGGCGGTTGGTTCGGTACGCTGACCAACCTCAGCAATACCACAATGTATATTTATCGCGCGGATCAGCCGGATACCTTGCGCATGTTGGGTCTGCCAATTGATCCGCTCACAACGAACATTCCGCTGGTGGCCGGCTGGAACTGGGTGGGTTATATACCCAACTATTCCCTTCCGGTGAACGAAGCGCTGGCTTCTCTCCCAGCTCAAACAGGCGATGTGGTGAAAAGCCAACTGGCTTTTGCGCAGTACATCAACCCGACTTTCGGGTGGATCGGCAGCCTAAAATATATGTCGCCACCCAACGGTTACCAAATAAAACTTTCGCAGGCGGGCACACTCACCTACCCGCTAAACAATCCGTTTGGCGGCAACCAAACGGAGGAGCGGACAGGTCCTGAAAAGCCGTCCTTCTGGTCGGTTGATCCTACACAATACGAACACAGCAGCACCTTGATCGGGATGCTCAGCAACGAGGGCGTGAATATCACAGAATCGGATATGGAAATCGGCGTGTTTGTCGGTGGGGAAATACGCGGTGCGGCGCGGGCTATCTACATCGCACCGTTGGAGGCTTACTTGTTTTTTGTAACCTACTATTCCAACAATATTGGGGAACAATTGCATTTCAAGTTCTACGACAGCATCAGCAATACGGTGAACAGCCTGAACGAAACGATGTATTTTTACCCAAATCAGCATCAAGGCAGTATTGAAGCGCCCATACCGTTCAAATGGGAGAGTACCGGCGTCAGCGCCCTGCCGGAAGGCGTACGAGATTTTGACGCCCTGCCTAACCCCTTCGGCAGCGAGACGCAACTGCGCTTTACCCTAGAGGAAGCACAGGAGATCACGCTGGTAATCACAGATGGACAGGGTCGCGAGGTTCTGCGCCGTTCGCTGGAAGCACAAGCAGGGTTGAATACAACCACTTGGAATGGCCGAGCCGACACCGGGGGGTGGCTAAATTCCGGCGTCTATGTAGTACGGTTGGTCACGAAGACCGGAAGTGTAAGTAAAAAATTAGTGCTCAGACGATTACCATAAAAGGCCATCGTTGCAACCGAGTCAATTTCGTCCTGCGCCCCTGCGTCATCGGGGATAAGACGCTTAGTAGTTTCAATTATTACCCTAAAAGTAATGGATCCTTGAAACGAAAAGCGCGTCTTATCCCCGGTGACGAAATGAGCGTTTAAATCATCTTTGAAAAGATACGTTTACCATGATCAGAATATTACAAAATATATTTGTCCGGGTGATCTTGTCGTGCTGTATGCTTTGCACGCTGTCTTTTACAGCCGAGGCCGCCAGTGCTGAATTGGCGCCATTACCGAACTGGAATATCAACCCGGCGAATTTCCAGTTCCGTATGGATATGGTCATTCGTGTTCAATACCAGGGAGTTCCCTCGAACGACGCAGGCAGTGTGATAGGCGTATTTGTCGGATCGGAATTGCGCGGAGTAGCCACGCCGATCAACATAGGCAGCGATTTGTTTTTTTTTACCACCATTTATTCCAATACCTACACGGGCGAAACACTGCGTTTCAGAGCCTACTACGCGCCCGAGGATCAGGTGTACGGTTCGCCGGATACGTTGATATTCACCAACTATGCGATCATCGGTACAATTTCTAATCCCTTTTGGATCAATATTGATCCAAACCTGGATTTTCCGCCGGAAATTTTGCCCCTTGTTCAGGATACGACCATTCAAAATATCCCTTTTGAGCCAAAGTATCTGACCAGTCTGTTGGTAAGCCAAGACGGCGACCCGGTGACCTGGAGCGTACTGCCCGGATCAAATCTGACGGCTGTGATTGTCAATGACAGTCTGTTCGTAAATGCCGCATCGCCTGCCTGGACGGGTACCGATTCTGTGCGTATAATCGCTACAGAAAATACGCCAGGGCAGCTGCGGGATACTATTTACGCCCGCTTTACAGTCTTGCCTGATTACGGTCCGCCGGTATGGGGCTCGGTACCAGGTCAAACGATTTTTGGCGGCAGTTCTTTTACGCCGTTTGATTTGGATCAGGCGCTAACTTTCAATGGGCCTTGCAGAGCCTTCGACCTTGACGTCGCGCCTTTTTCCGGATCCGACCCGACTCCGACCTGGCTTGCCCCGGCGCCCACGCCCTTAATGATGACGATTGTCGCCCGCCCAATATTCTTAGATATACCGCTGGCCGGTTCGGGCGCTGTCTTGGCAGCTTTCGTTAACGGCGTACTGGCAGCAACGGCAACTCCCGCAGGCGATTTTCCAAACGTAAGCTACTCCCTGCAATTACAAAACGTGGATTTAGGCGCGATTTCTTTTCAGTTTTATCACGCAGAAAAACAATACCAATATAATTCCGGCAGCCCGCTAACATTCTCTGGCGGTTCTTCGGTTGGATCTTCGTCTGCCCCCTATGTTATTCAATTTTCGCCAATTTCACCGTTGTTGACAGCGGATGGCAATGTGCAGTTGCAGATCAATGACACCGTTTGGCGTGGGTCTTTCCCGATTGATTTTATCGTCTGGGATTGTGACTACCCGGCACAGAGAAGGGATACTACTACAGCCTCCTTTATTATCCAGGATAATAATAACCCTTTGATCACCTCGCCAGCCTCTGTCAATTTTCAGGAAAATGCCTGTTATGAACTGTATAATACCCAGACCTCCGATCCGAACGATTCAGAAGGAAGCGGCCTTACCTATTCAATAACAGGTGGCGCAGACGCCGCAAAATTTTCCATCAATTCCTCAACCGGCCAGTTGTCATGGAACAATTTTTTACCGGATTATGAAAATCCCGGCGATACAAACAGCGATAACCAATATTGGGTCACTATCCAGGTGACAAACTCGCTGATGCTCACCGATCAGGTTAATCTGATTGTAAGGGTCACCCAAGATACAGACGGCCCATTCAATCCACAGCTGACAAACAGCACCGGTTTTTGCATTGTGGGCGCTTCGACTGTGCTCCAGGCATCCGGTGGCACTACCTATGCCTGGAGTACGGGCGCCGTCACGCCCGCTATTACAGTAAATTCAGCCGGACTTTACTTTGTGACCATTACAGACTCCGGCGCCTGCTCCGCCGTATTGTCCTTGCCGCTAAGTGTGGCGCCGACGATTGCTGCGACTGGAAACACCGGGGTAGTCTGTCTCGGAACAAACATTGTATTGAGTTCGACGCCTGCAGGTGGCTCAGGTAACTACGCGAGCTTTAGTTGGAGCGGCCCGAATAATTTTCTTTCCAGCCTGCAAAACCCGGCGCCCCTAAATGCTGGAGTAGCTTCTGGGGGACTTTACACGGTTGTGGTTACGGATGACGCCGGATGCACTGCTTCCGCGACCGTGGCAATCAACGTCACGCTAATCGGCGCACCCACTATCACAGCAACAGGCATCGGCTTACTCTGTGTTGGTGAACCCTTAGATTTGAATTCTATTCCATTCGGCGGAGCAGGAAATTATATTCAATTCCGATGGAGCGGCCCTAACAATTATGCCGCGACCGTTCAGAATCCCAGTCCTTTTAATGTAGTGGCATCTTCCGGCGGCTTATACGCTGTGACGGTAACGGATTTTCAAGGCTGCACGGCTTCCGGCAGTATAAGCGTTACGGTAAACCCACTACCGGCCATCACCGCCGGTAGCAACAGCCCTTTGTGTATTGGGAAACAGGTCATGCTTACATCTACGCCAACGGGTGGAAGTGGCGTATACACCGCTTTTTCGTGGCAGGGGCCAGCGGGGTACACCTCCAATGCCGAGGATCCTGTCTCATTTGACGCAAATTTAAATGGTTCCGGTTTGTATTCGGTTACCGTCGTGGATGAGTTCGGTTGCGCTGCAACTTCTTCGGTCAATGTATCCATCACGAGCAACCCGTCTATCTCCAATGCGGTGGTTGGCTCGACCTGCGCGGGAAGCGCACTTACGCTGGCTTCTACGCCGTCCGGCGGCTCGGGTGTGTACACGTCTTTTAATTGGAGTGGGCCGAATGGCTATTCTGCGTCAGTGGAAGATCCGGCGCCTATTCCTGCAGCGATTGCAACAGACGGCATCTACAGCGTCACGGTCACGGATAATGCCGGCTGCTCCGGTACGGCTTCGACGGTTGTAACGATTCATCCCTTGCCGTCTATTGCCACGCAAAGTAACAGCCCGGTTTGCGAGAATGCAAATTTACTTCTTTCCTCCACTCCCGCAGGTGGATCCGGGGTATATACTCTGTTCAACTGGACGGGACCAGACAACTATGTGGCTTCGGCACAAAATCCGGTTGGGTTTTCTACCACGATTGCCTCCGGCGGCGTGTACCAGTTAAAAGTTACTGATAATCGCGGTTGCACAGCTACAGCAACTACTACGGTAACTATTGTACCCAAACCCATTGCGACTGCCACAAATAATGGGCCTGCTTGTATAGGTACCAACATCAATCTTTCCCTAAATATAACGGGCGGTTCCGGCATATTGGGTTCCTTCAATTGGACAGGGCCGAATAACTTTACTTCCAACCTTCAAAGCCCGACTACTTTCCAGGCTGCATTGATTAAAGCAGGTGTATATAGGGTAACGGCTACCGATAATGCCGGTTGTACCGCTACGGCCTCCACGACTCTGGCTGTATCGTCGAATGTTGCACCAAACATAATAGTTACAAGTAACAGCCCGGTGGTATGCCAAAATGGAATAATTGATCTGAATTCCACGCCTTCCAGCGGAAGTGGCGCTTATATTTCGTTTACCTGGAACGGCCCCAATAATTATGCCGCAGCCGTCCAGAATCCGGCGCCTTTTATTGCTACCGCAAATACGAACGGCGCCTACACCGTAAAGGTGGTTGATAGTAATCAATGCCCCAATACCGGCTCCCTTGACATAGGCATCAATCAGCTATCTGTAACCGCCTCGAACACCGGTGATTGCGCTACACCCCAAATCACGCTATTAAGCCAAGCCGCAAGCGGTACAGGCGTTTACACCGCCTATACCTGGTCGGGCCCGGATAACTACGCGTCGTTGATGGCAAATCCGACGCCTTTTGCGAGAGTACTTGCGAAAGAGGGAATCTACCGTGTGACAGTCACTGACAGCCAAGGATGTACTGCAACGGATACAACGTACGTGCAGGTATCTGATATTACACCGCCTACCATATCCTGCCCTGCCCCACAGATATTGGGCGCCGAAAATGACTGCTCCGTCCCCATCGGCGTCTGGACGAGTTTTGCTACGAACCTTACGGATGACTGCAGCTCGCCTGCAAATATCGGAGTGACCCAGTCGCCTGCAGCTTCTACTAAATACGCCGGCCATAATACTGCCGTTACTGTCACATTAACAGCCTCCGACCAGAACAGCAATACCGCAAGTTGTACTTTTTTAGTGACGCTCAAGGATCAAATGGCGCCGGCCATAGTCTGCCCGACAGATCAAACAGTATCAACGGAGGAGGATTGCAGCGGTCAAGTGGGGTCTTGGGCTCCGCTTACGCTATCGGATAACTGCACCGCTCCAGGCGGTATTGTGATCACCCAAACTCCGGTTGCTGCGACAGGACTGATTGGGTACGACGATTTTGAAACGGTGACGCTGACGGCAGACGATGGCAACGGCAATACCAGCTTTTGCAACTTTAATGTCACGTTGAAAGATAATAAACCGCCTACAATCCAGTGCCCTGCAGATCAGACTTTGGCGGCTGATGCCAATTGCTCCAGTATGCTGGGTAGCTGGAATGCTTCAGCGGTATCGGACAACTGCACACAACCAGGGGCTATCGCAGTGAGTCAGTCGCCTGCAAGCGCTGCCGTACTGAATGGATATGGCGATTTCGAAATCGTCACCCTAACGGGACTCGATGCTAATGGTAATCCAGCGAGTTGCTCTTTTAAGGTCACATTGAAGGATATCCTACCTCCATCAATTACCTGCCCACCGAACATCACGGTGGCATGCGCCACGTCAGTTCCTCCGATAGACACAAATATGGTAGCAGCCTTTGACAATTGCAGTTCGGTGATAAGAACCAGCCTTGGTTTTAATGTCGCAAACATCGAATGTACCAACCGATTCAGAATCACGAGAGCCTACCGGGCGCAAGACATAGACGGAAATGCCGCCACCTGCACGCATGTCATCGTGGTGAAGGATTCCCTGGCACCGGTATTCACCTTCGTGCCCGCCAACCTGACGGTTCAATGTAATGCAGTGCCCACTGCAGTCGGTACGTGCACGGCAACAGATAATTGTACCGGCCTTGCAACCATCGTTTATGAAGGGCAGGTCCGGACAGACGGCAGTTGCCTGGACAGATATACCCTTACCAGAACCTGGCGCGCCACGGATATTTGTGGCAACAGCCGTACGGCCACACAAACGATTGTTGTTCAGGATAATAGCCGGCCATCCCTGCTGAATGTGCCATCAAACATAACCGTGGAATGCAATGCCGTGCCGAGTGTCGGCATGCCTTCGGCGATTGATAACTGCGACCTGGATGTTTCCATTGTTTACAATGGGGAGACCAGGACAAATGGCGCCTGTATAGATAGCTATCTCTTGACAAGACGATGGACTGCTACAGATAATTGCGGAAATACGCGTACCGCCAGCCAGCGTATTACAGTTCGGGATACCCAAAAACCGGTATTTACAAGCATACCCGCCAATGTCACCCTGGCGTGTTATAGCAATTTGCCGCCGCTTGGTAGTACGACTGCCGTGGACAATTGCGACAGATCAGTTTCAATCACCTACCAAGGTCAAACGTTAAACAACGTTTCTTGTACAAATATCGTAAACGTGCATCGAACCTGGGTTGCGACAGATAATTGCGGAAATTCAACAATTGCAACCCAGATTATTGTTGTAAGGGATACTATTGCCCCCGTTTTTACCTCTGTGCCGCCTCATATAACGCTGGATTGCAGTAACCCTATTCCGTTCCCAGGCACTTCGACCGCCACGGATAACTGTGCGGGTCCCGCTGCTGTTCAAGTCAACTTCATCGGAGAGGTCCGCACAGATGGTAATTGTCTGTACAATTTTACAATTACCCGTACCTGGCGTGCGTTGGACGTTTGTGGCAATTCAAAAACCGCTACGCAGACGATAACAGTTACGGACACACAGGCTCCACTGTTTGATAATCCGCCCGCGAATACTACGGTAGGTTGTCAGGGGATTCCCATCGTGCCGGTACTGCAGGCACAGGACAACTGTGGCCCTGCGCAGGTAACCTACCAAGGGCAAACGCAAACGCCCGGAGATTGCAGCACGGGATTCGTAATTACCCGCACATGGACTGCTACTGATCTATGCGGAAATGTTCGTCCACATACACAACTTATCACGGTAAGTGCCGATATGCTCAATCCGCCATTTTCAGATCGGCAAGCGATGGTGGCAGAGGACCGACTATACTCTCATTTTTCCCTGGTTCCTAACCCGACATTCTCCGCTGCAAGCATTTTGTTTGGCCTGCGCGAGGATACTGAAATCTTAGTTACAGTTTGTGATCTGGGCGGCCGTATCCTCTACACGAAGAACTATTGGGCGCCAGCAGGAGAACACATTTACCCCTTGGAACTGGAAGCCTTACGGGGTGGGGTTTATCTTGTTCAGATGCAAGCGGGGCGTCAGCGTGAAGTAGAAAAATTGATTGTATTAGAGCGGTAGAACTTGTTCAAATTTTAATTTCGAGGCTGCAACTGCCCAGTTTTGTTTTTAACAAGGCAAAATTTTCGCCGAATTACCCGCATTCGACTGCAAAATTTGCCTTGTTAAAAATAAGTAACTGATTAGCAGGATCGCTGTCTGGCTCAAAAAGTCCCATTTTCCGCCATACTTTGCGATTTTTTTGACCATAGCGCTGCTATGGCCTGCAAAAAATCGCTTCGTCTGGCGAAAAATGGATCCTTTTTTGGCTCAGACGCGACCTGCTAACCAGTTACAAAGATAAAATTTTTGCAGTTTCGCCTGAGAATCAAAATTTGAACAATCTCTTGCGCCGCCCCCTATCGCCTTCTCCAAGTGCATACAGGAAAACCCAATGCGGTACTATTCCGCAATCGCCAAAATACCCGGCAGCTGCTTCCCCTCCAGGTACTCCAGCATGGCGCCGCCGCCGGTAGAGACGAAGCTGACTTTCTTCCCAAGCTTTAATTGATTGACTGCAGCGACAGAGTCACCGCCACCGACCATGGAAAAGGCGCCTTTGCCGGTTGCGCGGGCTACCGCTTTGGCGACCGTCTTGGTGCCTTCTGCAAAGGCGGGCATTTCAAAAACACCCATTGGGCCGTTCCAGACAATCGTTTTGCTTTGGCGAATTACCCGGGCGTATGTTTTGGCGGCCGTCGGGCCGATGTCAAGTCCCATCAGCCCCTCGGGAATTTGATGGCTGGGGTGCGTGCTGACTTGGGCGTCGGCAGCAAATTTGTCGCCGCAAACCGAGTCCTTCGGCAAATACACCTTCACACCGGCCGCCTTTGCTTTTTTGAGAAAATCTTTGGCGGCTTTGACCCGGTCAATCTCCACGAGCGAGTTGCCAACCTGCCCTTTTTTAGCGAGCATGAAGGTGTAGGCCATCGCGCCGCCCACGATGATGTTGTCGGCAAAATTCAGAAAACGCTCCAAAAGCAGCATCTTGTCGCTTACTTTCGCGCCCCCCACGATACAGGTGACCGGTTTTTCCGGGTTTTTCATTGCCCGGTTGGCATTTTCGATCTCCCGCTCCATTAAGAAGCCGAAGGATTTGTGTGCCCGGTCGAAATAGTGCGCAAC
>JBEIDF010000004.1:0-47684 GCA_040383605.1 Lewinellaceae bacterium
AATATGAAAAGGATTTTTTAGCCAGACAAGGCGCTTTTTGCAGTCGTAATGGGACTAATTACGGCGAAAAAAAGGAACGAAGTATGGCTGAAAAAGACTTTCATATTAGCGAGAAATATAATTTTAGACATGCTCTAAGGAGAAAACAACCCGCCATCGTCTCAAATCCCCAATCCGCAATCCGCATTCCGCATTCCGAAATTCCTAATTTCGGATTAGCACGATTTTCCCGACTCCATGTGGAAACACGCCGTCCGTGTGGTCGTGCGGAAGTAGGTCGTAAGGGGAGCCATCGGCATGTCGGGCGATAACACGGTATAGATAGACGCCGGCGGCAAGCGGGTCGCCGAACTGGTCGCGGCCGTCCCAGCAAAAGGAACTGATATGCGTGCCCGTTCGAAGCGGACCAAATTCAAACTCCGTGACCTCGCGTACGACCCGACCGGACACCGTCATAATCTGTAATCGGAAACTGGCCGGCGGCACATCGCCGGTGAGCGTGTAAACGAAACAGGTGGAGGTCGAGAACGGATTGGGGTAATTCAGGATATTGGACAGGGCCTGGCGATTTACCACCCGGAAACGCGCGGTATAATCGAGCGCGCCGGCGGAATTGCCGCTCACGTCGCGACCATGCACCAAGAGACGGTATTCACCATCGGCGGGAAACCAGGGTCGCCATTCGAGCCGGGCCAGATTCTTTTTGTCCAAGTGCATGGAATCAGCCGGAAAAAACTGCAAGTCTGGGTCAGTGAAAAATATCTGCCGCCGCGCGCCGTCCGGGTATTCGAGTTGGAGGCGCAGCAGACTCGTATCGGCCAGCGCCAGAAAACGATTCTCATCCCGCAGAACAATTACAATTTCCGGTCTGGGTGATACCAAGTCGCCGTCCAAAAGGTATTGCCCGTCGAACGTCACGTCCAGAAACGGGTTGTGACGATCATTTTCTACGTAAAAATCGAGCACCCGGACGTTGTTGGCGTGGTGCTGCTCCGACTGATCCTGATCGGGATTCACATCCACCACCAGACGATAGACGCCAGATAATTCGGCGGTCGGACAGTGAATTGATACGTGCAAGGAATCGCCGGCCGGCAAAGACCGCAGGCGTTGCGCGAACAGAACAGGCGTTTTCTGCTGTTTTTCAAGTCGTATATGTGCCAGCAAACTGTCAAAAGGGGCGTCTGACACATTTATAAAGGGTATATCTGCCCGAAGAGTTTCTCCGCGCTGGACGGTATCCGGAGCAGACATCGTCGCCGGCGCCAACGCGCCCTCGGGCAAAGGATCAAACAATATCCGCCAGTATTGCAATTGCGCGGCCGTCCGGGCCACCGTATCCCTTGCCGTGTAGCGCAAACGCAAAAACGGAAATTCCGCTGCGGCATACGGTGCGAGCACGCGTTCACCGGCCTGATCGAGGAAGAACAGCAGGCTGTCCGGCAACCCTTCCCGTAAGGCATACAGCCCGATACCAGCGGACTCTCCGGAGGCGTCCGCTTCACGCCGCTGCCAGACCAGCATATTCCATTTTCGCGCCGGCCCAATAACCGGACTATCACACAAACCGTCGGACCACTTGGTAAAAAAATCACCGCGCACAACCAGGGAACTATCCAAACTATATACAGTCGTATCCGCGGGCCGAAGAAAATTGCGGTCATTTTTACTAAATACCAAACCATACGGACGGGGCGCTACTGGAAAATCGGCCAATGCTCGAATTTCCTCAGCGCCTTGATTTTCAAAAACTTGAAATAAATTATTTCCGTGAGTCAAGGAGTCGCCCGCCCAGCGATGCGGCGCGTAGCCCACCGAATCCGTAGGGCGATTGAACGCTAACAAGGCAACCGGTGTGCCGTTGGGGATCACATGTTCCACAAAATCCATCAGCGCCGCGCGTTGGGCTTCCTGCCGGGTATCGAACCAAAAGTACCACTTGGATTTGGTCGTGTCGGGATTGTACAGTCCGCCAGGCGGATTGGGAATCACCTGCCCGGTTTTCGGATCCGCCAGCAGAAGTACAACGCCGCGCGCGATGCCCTCGACACCCCAGCCGTAATCGCCGGTGGAGCCTTGTAGCAGGGCATTTTGAAGTCCGGGATAGCGCCCGCCGGGGGCATCGCGCCAGGCAACCTTCGACCAGATATAGGAGGCGTTGTCGGCAAATTCAAACTGACGGAGAAGGCTGTCCATTTGCAGGTTTGTAAAATTGTTTTGGCGAAATTGACCGACATGCGATTGGTTCCAACCCGGGGCGCTGCCCGGCAGGCAAATAAACGAACGATCCCGCCACACCACCCTACCGTTCACCAGACTGTCGCGCGCCACGCGCCAATAATACACGGTGCTGTCGAGGACGGGAATCGAAGGCGTCCACTGGAACAGGCCGCCAGATTGGAAAATCTCCGTTTGCCGGCGGAGCGGGCTGTTAAATGAGGCAGTGGTGTCTATTTCCATCAAATACCGAACCGGCGTATCGTGCATGCGCAGGGAGGAGGCGCTCAGCCGGATGGGTTCATCCCCGACGATTCCAAACGGGGGCGGATGCAGCGGCTGCACGTCGTCGGCGAAGAAAAACACCTCCACCCCCTGCTGTCCGTTGCCATCCAGTAGGGTATTATTCATTTCGGCGGCGGGCGGTGATTCGGGTGTCTGATTGTCCGGATCGAGCCGAATATAAAATCGGTTGAAACCCGCTTGTGCCTGGCCGGCGAAGAACCTATACTGCTGCGTTTGCCGGAAGGACGGCGCCGGCATAGTATCCCGTTTGAGCAACAGGAGGGTATTATCGGGAAGCCGCTGTTCGATGACGAAAGGCAGCGATCCGGGCCTATTTTCCCCAATATTGACAAGATCGAACCGGAGCTCGAAACTATCCTGATCGAGCCCCACCGGATTGGGCGTACACTGTACGCTGAGCGCGTCCACCAGATAATCCGGGCCTGAATGCGCGTGCAGGCGCGCGGCCGGATCGCCCTGCAGCACTGTTTGATGCAGCACGGCTTGAAGTCCGCTGTGCTGGACATCGGCGAAGGAGGCCGCCGCGCTGCGAAAGGCATCCCCTACCCCTGCACCGTAAAGCGGGCCGCCGATGTGTTCACAGTACCGACGGCCAAACTGGTACAGCGATTCCAGCAGGCTGAAATTGACGGAAGCAACGTACGAGATAGCGCCCCGGCCTGGGGCGAGCACAAATTGCTCTCCAATGCCTTGTTGGTTGTTGGAGCAAACTCCGGCATAGCAACCCAGGATCATCATCAACGGATAGCGTTCGCGGTTGTTATAGGCATGTACAGAGCCGATATCAAAGTCAATCGCCGTTGCGGAAGAGTGGCCGAAAAACATCCAGATATTGACCCCGTCGTTGAGCAAATCGAGTATTTGGCGATATGCAGACACTTGGATTGGATCGTTGGATGTTTTGTAAAAAGTATGCACATCCGCGCCGAAACGGTTAGTACGGAGTTCGGCAGCAAGTTCAGTGCAGTAGTTGCTTATCACCTCCGTTTCGCCGGCGAGGCCGCCGCTGAGCTGCAACACCCGTTTCATCCAGGCCCGATCCGGCAGCGTTTGCGATTGCTGGTGGAGTTGGCGCTCGTGTTCGATCAGTTTATCCAGGTAATCGCGAATTTGTCCGGGCCGTGTTACTGCGAGGCGGCCCACCGCGAGGACAGGCGCATTCAGTTGTCCGGGCGTCGTCACAAAGGGCAGGTCGGTTCCCGGCGTGCCAAACATCGGCACAAAAAAGAGGGAATCGGCAAGGCTGTTTTGGATTGCTGCCGATCGGAAATTGGGGTACTCTAAGCCCTTGCCGATAAGGAGCAGATATTGGGGGTTAGTCCAGTTTTTTTTAATAAAATGGCAAAAATTCCGCACGGCTACAGGATGAAAGCGCACGCCGTAGCCGAACTGCTCATACAATTCCTGTATATCCGCCACCGCCACCGAGTAGCCGCCTCCGGCCGGACTGCGCCGATAATCGGCGTAAGCCTGCACATGATCAACGCCGCCGGCTTCCGGATCGCGGAACAGCGCGGCGTTTGACAGGATGACGAAGCGCGCATCGTGCTGCCGAAAATCGCGAAATTGACGGGGGGCGGCTATAGCGACCGATCGGATTTGGGCGTTGGCAAACAGCGCAAGACGACGTTTCCCCGTGGCGGCCGGCAGGCGCAGTTTCCAGCGGCCATTCTCCAACACGGGCAAATACCGCTCCGCCCGATCGAGGTCGTACAGCACTGCCGTACTGCCGCCCTGGAACTGCTGGATTTCCAGGTATTGCTCCGCACCCGTCGCGTCCAATTCAAAAAAAACTTTATCGGCCTGATCGAATATAAAATGCCGCGGATAGCGCAGTGCGAAACTCGCCAGCCAATGCTGGTCACTTCCACCAAGGGCCGATTGCAGGCGCAGAGGCAGCGGGTCGCTCAGCAAATCGGTAGGCAGCGTGTAGGCGCTGTCTATTACTTTCCAGCCGGAAAACGACGCCTCGCTCAGCAGCGAGTCCCCGACAAAAAACTGCTGCCGGTGCGGCCCCAGATCGCAGGCATAACGCAAGCGCAACGCGGCCGGGGGGCCGTGGAAGACTTGCTTAGGGCTCAGATTGTGCATCGTAGTGGTCGCACTTCGACAGAAGCCGTTGCCATCGAACCAGGAAAACGTAATTTCACTGCTGATGCGCCGCTTACGGTGTGTGTCAGTATAGATTTTTTCAATTTCAAACCAACAATACGGTTCGGGTGCGGGCAGGTTGTTCAGATCGAACGCAATAGTCTGGATACGCAACGGCGGCACATTATCCGGCGCCCAACTCAGGTAATAAGCCGAGCTGTCGTTAAACAGGCTGAACCGAGGGTTGAGGAGGGCATTATCCGGATCATTCGACAGCGCGCGATCTAAGGCACCGCGGTTTTGAACACCGAAAAACTCCAGGTAGTCCTGCGGTCCGAGCGGTCCGGATGCGCTCGTCCAGATCGGTGTTTCGCGACCCTGGTGAAACAACCGGTACTGCGAAGCCGGCACGGCGGTTACCGGCACGCCCGCAGCATCCAGCGACTGGGCGGAAATCCGGTAAATACCGTCGGCGGCAATGCTGATCTTGCAGTACGGCTGATTAAACCGGATCCACTCGTTGCCATAGAGCGTGTCGGCGCCGTTTGGCATTTGCGCATACAGGGATGGGGCGGCTGCCAGGCACAGCAGTAGAAAAGAGTATGGGATCATCATCGGAAAGCAGCGGTTAAATACGATTTCGGCGGCAAAATTCCTGTTCCGGGAGCGTACAAAACGGCCGATTCATGGTTGTTTTTTGACCAATTTGGCAGCGTCAACGTTAAACTTATTTTAAAGTGCCTATCAAAAAAATACCTACCTTTGGATATTCGGTTTAAGAAGGGTTACATTTGTTGTTATTCGTGATTTAACGGTTTTCTCCATGCACCGACTGCTTTTTATCCTTTCGCTCTTTTGCTGCGCTGCCTTGCTGCAGGCGCAGCCCACGCCGCGTCCCGGCCGGCCGTTGGCAACGCCGGTACTCCTGCCCAGAGACGGTGCGACCGCAAGCGCGCAGAATAAAAAAATGCAGGGCAGAAACCTGGATTCCACGGTTATGCCGACAGAAAAAGATGCCTTGGCCCTGCCGCTCGCCGCACATGTACCCGAAGACGCCGTGCAGGCGCCTGCCGTTAACGAACCTACTAAAAAACCAATAGAGGAAACCATCGAATGGCTCAGCATCGAAGAAGCCGTGGAAAAAAATAAACTGGCGCCCAGAAAAATATTGGTGGACGTGTACACCGACTGGTGCGGCTGGTGTAAAAAAATGGATCAAACAACATTCAAAGACCCACAAATCGTGAAGTACGTGTCTGAAACGTACTATGCAGTGAAATTCAATGCTGAACAACAAAAAGATATCGAACTGCAAGGCAAAAAGTATCAGTTTGTCCGAAACGGCGGCCGCGGCTACCACGAACTCGCCGCCGAATGGCTCAATAATCGAATGGGCTACCCGACGATGGTCTTTTTAGACGAAGAAATGAAACTGATCCAACCTATCGCCGGGTACCAGCAAGCCGATAAATTCGAGGTCATCCTGCATTATTTCGGTACCAACAGCCACAAAACGACCCCTTGGGAAACGTATGAGCGCAAGTACCTGGAACAACGCAGCGAGTAATCGCCGTCCTCCACATGTCGGGTAATATCTTCGGCCACCTGTTTCAAGTCGCCACCTTCGGCGAATCGCATGGCGAAGGCCTCGGGTGCGTCATCAATGGCTGTCCGGCCGGATTGGCATTCGACCTGGATTTTATTCAACAAGAACTCGACCGCCGCCGGCCCGGGCAAAGTGCCATCGTCACCCAACGCAAGGAAAAAGACCTGGTCCGGGTTCTCAGCGGGGTTTTTGAGGGCCTGACCACCGGCACGCCCATCGCCCTGATTATTTTCAATGAGGATCAACGGTCGCAGGATTATGACCAGCTCGCCACCGCTTTCCGACCCAGCCACGCCGATTTTACCTGGCAGGCTAAATACGGCCACCGCGATTTTCGCGGCGGCGGCCGCAGCAGCGCCCGCGAAACGGCCGCCCGCGTCGCTGCCGGCGCCGTGGCCAAACTGCTGCTCCAAAAACAGGGCATCCACATTCAGGCATTCGTGAGCGCAGTCGGAAATCTGGAACTAGAAGCCGACTACACGCAACTGGATTTGTCGCAATCAGAACAAAACGACGTCCGCTGCCCCGATCCGATCCTGGCTGCAAAAATGATCAACCTCATCAAAAAAACGCGGAAGTCGGGCGATACCGTGGGCGGCGTGGTGTCCGCCCTGATCCGCGGATGCCCGCCCGGTCTCGGCGAACCGGTGTTCGACAAATTGCACGCCGATCTCGCCAAAGCCATGCTCAGCATCAATGCAGTCAAAGGATTCGAATACGGATCCGGTTTCGCCGGCGCCCGTATGCTCGGATCGCAACACAACGACTTGTTTTTTGCGGAAGACGATCAAATCCGCACGCGTTCCAATTTTTCCGGCGGCATCCAAGGGGGAATCTCCAACGGCATGGATATCTACTTCCGAGTGGCATTCAAACCCGTCGCCACGCTCCTGCGCGCGCAGGAGAGCGTGGACGCCGAAGGCCGGCCGCTTACCCTTCAGGGCAAAGGACGCCACGACCCCTGCGTGGTACCGCGCGCTGTGCCGATCGTAGAGGCGATGGCCGCCCTGGTGCTGGCAGACCACTGGCTCCGCACGCGTGTTTCTTCGATCTCAGAACCCGGCTGAATGCCCAAATTGCGCCGGTTCACCTCAGGCGCTACGAAAATTGCCGTTTTGCGCATGATAACATCCGCCAACATCCACCAGCCCTATATCCGCCGCTGCTTCGACTTGGCGCAGCGAGCCACGGGGGCCGTATCGCCGAATCCGCTCGTGGGTGCTGTTTTGGTGTATGGCGACCGGATTATTGGAGAGGGCTGGCACGCGCGCTACGGGCAGGCGCACGCAGAGGTAAACGCCGTGGCCTCCGTATCGGCGACTGATCGCCATTTGATTCCAGCCGCACGTTTGTATTGCAACCTGGAGCCTTGTTATCACTATGGGAAAACGCCGCCCTGTGTAGATTTGGTATTGCGGGAACGCATCCGGCAAGTCGTTATCAGCAATACCGATCCTAATCCGAAAGTGGCCGGACAAAGTGTGCAAAAAATGCGCGCCGCCGGCTTGGAGGTTGTTACCGGAATTTTGGAGAATGAAGGCGCCCGACTGAATCGCGCTTTTTTTACCTGGATTTCAAAAAAAAGACCGCATATTATCTTGAAATGGGCGCAAAGCGCCGACGGATACCTCGGTCGGCAGGGGGAACAAACGCCCATTTCCAGTCCGCTTTCCCAGCGACTAACGCACCGTTGGCGCACAGAAGCAGACGCAATTCTGGTGGGGGCGTATACCGCGCTGACCGACAATCCCCGCTTGGACAACCGCCTGTACCCCGGCCCCGCTCCGCTCCGCATTGCGCTCGACCGCCACAAACTGCTGCCCGCCGCACATCATCTGCTGGACGACTCCCGGCCGACCTGGATCGCCGGCCCGTCGCGACCCGGCCGCTTCTCGCAAACCCTGTTCTTGGACCTGCCGGCGGAAAACCCACTGGAACTGCTCCTCGATCGGCTTGCGCAAACTAATCAAGCAATCCTGTACGTAGAAGGCGGCCCCGCTACCCATCAGTTGTTTATTGACCGCGGACTCTTTGATGAACTGCGGATCATTACCAATACTAATTTGTACCTCGGCGAAGGACTGCCGGCCGCCAAAATAAATGCTCGCCCGCCGCTCCAGGAAAGCTGCCGAATCGGCGCCGATCAGATTGATATTTTTTATCACAAACCCGGACTGACGTAAAAACCCGATATTTGCGCCTGATCCCTTCACACAAACAAGCGCTGCGCCTATATGAACGTCCTGTTACTCGCCATTTTCATCACATTTTTCAACCCGCCCGCCGACCCACAGCCCGTCGTGCAATGGCTGAACGATACCGCGTACGACTTTGGAACCATGGAACAGGGCGTCCCCAAATCAGTTTCCTTTTCTTTTAAAAACATTAGCAATCAACCGATTGTACTGGAAACTACCCGCACCACCTGCGGTTGCACCGCCGCCGAATGGACGGAAACGCCCATCGAGCCAGGCAAAACCGGCGCCGTGACCATCGAGTACGACGCCTACCGAAAAGGCCGCTTTAAAAAGAAAATTACCGTCTTTTTTGACCAGCAAAGAAAACCGGAAGTGCTCTGGATATCTGGAACGGTGGAGTGATTGGGGAATTGCGGATTGCGGATTGCGGATTTGGGAATTCGGATTGGGGATTATTACCTGAATTCTAAAGAAATAACCCGCCGCCCACAATCCGAAATCCCAAATCCCCAATAAAGATCATTTTTCCTTCGGGTTCAACATCCCACTATACACCTCCGCCAATTTTTTTTGCTGATCGGGCGTGCAGATATTTTTCAGATCGAAGTAATAATCAATCAGTTGGTTATTGAGCTGGCGGTGCACGGAATCGGAGGCGGCGACCACCGCTTGCAGGCGGGTTGAATCGCCGGGATATTCCACGACCGTCTCGATCAGTTGCTGTTTCAGGCCGATCATTTGGCGGTGCAGCGCTTCTCCCCGGCTGCGATGAATTTTTTCCAGCGCTTCAAATTGCCGTAGTTGTTGTTCGGACAAATCCAGCTCCCTGGCCCAGAGCTTTACGATACGACCCGGCGGGGGGGGGTGCCCGGGCTTGGGCGCAAAAAAGATCACCGCCGCCATACCCAGATTGAGTGTAAGCAGGGCGGCGATGATCCAAAGACTGTTTTTTATCAGAAATGGGCGCATACGCAATCTAATTGGACACGCGATAGAATTCGGCAGCCTCCTGAAGTCCGTATCGCACGCTAAGCGCGCTTTCCAACTGCGCGCGCGCACCGCTTCCGGACAGTCGCTGGTAGGCGGCTGCGGTATTGAGCATTAAAAGCAGGCCGATGGCCGCCCAAGCGAGTTGGCGGGCGCCGGCGATGCGGCGTTCCTGCGCCAAGCGCTCAAGCACACCTTGCTGAAAATCGGCGCGCGGGCGTACGCGGGACAAACTTTCGAGCGAAGCCAGCGTATGTGCGACCGTTTCGGAGATATCCACCGGTTTATTCATGCGAGATTATTTGAACGGGTTTGCAAATTTTGCGTCAGACAGGAGCTTGTTATCCGTCAGCGTTTCCATAAAAGCGACCAAAGCAGCTTTTTGTTGATCGCTCAGGTTGAGCCGCTGCGGCTGTCCATTGGGGCCGCGCAGGCGGTTGTCCAGTGCCGGGCCGTTTTGAATGCCGCTGTTGTAGTGTTCCACCACCTGCGCCAGGGTCGAGAAGCGGCCATCATGCATGTAGGGGCCGCCAATGGCGATGTTTTTCAGCGAAGGCGACTTGAAAACTACGGTTTCACCGATGTTCAAGCCGTTGCTCAGGCTGTTAGGAGCCAGCGCGAAGGTCGGCGCGCCGTGACAACCGGCACAACCGGCGCCGCCGGCGGGAGGCGGTTGCAGGAATAGTGCCTTCCCCATGTTTTCCTGCGGAGTGAAATTCGGAAACGGCGCGCCCACGCCGGCGCCCGGTACGCCCGGGGCGAAGACCTGTGCAAGCCCCTGATCGAATTTGCTATCGGTGGAAACCATGCTGCGCACGAATTGCGCCAACGCCAGTTTCATTTTGAGTTCGGAAATTTCCTCCGAACCGAATGATTTTTCAAACATTGGCGGGTAGTACTCCAGTCCTTCCATTTTCTTAATCACCGCCCCGAGGCCGCCCGCCGCCGCATCAAAACCCATTTCGATGTGATCCTGAATCGGTTGCGTCACCTGGTCCTCAAGGTCTTGGGCGCGCTTGTCCCAGAACATGCGCTCGCCGGTATAAAAATTCACATTCGCCAGGCGCATCGAGTGCTTGCCCGTCAGGCCGCCCGCAAAGCCCTTGCTCAGCACCGCCTCGTCTGTGAAGCCAATGCTCTGCTTATGACAGGAAGCACAGGCGACCGTGCCATTGATACTCAAATTTTTATCATAAAATAAGACCCGCCCCAGGGCAGCGCCGGCGTCCGTGACGGGGTTTAAACTCGGCGCATTGTCGTTAGCAAGCACGATAGCGTCATAGTGTCGGGGATAGACCGGCGCAGCGTAATTGGGTAGATCGTCCAAATCAATTTTGGTGTATTTCAACACGATTTCTCTGGCCGTGAGCGCCGTGCCGCCGCCATCGTCTTTTTTACAGGCGGGAAGCGTAAGAAGGAGCGCCAGGAGCGGGAGTGCAAACAAGCCGGCGCGGGAGATCGGGAGTGTTATTACAGGTTTTAGCATGATATCTACTATTTATTTTAATTGTCTATATATTATTATTTTCCTTATAATAGTTTTCAAGTAGTTGTTGAAGCCGGATTTTTGCACGGTGCAACAGGCTTTCCACGGCGGATACGCTCACTTGGAGCACCTCGGCGATTTCGGCGTGCCGCAATCCTTCCACTTTATGCATCACAAAGGCAGCGTGCTGGTTTTCGGGCAATTGGTTCATGGCCTTGTACAGCGCGGCGGTTCGTTCTGCATTTTCCAGTCGGACGCCCGGATGATTACTGATATCCGGCGCCTGCAGCGCCTCCTCCTCTCCGCCCCTGCTCCAGCGCAAAAACAGCCTTTGCCGTTTCTGACGCCGCAGATAGCCCAGGCAGCGGTTAGTTGCAATCCGGTAGATCCAAGTGGATAAACCGGCATCGCCCCGGAAACCCTGGATGGAGCGGAACACATCCACAAAAACCTCCTGCGCCAGATCCTCGGCGTCTTGTATATCCGGCACAAAGCCAAGGCAGGTATTCAGCACCCTTTCCGCGTATAAATCCATCAAACGACGAAACGCCGTTTCGTCGCCCGCCTGGAGCTGCTGTACGAGGGTCTGTTCGTCTGTCAATTAATAGGATTGATAAAATACATGCAAGGCTTTCTGCCGATCCAAAAATAGCGCTTTTACTGATTTCAACCCGGCAGCGAATTCCAAACATACTGTTTAGATGCGGGAAAAAGAAAAACCTTGCGCGCAGGAGCGAAAATTTTCTCAGGCGCAGGTCAGCATTCGGAATTATTTTGAAAAAGCGCAGCGGGAAGCATTCGGATGAACATCAGCGAGGAGTGTGATGTTTGTCATAAAGATAAAAACAAAAGAACCGGAACTTTGAATTTTAACAGCCTGATTATGCACGAATTATCAATTATAAATAGCATTATTGAGGTTGCAGAGTCAGAAATGCGGGGGCGTCGGGAAAAATATCGCGTAGATGCGATAACTTTGCATATCGGCGCACTGGCCGGCGTGGAGGTGGACAGCTTGGAGTTTCTGTGGCCGGCAGCCGTGGAAAACACGGTACTGGAAAATGCCGCCTGCCGAATTGTGCGGATAGCCGGGCAGGCAGCCTGCCAGGACTGTGGCGATAATTTTATAATTGAACAATATTACGACCCCTGCCCAGTATGCGGGTCGCATTTACTGCGCATCGTGGCGGGAGAAGAACTAAAAATTAAATCCATCGAACTATGTGCGCTACCTGCGGATGCAGCGGTAAAGGCGCCCAACTAAGCGCGCTCGCGCCGGGGCAAAAACCAGCATCATTCCAAAATTTAAAACTCAATTTAAACACAAATTTCATGTCAGAAAACGCACCCTCCGTCCCGACCACATCGGAACAAGAACCCTCCAAAACGCTGTTGGAAGTGGAACGCGACGTACTCGACAAAAACAACCGCCTGGCCGAACGAAACCGCGGATTCTTCGAGGCTAAACACATCGTCGCGCTTAACTTGGTCAGCTCGCCCGGTTCCGGCAAAACGGCTGTCCTGGAGCGAACGCTGGCCGATCGTGGGAACAGCACACCCTTCTATGTGATCGAAGGCGATCAGCAAACCACGCGAGACGCAGAACGAATCGCCGCAACCGGCACACCGGTTATCCAGGTGAATACCGGAAAAGGATGCCACCTCGAAGCCTCGATGGTGCATCAAGCCATCCGACAACTGGAACCAGCGGAAAACAGCATCGTCTTTATCGAAAATGTCGGCAATCTGGTCTGCCCCGCCATGTTCGATCTGGGCGAAAACAAACGCATCGTGGTCATCAGCGTCACGGAAGGCGAAGACAAACCGCTGAAATACCCGGATATGTTCCGAACTTCCGACCTCTGCCTGATTAATAAAATAGATCTCCTGCCGCATCTGAAATTCGACCTCGACGCCCTGAAAACGTATGCGCGGCAAATTAATCCCAATCTGCAATTCATCGAAATGTCCGCCGTTACCGGCGCCGGCATGGAGGAGTGGTACGCCTGGCTCGAAATAGAACAACTGGAACATTACAACATCGGTCCGATTGTCTGATTATTTCGCTTGTTAACTTCCTCGACTATGTGTTTGGCAATACCCGGAAAAATCGTGGCGATTCATTCCGAATTGGACGATACTTTCCGAAATGGCAAGGTAAACTTTGGCGGTATTCACCGTGAAGTAAATCTGTGCCTGACGCCTGAAGCCCGGGTGGGCGACTATGTGCTGGTGCATGTCGGCGCCGCCATCTCCGTGGTGGATGAGTCAGAGGCGCAGGAGACGTTCGAGTACTTGAAGCAAATTGGAGAATTAGATGATCTCTCGCCCGAGGACGAAACCCAATCGCCTAATCTACCTTTATCATGATGGACTCGCTGATCCCACTACTTTTCGCAGCCGTCGTGGGCTTTTCACATGCGTTTGAGGCCGATCACCTGCTGGCAGTTAGCAATATCGTCACCAAACGCAACGCGTTCTGGCCGGCCATCAAAGATGGTATAGCCTGGGGGCTGGGACATACCTCAACGATTTTTATCGTAGGCTTCCTGATGATTGCGCTAAAAATCAGCATCAGCGAACAGGTCTTTCACTACCTGGAGGCCGCCGTGGGCCTGATGCTGATTGTTTTGGGGCTGTTCCGTTTGTATTATTTCCAAAAATACGGTATTGCAAATGACAGGCACTTCCATCCGGAAGATTTGTTTTTTTGGAAAAAGAAAAAACAACCCGGCCGAAACATGGCGCCTTTCAAGGCCCAAACTGGGGGGGTGCCCAACCTGCAGGCTGTGCAACTCCAACTCGCACCCGCGCCGAAAGACCACCGGCTGGCTTACGGAGTGGGACTCATTCACGGACTCGCGGGCAGCGGCACGCTGGTAGTGATCGTGATGAGCCAAATGCAGCGCGCGGAGTACGCGATGATTTACCTGCTCATTTTTGGCGTTGGCTCTATCGCCGGCATGCTGCTCGCCAGCGGGATATTTAGCCTGCCTTTTTCTAAAAAAATTTCCCAAAACACGCTGCTCGCAACTGCGCTCACGGTGGTTTCTTCGCTGCTCTGCATCGGCTACGGCGCGTGGGTTATCGCTGAAAATCTACAGGTCTAAGAGCACCTCTAAACGCGTAGTTACCCGTTACCGAATCATGAAATTCCTTACTGAATATCGCGATCCCCACCTGGTTGAGGAATACGTCCGGGAAATCCGACGCACCGTCACCCGACCCTGGAAAATCATGGAGATCTGCGGCGGGCAAACGCACGGCCTGGTCAAAAACGGCCTGCTCCAACTGCTGCCGCCGGAGGTTTTTATGGTGCACGGCCCCGGCTGCCCGGTCTGCGTCACGCCTCTGCACCTGATAGACAAAGCCGTATGGCTCGCCGCGCAGCCCAACGTGATCCTCTGCTCTTATGGCGATATGATCCGTGTGCCCGGAAGCGCCCGAAGCCTGCTGGAAGCCAAAGCGCAGGGCGCAGATGTACGTATCCTGTACTCGCCCCTGGAGGCCGTCAAACTGGCCAAAGAATATCCGGACAAAACAGTGGTTTTTTTCGCGGTGGGATTCGAAACGACGGCGCCGGCCAATGCCCTGTCGGTACTCCACGCACAAAAACTCGGGCTGAAGAACTACGCGATCCTGAGCTCCCACGTCCGGGTGCCGCCCGCAATCGAGGCGGTGATGAACGACCCGGAAACCGTTATTGACGGCTTTCTCGCCGCCGGACATGTCTGTGCGATCATGGGCTTCGACGAATATTACGCGCCGGCCACAAAATACCGGACGCCTATTGTGGTCACAGGGTTTGAGCCGGTGGATTTACTACAGGGAATTTTAATGACGGTGCGCCAGCTGGAACTGGGCGAGTACCGGGTGGAAAACCAGTACAGCCGGATTGTACGCCCGGAAGGCAACGCGGAAGCCAGAAAAGTCATCGAACAAGTATTCGAATCCACCGACCGCGAATGGCGGGGCATCGGCAATATCCCCAAAAGCGGCTGGGAACTCCGCCCGGAATTTGCCGATTTCGACGCGAATAAAATATTTAATCTACCCTTGGAAAAAACGCCTGAAAACGCCGACTGCATCGCAGGCCAGGTGCTAAAAGGTATCAAAAAGCCGGTCGAATGCCCGCAGTTCGGCAAAAAATGCACGCCCGCTAACCCGCTCGGCGCACCGATGGTGTCGTCGGAAGGGGCCTGCGCAGCCTACTATCATTTCAGCGGATTAGCATAATACCATGCAACTTTCTTGCCCGCTTCCGCAACTCGACTTCGACGTCATCACCCTCGGCCATGGCGCCGGCGGACTGCTCACGAACCAACTACTCGAGTCCGGGGTGTTCGATCTGCTCAAAAATCCGTTGCTCGATACGCGCCACGATGGCGCGGTGTTCGACCTGCCGGGTCGCATTGCATTTAGTACGGACAGTTACGTGATATCGCCGGTTTTCTTCCCTGGCGGCAATATCGGCGAACTGGCCGTCAACGGCACGGTAAACGACCTGGCGATGTGCGGCGCCGCTGCACGGTATCTCTCGCTGGCATTTATCCTCGAGGAGGGCCTCTCGATGCAGGAATTTTGGGATATCCTCGTCAGCATCAAATTCGCCGCGGAACGCGCGCAGGCACTGGTGGTCACCGGCGACACCAAGGTGGTGGAACGCGGAAAGGGGGATAAAATTTTTATCAATGTTTCCGGCGTTGGATCGGTACACCCCATGGCGCAAATTGACAGGAGCCGAATCCGGCCGGGCGACCAAATCATCGCCAGCGGGTATATCGCAACGCACGGCATCGCGATTATGAGCGTACGGGAAGGCCTGGCGTTTGAAACAACGCTCCAAAGCGACACCACGAACCTGAACCACACAGTGTTCCGGCTGTTGGATCAATTCGGCGCAGATATTAAATTTCTGCGCGACCCCACCCGCGGCGGCGTCGCCTCTGCCCTGAATGAAATCGCACGCGATACGCGCCTGGGGGTGCGGATACGCCAGGAAGCAATCAAGGTACACGAAGAGGTGGCCGGCGCCTGCGAAATGCTGGGTCTTGATCCACTCTATGTAGCCAATGAGGGCATTTTTTTGATGATCGCAGAGGCCGGGCGCGCAACGCATATCCTGGAGGAACTCCAGCGCCTGCCCAATGGCGCAGACGCCGCCATCATCGGGGAAATTGTGGAGGAACACCCGCGGCAGGTTGTGCTACACAGCCGCGTGGGCGGCCGCCGGGTGGTCAGTATGCTTACCGGGGAACAACTGCCGCGAATTTGCTAATCTAGTCCTGCATTTCCACGGACGCCAAAGCCCACTGCCCCAGCGCGACGCACTCGTCGTTGGGCGACAGGTCTTTGTGAAAATAGACTTGGTAGCGGGGCGCTAACCATTCCAGCACCAGATCGGTTAACACCGCGTTTTGCCACACGCCCCCGCTGCAGGCCAAGGCCTTGCAGTCCCATTTCTGGCAAGCAGCGTCTATTGCCGCCACCAGTTGTATGTGAAAATACGCGGCTGCTTTTTCGACCGAGTTCGACGCGCGGAACACCTGAACCGTATGCGCTAATACCTCCCGAACCGGAAACGGGCCGCCAACCCAGGCTGCCTCCAGAATCGGCGGCAGGGTACGCAGGCCATTTGCGGCAAAGTACCGGGCCGCCGCCGCTTCCAGCAACAGGGCAGCTTCGCCCGCATACGCGTTTTTATCCGCCAGACCAAGCAGACAAGCCGCCGCATCGAATACCCGGCCGGCCGAGCTGCACTGCAACGAACCGCCTTTTTGCAGCATTTTACTATATAAAGACCATTCTGCCGGGGTAAACTTGGGGCCCAGTATTTCTCCGGCCCAATCGTGGGACAAACTGAGTGCCGACAAACGCGGTTCGCGCGACATTTTATCGCCAACCAATAAGTCAAAATACGAAAAATGCCCTACCCGATCCACACGCTCCCCGGCCCAGCGAAAAAATTCACCCCCCCAAATCTGCCCGTCCTCCCCGTACCCGGCGCCATCCCAAATTACTCCCAACACGGGCTCTTCACACGCCAGCAACGCATGCTCGGCCAGTACGGCGGCAAAATGCGCCTTGTGGTGTTGAAACGCGGAAACCGGCAGGTTCAAATCCGCAGCAAGCTGTTGTCCAAAATGGGTAGTAAAATAATCCGGATGGAGGTCGGTCAGGATGCGCGCCGGCTGCGCCTGGAGGAGCGACAAGCAATGCCGGAGCGTGTACTCAAATTGTTGCCGGGCGTCAAATTGCTCCAGTTCGCCCAGGTACTGGCTCACAAACACGTTCCGACCCTGCTGCAGGGCGAACGTGCCTTTCATGGAAGCCCCCAGAGCCAACAGCGGCTGCTCCCGGGCTGCTGTTCCCCAATGCAGCGCCATTCCCCGCGATCGGCGCAGGATAATTCGGCGCCCGTGGGTGCGACTAAACCGCAACACGCTGTCGTCCTGCGGGACGGCAATCTCCCGGTTGTGCATCAAAAAGCCGTCAGCAATACCCTGTAAATCCCGCAAAGCAGCCTCATCGCGGAACGCAATCGGCGCGCCGCTTGTATTGCCGCTCGTGGCGACCAGGGGCTTTCCGAAGCCGGACGCCAGCAAATCCAGCAGCGGCGCATGCGGGAGCATCACGCCGATTTGCTGCAATCCGGGCGCAACCGCCTCCAGACAAATTCCGGACGACGGCGGGGACGGACAGGCAACCAGAACGATAGGCGCCGCCGGGCTCTCCAGGGCAGCCAACTCCTCCGGTCGGAGTTCGACGTCGCGTTTCAGTGCATCTACCCCCGGATACAACAAGGCAAAGGGCTTGCTTGGGCGGTGCTTCCGCGCCCGCAGCGTCCGGATCGCGGGTTCTTGCGTTGCATCGCACACCAGCAAATAGCCGCCAATACCTTTCACGGCGAGGATGCGCCCCGCGCGCAACCAGGATAGGGCGGTTTGCAACGGCGCCGGAAAATGCCGACCCTCGGAATCCTGCAGCGACCACTGCGGGCCGCAATCTGCACAAGCATTTGTTTGGGAATAATACCGGCGATCCGCCGGTTGCTCGTATTCCGACTGGCACGCAGGGCATTGTACGAACGGCGCCATCCGCGTCCGTGCCCGATCGTACGGCAACGAATCCAGCATCGAATACCGGGGGCCGCAGTTCGTGCAGGTAATGAATGCATAACCAAAGCGCCGGTTGGCAGGATCGCGCAGCTCCCGACGGCAGTCGGCACACAAGGCGATATCCGGCGTGAGCAGCAGATTGGGCAGCGCCCCGGTATCGCTGTGCACAATTTGAAAATCGTCGAATTCCTGAAAAGGGATCTGCTCCCAGCGCACCTCGGTGATCCGCGCCAAAGCGGGCGCCTCCCGCAATACGGCTTCTACAAAAGGGTTGGCCGCCTCGGCATTGAATACGATGTGTACGCCGTCGGCGGCATTATTTACCCATCCGCGCAGGTTCCATTTTTGCGCCAGTCGGCAAACAAAAGGCCGGAAACCAACGCCTTGTACTTGACCCGAAAGATGGAGAAAAAAAGAAAACATGAGCCATTGGGATTAAGGATTAGCACGATGAAACTTGGGTCTGAAACAACATAACCCGAAATCAAAAAATCCGCAATCCGCAATCCCAATTCCCCAATTTCGTGATCCCGACAGGGGTCGAACCTGTAACCGCCTGCTTAGAAGGCAGGTGCTCTATCCATTGAGCTACGGGACCAATTTTTTTTCAGCCGCAAAAATAAAGTAAATAGCCCATGAGCGCCAGGAAAAATTTCAAAAATCTTCTGAATATTTGTCCTTTCACACCGAAAAGCAAAAGCAACCATCGCATGCAACCATCGCAAGTTCAAATCGAGCCTTCGTGGAAGGTCGTCCTGGCAAACGCCTTTGAGCAGCCCTATTTCGACGCCATCAAAGCGTTTTTGGTACAAGAGCGCCAGGCAGGCAAGGAAATTTATCCGCCGGGGCCGCTGATTTTCAACGCTTTTAATCATACGCCCTTCGATCGGGTCAAGGTTGTGATCCTCGGGCAGGATCCGTATCACGGTCCGGGCGAGGCGATGGGCTTGTGCTTTTCCGTGCCCAGAGGCGTTCGGACGCCGCCCTCGCTAGTCAATATTTTCAAGGAGATACAAAGCGACATCGGCACGCTGCCGCCGGGCGACGGCGACCTCACCCGCTGGGCGGATCAGGGGGTGCTGCTCCTGAACGCCATCCTGACCGTCGAGCGCGGCAAGGCGGCCTCGCATCAAAAAATCGGCTGGGAAACATTTACCGATTCGGTGATTCGCACGATCTCAGAACAGCGAAACGGGGTAGTTTTTCTGCTTTGGGGTAAGTTCGCTCAAAGCAAAAAACCACTGATTGACGCCAGCAAACACCATGTCCTGGAAGCAGCCCACCCTTCCCCGCTGGCCGGCGGCGCTTTTTTTGGGTGTAAGCATTTTTCGCGGACGAATGCATTGCTGCAACAACAAGGATTGGCGGGCATTGTGTGGTGAAATGCGCATTTGTTGATCCCACAAAACAATAGCACAACTGTTTCTAAAAGCCCCCCGACGCATCAAAAATATTCTTCCGATACGGGACCTTCAGGAAGTCCAGCGTACCAGGCTTGACGGCGATAAAAAATTCATACGTGCCCCGCACAGGCTGCCAGCGCAGGCTGAGCTCCCAGCAGTGGAGGTCGCGGGTGAAGCCCAGGTCAGGATAAATCACCTGCTGTGTCTGAAAATCATAGCTGATATTTCCGATATTGATTCGCCACTTCGAAGAGAGCGGGATATCGCCGGAAATACTCAGGTTGTTGGTGCCGATGAGGAAGGTGTCCCGGTCGGCATTGAACACCGGCCGTCGGTCGAAGGAAATCCGGTGGTTGAGCCGGAACTGATCAAACCAGCCCAAAAATTCATCCGGCGTGGCGCCCGCCGGCGCCGGCGCGACATTGTCGTCTTTTTTTGCCAGCAAATCGCGCAGTTGCCGGAAAGTGCAGCCGGTATTCAGCTGCACGCTAAAGGAAGATACCCGGAGCAATTTGCCCTCTTCCCGAATCGCAAAGCGGTTGATCCGCTGCCCCGTTTCGGAGCGAATGTAGGGATCAAAGGTGGCGTTCCACGTCAGGTTGCTGATGCCTTTAAACAAACGGAAAAGGCCGCCGGTGCCGATCGTGCTCCATTTCAGCGTATCCGCGCTGATATTATAACTGCCCGCAAAAACCAGGTTGTCGAAAATCCGCATCCGCTTGACCGTATCGCGCCGGGCAGAAAAATATTTCATTTCCAACACATTCGCGATGCTGTAATTCAGGACGACATCCTGCCGGCTGTTGCTGGGCCTGCCGAACACCCCTTCGTCAAAAATACTGTAGGTTTGGGGCTGGTTGAAGGGCGCTCCCCGCACATCGGTATTTACCGTCCGGAAATAACGATTATAATCCGGCCCGATCCCCATGGAGACACCGGGCTTCATCGTGTGCCGGATACCGCGGAACCAGCCCTTATTTCGTTGCTTGGTAAAAAACAGGGCCGTGTTTGCCGAAAGGCCAACGTCAAATTTCCGCAAGGCGTTGAAGCCCCACTGGCGGAACGTGGTGTCGAGGCCCCAGGTCGTCCGCGCGCTATCCACCGCAATTTCCAGCACCTGGCCGGTCTCCGCATCGAAGGTGGTGTCGTACACGAAGCGGATCGAATCCAGCAGTTGTTTTTCAATCACATAGGGATACCAGTTTTCCTCGTAGTTGATCCGCGGCGCGACGTTGATGTACTTGAATATTTTAAACGTAAAATCGGTATTCGCCTGGTGTTGGATGCCCATGCGCGCATTGCGGAGGGTTTCCCGGGTAAACAACAGCGTATCCACGGTTTGAAAACTGTTTTGCAGGCGGGCATTGTACACCACCGACACTTTTTCGTACCATTTTTCTTTCCCTGCAGGCAATTTTCTTTTAAATGGATACACCCGCTGCATGGTGAAGGTCGCGTTGGGAAAACTGATATTCATCAGCCGCGTCTGGGTATTTTGCGAGTGGCTCAGGCTGGCATTGAAAGCATAAGGCTTGCCGGGGAATGTTTTAGAAAAATTGAGATTTGACGTCAGCGTATTTTGATAAACGCTGTTGAAATCGTTGAGGTTTCGGCGCTGGTCGCGGTTGGTTTCGATATTGAGCGAGCCGCCAAATTTGCGGGTCGGGTGCGCCTTTGGATCCTGGGTATGGCTCCAGCGAATCCCGAATGATTTTGCGGACACTCGCTGAGCCTGCGCATTTTCGGTCACGCGGTTATTAAAGCGCAGGTTCAGGTTGCCGCTGCTTTTGTAGTTGTATTTATACCGAGTGTCGGAAAATACGCCCCAGGAACCGCTGACGTAGGCGTTAAACTGAAGCGTCAGGTCCATGTGCTCGGAAATCGGCTGGTACCAACCCCACTGCTTGATACCCAGGCCCTCCTGGTCGGCAAATTCAAAATCGCGGGGAATAATCAGACCCGCTTTACGGGTTTTGGTGATGGGGTAAAATCCGAAAGGCAGCACCAGCGGCGTGGGAATACCGCCTACCTCCAGATTGGAAAATCCGGTGACCACCAGTTTATCCGGGATGACTTTCAATTTTTTTGTGTGAATGCCAAAATGCGGATGCGGCGCATCGCAGGTGGTGAGCAGGGCGTCTTCGTTGTAAATAATATTTTTAGCCGCGCCGGTGGTGTCACCGCCGGCGCCGACAAATTTGGCCTTTTGTCCCAGCACGAGCAGGTCTTCCTGTTTCGTTCGCGCCTGGTAAATAATTCCCTTTTGCGTGTCGAAATTGTAGCGGATTTTTCCGGCGGAAAACTGCTGTTGGCCGTCGTTGAAATCCGGATACTCCACCCACTGACCGGCCGTATCCTGTATGGGCGCCGCCGTGATTTCATTCTTGGTGTAATCCAGGAGAATGTAGCCCGACTTGATATCCAGCGTGGTGTATTTTACGAAGGCGGCGCCGTACAGGTGCAGCTGCCGATTGGTCGCGTCAAACCACATCGAATCGCGCGCACCGTATTTCACTTCTGATTCCAGCCCCTGGTTGGAAATCCGCACAGCCCGCAAATCCACCGTCGCCGAGTCCGTAAAGACCGGCGAGGGCAGGCTGTCCTGCTGCGCGAAGGCAGCGGTGGAAATGAGCCAGCCCGCAATTTGCAAAAAAATACGATATTTGCGCTGTATTGTAGTCAAAACAAGGGTACAAGCAAGCAATGAGACCAAAAATTATCCTTCAAACGCTTCTGCTTTCGGCAACGTGGCTTTTTTTGCAAAACTTTAACACGATCAGCCCGAAAAGCCCAACGCCGGAATTCGCCGGCAAAAGTAGTTACAAAATCAAGAAGGTGGTACTGGATGCCGGACATGGCGGAAAAGATCCCGGCTGCATCGGCCCGGCTAAGACCCAGGAAAAACACAATGCCCTCGCGATTGTACTCAAAACAGGCCGGCTCATCCGGCAATATTACCCGGACGTGGAGGTGATCTACACGCGCGAAAAAGATGTTTTCGTGGAGTTGAAGGAACGCGCCGCCATCGCCAACCGGCAAAACGCAGATCTTTTTATCAGCGTCCATTGTAATGCCGTAGGCGCCGCGCACATACACGGCGCAGAAACGTATGTCATGGGCCTGCACACCGCCGCGGAAAACCTCGAGGTGGCTAAACGCGAAAACGCCGCGATTTACCTCGAAACAGACTATAAAAAGAATTACGGCGACTACGATCCGAACAGCCCGGAAGCGCATATTTTTGGCAGTATCTGGCAAAGCGCCTACCTGGAACAAAGCATCTTGTTTGCCGCTTTTGTGCAGGAACAAACGCAGAAGTGGGCGAGCCGGCAGGACAAAGGCGTGCGCCAGGCCGGATTTTTAGTCCTCCGCGAAACAGCCATGCCCTCCGTGCTGATTGAAACCGGATACATGACCCACCGCGCGGAAGAAGCGTTTCTGGCCTCCGAAGAGGGCCGCGACCAAATGGCCCGGGCAATATTTGAAGCGTTCAAACAGTATAAAATGCATACGGAAGGCCCGACCGCGGTAGCGCAAACACCCCAGCCGCTGCCGTCCAAAACACCCCCTGCCGTCCAAAAACCCCAAACCGGCCCGATCGTTAAACCCGTCGCCGCTACAGTAAACGCACCCCAACCACCGCCATCCAAAACACCCGCTCCTGTCCAAAAATCCCAAACCGACCCGATCACTAAGCCCGCCGCTGCAGTAAACGCGCCGCAACCACCGCCGGCTCAAATCGCCGCACCGCCAATCGCCCAGGAAGCCCCGCCCCAACCAACAGGATACCGGATTTTACTCATGTCCTGGCCCAATCGGATGGACTGCAGCAGCGGCAAACTGGCCCTGCTGCAGAACATCTCAGAGGAAAAGATTGATGGAAATTACCATTATTTTATCGGTACCTTTGCGGCGCGCACCGAGGCAGAAAAAATGCTGGCCGAAGTGCGCAATCTGGGTTTTAGCAATGCCAGCTTACACGCTGTACAATAAACAGGGCTAGAGCCGACGTTTTATTTCTACCCGCCTGGCGCATGTTCAAACTTTCTAACGAAACAAAAATCGGCATCCTCGCCGTGGTCGCCCTGGGCCTCGCTATCTGGGGCTTCCAATTTCTAAAGGGAATCAACGTCCTTAAAACGTCTAAAACTTTCTATGTTCGATACCAAAATGTAGATCAACTCCGCCCCTCCGCGCCGGTGTTCATCAACGGCTTCCAGGTCGGTATGGTCAAGGATCTGTACGTGGATTCGGAAGACGACCGCACCATCATCGCTGTGTTGAATATTGACCGCGGCGTGGATTTTCCGCCGGATACGAAGGCCACGATCGTCGGACTCGGGCTGATGGGCGGCCGGGCCATCGAACTCAAATTTGATCACCCCTGCGACGGCGACGCCTGCGCGCAGAACGGCGCCTTCCTGGAAGGCGCCTCCCAATCCCTCGTACAAACCCTCATCGGCGATCCGGCACAACTGGATGAGTATATGGCGCGACTTCGCATTGGCCTCACAGCGATCTACGATTCAATCGCCGATCCCAACGATCCGCAAGGCTTCGGAAAAACGCTGGTCGCCCTGCAACTTTCGCTGCAAAATATCGCGCAACTCAGCCACAACCTCAACCGCATGGTGGAAGCCAACAACGAATCACTGGCCGCCACCACCAAAAACCTGGCCGGAATCAGCGCAACCCTCAACGCAAGCAACCAGGATATCGCCCAAACGCTGTCAAACCTGGCCGCTATCAGCGCACAACTTAAATCTGCCAGGCTCGACTCCAGCGCCCTGAAAGCCACCATCGCCCTCGATTCCGTGACGGCCTCGTTGTCTGATTTGCGCACCACCCTGCACGGCGCGCAAAGCGCTATCGCTAAAGTGGACACCCTCGCCCAACATCTGGTTAATGGCGAGGGAAGCGCCGGTAAAATACTCACCGACCCCGCGCTCTACGACAACCTCACGCGCACCAGCCGCCACCTCCAATTGCTGCTGCAGGATATCCGACTGAACCCTAAGCGCTATAATACGGTTAAAGTCAAAGTTTTTGGCAAAAACAAAACGGCGGATTACCAAAATCCGCTGGAAGATCCCGCCTATCAATTGCTGATTGATAGCTTGGAACGCGCCTACAGTCGTAAATTGAATTAATATCCATGGCGTTTAAAATTTATACCAAAACCGGAGATGCCGGGCAAACTGCCCTGTTCGGGGGCCGCCGCGTATCAAAAAGCGACCTTCGGGTGGAGGCTTACGGCACGGTGGACGAGTTAAATGCCTTCGTCGGGCTGCTCCGCGACTACACGGAGGAGGAAAATATCCGGGTCGTGCTGTCGGAAATCCAACACCGCCTGTTCTCCATCGGCGCCCATTTGGCCTCTGATCCGGTCAAATCCCCCGCACAACCGGATCTGCACGAGGGAGACGTCAAACTGCTGGAAAATGAAATAGACCGGATGGAACTCGACTTGCCGCCCCTGCAAAATTTCATTCTGCCGGGCGGGCATATCGCCGTCTCGCACGCACACGTGTGCCGAACGGTCTGCAGACGGGCTGAACGGCTGGTGGTGGCACTACACCAACTCGAGCCCGTGGCGCCCACAACCATCCAATACCTCAATCGGCTGTCAGATTATTTCTTTGTGCTGGCGCGTTTCCTGGCGCATCAAAATCAAGCCGGAGAGCATATCTGGCGACCGCGACAGCATCCATCTTAACTTTGTATAATGGACTCAGCCGAAACCCAGCGGGCCCTGCTGCGCCTGTTACAATCCCGCTTTGAAAAAAACATGCACCGACATCCGGGACTTGATTGGACCACGGTGGCGGAAAAATTGGCGAAGTACCCAGACAAATGCCGTTCGCTGCAAAAAATGGAAGAAACCGGCGGCGAACCGGATGTTGTAGGCTATGATGAACGTTCAGGAGTGTTCCTTCTTGCAGATTGCGCGGCAGAAAGTCCAAGCGGCCGCAGAAGCCTGTGCTACGACCACGCCGCGCTGGATGCCAGAAAAGAAAATAAACCGCAAAACAGTGCCTTGCAAATGGCCGCCGACATGGGCATCGAAATCCTGACGGAAGAACAATACCGAAGTTTACAGCAACTGGAAGCGTTTGATACCAAAACCTCCAGCTGGATAAAAACGCCCGATGCCATCCGCAAACGCGGCGGCGCGCTCTTTGGCGACCGGCGGTACGACCATGTTTTTACGTATCATAACGGCGCTGGTTCGTACTACGCAGCCCGGGGCTTTCGAGGCCTACTCCGGGTATAAGAACTTGTTCAATTTTTGATTTTGGGGCTGCAACTGCCAATTTTATTTTTAACGATGTTCCATTTTTCGCCGAACTATCTGTTTTCGAATGCAAAATCTACCCTGTTAAAATAAATTTTTCCCGTTTCGCCAAAGAACAAAAATTTAGACAAGCATCAGACGGCAACGCGCCGTCAGTCTGCCAAAATTTTCCAATATCCCGCCTTATCGCTTCCGATCCGCTCGATGAATCCCTGCTCCTTCAGGGCTTTTATTTTCCGTTTCACAGAACTTAAACTCATACCTAATCGCGCGCTGATCCCGACCAAGGTAAGGCGGTTGTCCTGTGATATCAAAAGAAATACAGGGTCATTTACAGGTTCATTTACGCTTTTTACTGGGTCAGTTTGAGCTGGGTTGTGGTGGATATGCAGCGCGCGATTTTTCAATGGATGGTGCTCGTCATTTATCAGATTCAACAAAAAACGTACGAGGTACTGATCCGTTTTGTGAATACCGGCTGCCAGGTTTTCATAATTCGCCCGTACGAGCGCATTCCGAAAATACCAAGAGTGCAGTTCGAAGAGCGCGTTATTAGCTTCCTGAAAACCTAATTTTCGAAGATATTTTATCAAAAAAACAGCGGTCGTTCTTGTATTCCCCTCTCCGAACGGATGAATCTGCCAAAGATAGGAAATAAAATGCGCGAGGTGTTCGATGATCTGCTGCCGGCTCAAACCAACATAGTTGAAGGCTTTTTCCTGCTGAAAATCATACGTTAAGGCTGCTTCCAGGCTTTCTGCACCGGCATACAGCACCGTTTCACCATCTAAAACCCATTCCGGTTTTGTGATGTTGTAATCCCGTATTTTTCCGGCATGCTTGTAAATACCTTGGAAAAGACGTCGGTGAATACTGAGATATTCTGCCGGCGAAAGGTTAAAAGTTTTTTCATTCAGTATTTCGGTGATGCGTGCAGCCACCTTGTCAGCCTCTTCTGTGCGGCTTTCATCACTTTTTACCGGATGTTGCTGGTAATAGTGATCTAATCGCTGCTTTACATCTTCAATACTGATGTAGCCTTCGATATTTTGCCTTGCGGTTTCCAAAAGATAATCTGACGGACTCAGTCCATCAATTTTCTGCAAACCAATAGCAGTTTTCCAGACTTTTGCCTTTTCAGCTTTGTCCGGCTCTCCCTGTCGCAAATACTCGTCTAAAGGATTCATAGCATAGTGTGAGGCATCAAGCGAATGTCTGGAATTTTCTACCTACTCCACCCCGCCCACACCGGCCTCCCAGGCATCACACAGTTCAAAAAAGGCCGGCACGCAGGTTTTCGCCAAAGGCGCCGCACCGTTAAACAGCACGCAAATGCCCAGCCCGCGCGCGCGGTCGAAGGCGATTTCGCTTTTGTAATCGTTCACAAATCCGCCGTGGTACACAATAGCATCCTCGCCCTGCTGGACGACGCGCCAGCCAAGCGCATACCAGCAAGTGCGGGGGCCGGGCCGCCCGCAAAAGAATCGCCGGTCGTTTTCAGAACGCACCAAGGGTCGAAATACGGCATCCAAGGTGGTGTCAGCGATGATCTCGGGTTTGTGGCCGAGCAGCAACTGCAGCCAGGCGCCCATGTCAGAAATGCTCGCATTGACCCCGCCCGCCGGCGCCGCATTGTAGTAGCGCGGCGTAATAACGGTCGGCGCCCAACCCACGCCCGTTTTTCGGTGCGGAAACGATTTATTGGGCTCCGCCAGCATGTCCTCGTACCGCACAGAGGCGTGGGCCATACCGGCGGGTCTGAAAATTTTCTCCTCCAGCAGCGTCTGGTAGCTGCTGCCGACCGCCGCAGGCAACATTTCCTGCACAACGCTATACACCGCGTTTTGATAGGTATAGATGCGCCCCTCCGCCGCGGTCAGCGGCGCCTGCGGAAAATAATCGTTGATTTGCCGAATGGTTTTTCCCGCTTCCACCAAATTGGTGTAAGCATGGTATGGCAGGCCGGTAGTGTGCGACAACACGTGCCGCAGGCTGATCCGGGCCGCCTGGCCGGCATCTCGCAGTTTGAACTCCGGGAAGTACTGCTGCACGGGGTCGTCCCAATGCCACAATCCATCCTGCACAAGGCGCGCACTCAACACAGAAGCGAATCCTTTAGACAGGGAGCCAATCCGGAATACCGTATGTACGTCCACCGAATCGGTCGTGCCCGCACGCCGCACGCCGTAGCCGCGCTCGAAAATGACTTTACCGTCTTTAACGATGACTACGGCCGCGCCCGGAGCGCCCTCGCCTGCCGCCATAGCGGCCTCAAAGTATTGGTCGTATGCCGCCAGCAGACCCGCCGTTTTCGGATCAGCCGGGACAGCCTGGGGAGGCGGACTGTCCGCCAAGGCCTGTCCACGGTTGCCGGAAGACGCCGTCATCCACAAACCGACGCCTGAAATCAGTATGAATCCCAAAAATCGAAGCATGAGCGCAATATTACGGCGATTTGTTTCATTTTTCCATCTTCAAAAATCATTCATCTGTTTTTTCGTCCTATTTTTGCGGTTGCGCAAGCGCTGAACGCTTGTCCGGGATTTTTTTATAAAATAAAAACCAAGCGCATTTTTTGTCCTAAACCGGCACTAAAACAGAGTTTTTGAAAAAAAATGCGCCATTTTTGACCCGGAGAGCAAAAGCTTAATAAGCGCGTAACCTGTGTATGGACATGACCTCTACGATACAAAATGTCGTTTCAGACGCTGTTGATTTTCTCTACGGCCACGCTGTAGCGCCGGAAACCGTGCAAGTGCAACCGACAGATTCAGATTTTTCGGGCGACTACACGGTGGTCGTCTTCCCCTTTGTGAAAGCGGGAAGAAAATCACCGGACGTGATCGGCGCAGAAATTGGCGCGTACGTGCAAGAAAAACTGCCCTTTATCAGCGGATTCAATGTTATCAAAGGGTTCCTAAATCTGGAACTAAGCACGGCCTACTGGCAGGCTTTCCTCGCCGGCATGCTGATCAAACCGGATTTCGGCCGCCTGCCCCGCAACGGCCGAAAAGTGATGGTGGAATACTCCTCGCCCAATACCAACAAACCGCTGCACCTCGGACACGTGCGCAACTGCCTGCTCGGCTCCTCGTGCAGCCGTATTCTCGAGGCCGTGGGATATGAAGTCGTGAAAGTGCAGGTCATCAACGACCGCGGCGTGGCAATCTGCAAAAGTATGCTCGCCTGGCAAAAATGGGGAGAAGGCAAAACCCCCGCCAACTCCGGCCAAAAGGGCGATCACCTGGTTGGTGATTTTTACGTGCTTTTCGAACAAAAAAGCCGCGAAGAATACGAAGCCTGGCAACAAACCGACGCCGCGCGCGCTATTTATTTTGAAAAAAGAAAACCGGATCAGTCGGAACCGGCATTTTTCAAAGATTATAAAAATAAATGGTTCAACGACTTCTCGGCACTGGGCGCGGAAGTGCGCCAAATGCTCCTCCAATGGGAAGCCGGCGATCCGGAAACCGTGGCGCTCTGGAAACAAATGAACGGCTGGGTTTATGCGGGCTTCGACCAAACCTACGCAAACCTCGGCGTGGATTTTGATAAACTCTACTACGAAAGCGATACCTACCTGCTGGGCAAGGATATCGTGGAAGAAGGCTTGGAAAAAAGCGTGTTTTTCCGAAAACCCGACGGCTCCGTCTGGGTGGATCTCACCGACGCCGGACACGACGAAAAGGTCGTGCTGCGCGCCGACGGCACCTCGGTCTATATCACCCAAGACCTCGGAACGGCCCGTATGCGCTACCGTGATTTTGGCTGTGAACGCATGGTCTATGTAGTCGCCGATGAACAAAATTACCACTTCGCCGTCCTGTTCGAAGTGCTCAAACGCCTCGGCGAACCCTACGCCGAGGGCCTGCACCACCTGTCCTACGGCCTGGTGGAACTCCCTACCGGCCGCATGAAAACCCGCGAAGGCACCGTCGTGGATGCAGACGACCTCATGGAGGAAGTACAGCGAATCACCCGCGAACAAGCCCTGGAACGCACCGATAACCTCGCCTCCGAGGAAGACCTGCGGAAAATCGGCCTCGGCGCCCTGAAATTCTTTATGATTAAAGTGAATCCAAAGAGAAAAATGATCTTCAATCCGGAAGAATCGGTGGATCTGCAGGGCCAAACCGGCCCGTATATCCAATACTCGTACGTCCGGATCAACGGCCTGATGCAACGGGTCGCACGCGAAGAAATTGACCTCGCGCCGGCGGCCCGGTATCTGGATTTCCAACCGCAGGAAAAAGAACTCCTCAAGGCACTTCACCAATTTCCGGCAGTCATCCAAACAGCCGCAAATGACTACGACCCCTCCCATATCGCCAATTACTGCTACGCACTGGCTAAATCATACCACCGATTCTGGCACGATCTGAGCATTTTCCAAGCCCCTAACCAGGAAGCGCGCGCTTTCCGACTCGAACTCAGCAAAGGGGTGGCAATCGCACTGAAAACGGGAATGGCGCTGTTGGGGATTGAGATGCCGGAAAAAATGTAACAATTGGGGATTGGGGATTGGGGATTGGGGATTGGGGATTGGGGATTGAGAATAAAATTTTTTTAGATATGCTGACCGATATTGAAATTGCCCAAGCGGCCAAAAGCAAAAAGATTATCCCCCTGGCGGAGGAAACGCTGGGTATTCCGGAGGATGTGCTGGAGCCTTTCGGCCATTTCAAAGCAAAGGTTTCGCTAGACTACCTGCAGGGGCTTCCGGAAAAAAAGGACAGCCGCCTGATTCTGGTAACAGCCGTAAGCCCGACCCCGGCAGGGGAAGGCAAAACGACCACGACGGTCGGACTCGGCGACGCCCTCGCCCGAATCGGCAAAAAAACGCTGATCTGCCTGCGCGAACCCAGCCTGGGCCCGGTGTTCGGCATGAAAGGCGGCGCCGCAGGCGGCGGATACGCCCAAGTGGTGCCAATGGAAGATATTAATCTGCACTTTACCGGCGACTTCAGCGCGATCAGCCTGGCACACAATCTCCTGGCCGCCATGCTGGATAACCATATCCACCATGGCAACGCGCTCGATATTGATACCCGCCGAATCGCCTGGAAACGGGTGGTGGATATGAACGACCGCGCCCTGCGGGAAATCGTAGTGGGCATGGGCGGCGCAAGCAATGGCTTCGTCCGACAAGACGGCTTCGATATTGTGGTCGCCTCGGAAATCATGGCCATCTTCTGCCTGTCGGAAAGCCTGTCTGATCTCAAGGAGCGCCTGGGCAATATCGTCGTCGGTTATAACCGGAAAAAAGAACCCGTGCGCGCCCGCGACCTGAACGCCCACGGGGCAATGACGGTGCTGCTCAAAGACGCCATCAAACCGAATTTGGTACAAACGCTGGAACATACGCCGGCTTTCATCCACGGCGGCCCCTTCGCCAATATCGCCCACGGCTGCAACTCCGTGATCGCCACTAAAAGCGCACTCAAACTGGCCGATTACGTGGTCACGGAAGCGGGATTCGGCGCCGACCTCGGCGCAGAGAAATTCCTCGACATCAAATGCCGAAAGGCGGGTATCCGACCCGATTGCGTGGTCGTCGTGGCCACCCTGCGCGCCATGAAGTACCAGGGCGGCGCCGACCTGAAGGAACTCAACGTGGAAAATCTCGCCGCGCTGGAACGCGGGGTGGTAAACCTGGAACGCCACGTCCGGAATATGCGCGAAAACTTCGGACTGCCCTGCGTGGTGGCTATCAACCACTTCACGTTCGATACAGAAGCCGAAATTCAGTTGCTGCGCGATAAAATGGCGCAACAAGGCGTGCCCATCGTGCTGTCCCGCCACTGGGCAGAAGGCGGAAAAGGCGCGGAAACACTGGCACATACGGTGGTGGAACAAATTGACCGCACCGAAAATCACTTCCAACACCTGTACGAAGACCAACTCCCGCTTTGGGATAAAATGAAAACCATCGCAACCAAAATGTACGGCGCCGCCGATATCTCCGCCGACGCGGAGGTCAAAAAGCAAATCCAAAAACTGGGCGAGGCCGGATACAACCACTTCCCTGTCTGCGTCGCCAAAACACAGTACTCTTTCTCCACCAACCCCAAAGCCCTGGGCGCTCCCTCGGGCCATACCGTCAATATCCGCGAAGTGCGGCTCTCCGCCGGCGCAGAGTTTATTGTGATGATCTGCGGGGATGTTATGACGATGCCGGGCCTGCCCAAAATACCCTCCGCAGAAAAAATTGACGTGGACGAAACCGGCCGCGTCGTCGGACTGTTCTAATCTTCTACAGAGGCTCAAAGGATTATATTTATAAAAATGCATACTGACAAAGACGCCAACGCCCCCGAATCGCTCAATTTTCTGGAAGAAATTGTAGAAGCAGACCTACAATCCGGAAAATACACCGAAATCCTGACGCGCTTCCCCCCGGAGCCGAACGGGTACTTGCATATCGGCCACTCGAAAAGTATCTCGGTCAACTTCGGCCTGGCGCAAAAGTACGGCGGCAAAACGAACCTCCGCTACGACGACACGAACCCGAGTACCGAGGATCAGGAATACGTGGACTCGATCCTGCAGGATGTGCGCTGGCTCGGATACGAACCGGCGAATATCTTTTACGCATCAGACTATTTCGACCAAATCTACGCCTGGGCGGTGCAACTGGTGCAAGCCGGCAAGGCCTACGTGGACTTTTCCACCCCGGAAGAAATCGCCGCGCTGAAAGGCACGCCAACCGAACCCGGAAAACCGAGTCCGTACCGCGATACCCCACCCGCTGAAAATCTGGCGCTGCTGGAACAAATGAAAAATGGGGATTTTCCCGACGGACACTGCGTACTGCGCGCCAAAATTGATATGGCCGCACCCAATATGCACCTGCGCGATCCCATCATGTACCGCATCAAGCACGCCCACCACCACCGGACGGGCGACGCCTGGTGTATCTATCCGATGTACGACTGGGCGCACGGACAATGCGACAGCATCGAACGCATCTCGCACTCGATCTGTACGCTGGAGTTTGTGCCGCACCGCGCGCTGTACGACTGGTTTATTGACCAACTCGGAATCTATCCGTCCAAACAGTACGAATTCGCGCGCTTCAACCTCAGCTATACCGTGATGAGCAAGCGCAAATTGTTGCAACTCGTCCGGGAAGGGCATGTCCGCGGCTGGGACGACCCGCGCATGCCCACCATCTCTGCCCTGCGCCGGCGCGGGTACACCCCGGAGAGTATCCGGGATTTCAACCGCCGGATCGGCGTCGCTAAACGCGAAAACATCATCGAACTGTCGCTGCTTGAGTTCTGTATCCGCGAAGACCTCAACAAACGCGCACTCCGCAGATTCGCCGTCCTGCGACCGCTGAAAATGGTGGTCACCAATTATCCGGAAGGCCAGACGGAATGGATGGAAACGGAAAATAACCCGGAAGATCCGGAAGCGGGCAACCGTAAAATCGCGTTTTCCCGCGAACTGTACATCGAGCAGGAGGATTTTATGGAAAACCCGCCGCCGAAGTATTTCCGACTCTATCCGGGCGGCATGGTCCGACTCAAATCCGCGTTTATCATCCGCTGCGACGAGGCCGTCCGGGACGCCGATGGCAACATCGCCGAAATCCGCTGCACATATTTCCCGGAAAGCCGCTCCGGACAGGATACGTCCGGACTCAAAGTGAAAGGCGTTATCCACTGGCTGTCGGCGCAGGACGCGCAAACAGCCGAGGTGCGGCTGTACGACCGCCTGTTTCAGGTAGAAGACCCAGCAGCAGAGGAGGATTTCAAAAAAACAATCAACCCGGATTCGCTGGAAGTAATCGAAAACGCGCTGGTGGAACCCGCGCTGTTTCAAGCCGAACCAGGCGCGCACTTTCAGTTTACCCGACTCGGCTATTTCTGCCTGGATCCCGATAGCAGGCCGGACAAACCGGTGTTCAACCGCACGGTTACCCTGAAGGATACCTGGGCAAAAATATCGGGCTGAGCGGATACGACAACATAATTTTAAACACCCGCGCATCGGTTGTGCTGATTGCGCTGTACATTTGCAAAATTATTTACCTGACATTACAACGGTTTCAACATGAAAAATGTAGCAATTCTTTTTTCTTTCCTGACGCTTCTGCTGGTTGCTGCCTGCGGTAGCGACAGCACCTCCAATACGGATACCACCGGCGCCGGCGGCGATGCCGCTACGGGTACGCTGAGCGGCGGCGCCAATTCGCCGACCGTCATGCCGGCGGCCCCCGACGCACCCATGACGGCGCCCGCGCCCGCAGCGGCAACTGGCGGCGTAGAACATTACGTCTGCCCCAAAGGCTGCAAAGGCGGCGGCGGCCCGGCACAAGCCAATTGCCCGGCTTGCGGCACGGCCTTCGTACACAACCAGGCATTCCATGCCCAGGATCCGAAGAACGCCGCATCGCCGACGCAAATGCCCACCCCGACGCCCGCGCCCGCAGGCACGCCCGAACCGGCACAAAATGCCGCCGGCGTATGGCACTACACCTGCGGTAAAGGTTGCGCAGGCGGTGCAGGCGCAGCCGGCAACTGCGCGAAGTGCAGCGGCCCGCTGTCGCACAATACGGCGTACCACAGCAAGTAATTAGCCGAAATGGTAAAAAGGCCTCCGATGCTTGTTGGCAAGCTCGGAGGCCTTTTTTATACCCGTCGGGAATGGTTGGGCGGTTACGGCGCGCCAACGCCCGCCACAACGGCGATTTCCTCCTCGGTCAGACCGTACAAACCGTACACCAATTGGTCTATTTCGGCCTCCAGGGCAGCAGTGTCAGCGCCGGGATCGGCGCGCTTGGCATCGAGGATGCGGGTGACGAGGGATTCGATGGATTGATTTCTTTCCAAGTGTATAGACACAGGTAAAGATTTAACCTCCTGTGCCTTTATTTTAGGAAATAAAGAATCAAACTCGTTAAATACATTTTGAAAATACCAAAACATTAACCTGGAGTTTAACAGACCTAATACTTTTAGATAAATTGATTCTCCGTATTCTTGTTTACACTTCAAAACAAAGGCACTCTGGTCAACGATATAGTCGTTGGCCGTAAATCCGGCAACTAATGAGTTTTTTGACGGTATCTGCCGGATTAAAATTTTACAACCTCTGAATATGCCAGGTACTCTGGGCTCTGCAATCCAAGGTCCGTAACTTATATACTCTCCTGTCCACTGGATATCATACTTGTTGATATTTTTACCCCTAATTTCTGGTATGTAGCTATCGTCCTTTTGTATAAAAGAATTGAACGAGCGATTCTCAACATTTTGTTTTGATTGAGGCGGATTACCCTTTCCAACTTGGTACTCTTTTATTCCTGTCGTTACATCAAAATACTTACTGATTGCATGAGATTTATTTTGAATCTTAGAAAGCAAATCAAGATTGGCTGACGATATTGTAACCGTAAAATTATTATTTTGATTAGATTTAAATTGCTCTTGATCAAAGTAATGAACAAAATTAAATTTTTTGTTTTTTACTTCAAAATATGCTGAACTACTTTGCATCTTTTTAGACGCTTGTATTATGAGTACTTCGACATCAGCATCATCAAATACCCCCTCTCTTATATCTGCAATTATATCTAAGTGTGTATTATACAACATAAATTGCCTTAATTTCCTACAATTTAAATTTCCCAAAATCGTATTTGGAATAATCAAGCTAATTAGCCCAGTTGTATCGCAAATCTGATGTGCCCTTTCAAAAAATAAATGAAAAGCATCAATTTGATTCTCTGCCACTTCAAAATTATCTTGAAAGTATTGAGATAAATTACTCTTATCTCCCCGTATTCTCATATACGGCGGATTCCCCACCACCACGTCAAACCCAATGAACCGGCCCTCGTCGTCGAGTACTTCCGGAAATTCAAAGCGCCATTCAAAGGCGTTTTCAAAAACGCGGTTGCTTTTAACCTCCTCGATTTCGGCGTTTAGTTTTTCGATTTCCTGCTCGAGTTTTTGTTTTTCCTGCGCGCGTTTTTTCTCCAGGTCTTTTTCATTTTTGCCGTAAGGCGCATCCGGTTCGAAAAGGAAATTACCGGTAAATCGGTGGTAGAGTTCCGACACGAGTTTGTCGAGACGCTTGCGTTTGGGGTCGTTCCGACCGATTTCGGTGCGGAAATCGTATTTGATCTGATTAATAAGGCGGACAAGCCCCTGTTTCACCTCCCGGTCGGTTGCGCGGTGGTAATCGCGCACGAAATTTTTATACGCGGAAATATCGTATTTCAGGCTTTTGAGCGCCTTGCTCAGGTCGGCGTCGAGGGCGAAGCGGCTGATCAGCGAATTGCCCTGCTTGATGTTGATGTCAATATTCGGCAAGGTCTCCAGGGCGCCGCGGCTGGTGTAGTAGGCGTTTTTCAGCAGTTCGATCCAAAGGCGCAAGCGGCATATTTTGACGGAGTTCGGGTTGATGTCCACCCCAAACAGGCAATTCTCGATGATGCGCTGCTTTTCCCGAAATAAACTCTGCTGGATTCGCTGGTTTTCTTCCGAAGGCGCCCCAGCCCGAAGCTGGTAACGGAAAAAACCGTGGTCGTCGGTGACGATTAACTCGTCGTTTTCGATGCGGGCTTCGACGGGAAGGCGAATCCCGTGTTCATCGGCGAGAAGGCCTAATTCTGATTTGACAGCAATGATTTCATTTAACGCGGAAACTAAAAAGTGGCCGCTTCCAACGGCAGGGTCGCAAATTTTTAGGCTGTTGACCACAGCATTGGACTCCAGAACCTGCTCTTTAGCGCGGCGATCCACAAGATGATTTTTCAAATCCCCCACATCTTCACATCTCCACCCATATTTTTCATTAAATTTCTGCACCACGGCGCGGCGGATTGTTTCGCGGCACATATACATGGTGATAAATCCGGGGGTAAAGAACGCGCCGTCGCGGTAGCCGTTTATTTTTTCGAAGATGAGGCCCAGCACCGAGGCATTGATGAGGGTTTTGCTTTCTTCGGAGATTTCCTCGCTGCCTTCGGAGGAGAAGTCGTAGGCATCGAGGAAGAGGAAGAGGTATTCGAGGGTGCGGCGTTCGCCTTGTTGGCGGCGGCCGGCGTGGTCTTTGAGGACCGTGGTTGGCAGTAGGGGGAGCGTGAGGCGGTCTTTGAGGCTGTTGATGCGGATTGTGAGGCTTTCGAGTTCCTGGATTTCGAAGAGCGAGGAGTTGAGATACGGGATCAGGGCGAATTTATCGCGGGCGAAGTCCGGGCGGTCTTCGGGTCGTTTGGCGAGCGCGTCGAAGAAGAGTTCGTTGAGTTCGTCGAAATCCTGAATACGTTTAAAATGTAGAAAGAGATAATTGGGATCCCCGTTGTGGTAGCTGCGGAGTTGGGATTCGAGTAATTTGAGGAAAAGCAGGCGATTGACCCAGGTGAGGACGAGTTCGAGGCCGACCTGGAATTGTTGCTCTTCGCGGTCGGCGCCGTATTCCTTTACGTTAGGCAATCGGCGGAGGATATCCTCGGTATCCAGCACGGCGATCGCATTTTCGAGCAAAGCGCCGGGTTGTCGGTGTTCCGGTTTTCTGCGGCGGATCAGTTTTCTACCGCCCTCCTTCACCTCTTCGAGTCCGATGATGTAGAGCAACTCGTGGTAAAAGGGTTTGTCGAGCGAATTGCTGTCGTTGGCGAAGGGCAATCGGAGCAGGTGCGTGGGCGACAGCCCTTTGTAGAGTGGAATAAGCGCGCGGTCATTGTCGGGATTGTCATCGAGCGCGGGTTTTTCAAAGTCGCGCAGGTCGAAATACGTGTAGCTGAGTTTATCGGCGATGTCCGGCAGGAAGTCACGTCCGATCGTTTTATAGATCAGGTCGGTATTTTTTTCATTTTCCCGGGCGCTGTGATAGAATTCGAGCAGTTTTTTATTGTGATAGACATAGCGGTCGAAATCGTTTTCATTGAACAGGAACCAGGTATGGATATCGGTGACCACCAGCGTTTTCACGAGCGGATTTTGGTGTTCGACGCGTTCGCGCAGGTAATACCACACGAGTTCCTGCATCGCTTTCCGGTTGAGTTGGCCGGGCGCGATCATTTCCTGTGCGTTTTTGGGCCTTTTCACTTCGAAGAGCGCAGCCACGGGGCTTTTGGCGGATTTGTCGGCGTGGATCACCAGGTCGGCGCGTTCTTTGGAGGCGATGAGGTGGTGGTCGCGGTACCAGACCGCATTGAGAAAATCGCGCAGGTGATCGCGCAGGTTGGTTTCGCTTTCCTGGAGATCAATGTGCTGGAGCAGATTTCGAAGGCCGGTTTTCAGGCGTTCGATATCGGGGCGCGCGACCTTTTCTTTGAGGTAAGCTTTGTTGATGGCTTGGCGGAGGGTTATCATGGTTTGATGCATTGTGATGAAGAACACGGGGATTACCGATGGCATTGGGCGATTTGCTCGGTGGCTTGACAAGAGGTATAATCGAACACCAAAGCGCAGCTTTCCCTGCAAATTTAAAATCAATTTTCAAATTTGCAGGCTACTTTTTCACTATCCGGCCCGCCGCCTGCAACTGCCCGGTGGACGCAGCGGTCAACTCAAACGCATACATCCCGGCGGGCAGCCCGCGCAAATCGAGGGGGTGGGTTTGTTCGCCAACGTGGATCGCGAGGGGATATTCGCGGACTACCCGCCCGGCAGCATCGCGCAGGCTGAGCTGATAGTCACCGGGAAGGGTCGCGCGCATGCGTGCAAAGACGATTTCCGATGCCGGATTGGGGTAGATTGCCAATTCAGAAACCGTCGGCGCCGAGGTGGAAGAAACCAAGGGGCAGCTGAGTTGCCGGCGTACCTGTCCGCGAATTTCGCCGTTAGGGAAATCCGGCGTGTTGATTTGGATGTACGCCCGATCTGTTTCGATATACTCCCCTTCCGGCGGATCAATACCGGTAATGCCTTCGAGCAGCGGGAAGGTGTCCTGGGACAGGTTATACCAGTAAGGCCCGGTTTCGCCCGGCCCGCCGGGCGCCAGGAGCGCGCCGCTGAGATCGCCGGAAAGATCGGCCAGGATGACCTTGTAGTTCATATAGCAATCCACCTGATCTACTGACAGCATGGCCATACCGAACGCAGGGCTGTTGTTGGGCGGAACGGCCTGCGCGCCACAGAGGTCAAAGGCATACCCTTTCCGGAGGCTGGTTTCCATCTGGCCGCGCAGCTCGCCGTTGGGAAAAGCCGCGCTGGCTACCTCCACATAGATTTTTTTGTCCACAAAATCCCGGAGATCTGCCGGACTGATGGGGAACACGCCCTCATACGTACCGGGCACTGCGCCCGGCGACAAGGTGGCGATTACCGGGCCGTTAGCGCCCGCAGGAGCTTTGCGTACCCGCACCGCGGTGGGGCTCACATCGCGCAGCAGCACCTGGGTGAACATGCTGTCCAGGTTGGGATAGAGGGTCGTGATGCCCATTCCTGCCCCAAGCACATCGTTGACCGGCACGTTCTGGAAGCCGCTCGGCGCGTACACGGCGTTGAGAAAGCCCATGAAACGAAAATGCGCGCGTGCTTCCCCATCCGGAAAAGAATCCGTTTTGAGCACCACATAGTACTCCTCTCCGATGAGCCGCTGGAGGAAGTTCGGCTCCAAATCGTAAAAATAGATCTTTTTAATAGCCAGGGAGCCCGGCAAGGTATTGGGGGTGTCCAGGATTAGCGTGCCGTTTTCGTTCGGTGCGCCGCGGTAAATTGCGATCCGGCGGATCGGGCTGCTCAGTCCGTCCGTGTTGGCAACCAGGATAATTTCTTCCGATCCGACTGGAAAGTGGATGGTGCCGAGTCCCCGGCCGTTGGAACTGACGGCGGGGATCATTTGATCGGGCGAGAACGCGCCGCTCCAGTTGAGGTCGGTTTCCGGAATTAGTTGGCCGCGAATCTCGCCGTCGGGGAAGGCGGAGGTTCGGGCGCTGACATACACTTTGTTTTGGAAAAGCCGGGCGGCTAAGTCGGGCGTCGCCAGCGTTATACCTTCGATTTTCCTACTCGTGGCCATCGGCAGCAGATCGAGCAATAGCGGGCCGTCTTCACCGCGCGCACCCGCGCGCAGCTCCAGGCCGGTCAGGGCGCCTTCCAGGCTCAGCAACATACCTGAAACCCGAATCGAATCCAGGTCGGCACTGAATGTCAGCGTAAGCAGACCGATTCCCGCACTGGGCACGGCAGGCGTTTCTTCCGCGCCCTTCAGGGTGGCGTAGAAAAAGAATTGCGGCGACTGGGCACGGGAGGCTGTAGAAAGCACAAAAAGTGTACAAAGAAAAATGAAGGTGCGCATAGTTGAAAGGAATATGGTCATGGTTTGTTTAAAACGGTGCGTGTTGTTGCCTACATCGAAATACTGCCTTTGCGGAATTCCGATTTACCGATCACGGCATTGATGATGTAGGGCACGCCGCGATCCATGCTGGCGATGGCATTCGCCACGGCTTTTTGAAAATCGGGGAGGGATTCGACGCGTTCGCCGGCGGCGCCGAAAGCTTCCGCCACGCGGTGATAATCGGACAGCGCTAAGTCAGTAGCCGTTCGCGCGCCGAGCATGGGCGCCTGGTCGCGGGCGATTTGTTCCCAGGCGCCATTATTGCCGATGATGGCGCAGACTTTCATCCGGTTGCGCGCAAAAACGTCGAATTCCATCAGGCTGAAGGCCGCACTGCCGTCGCCGTAGATGATCCAGATATAATCGTCCGGATAGTGGAGCGCGGCGCCGAGCGCGAAGCCGCCGCCTACGCCGAGGGTGCCGAAGGCGCCGGGATCGAGCCAGCTCAGGGGTTTGCGCGGGCGCAGGGTGTAGGCAGCGGTTGCGGCAAAATCGCCGCCATCGGCTACCAGCACCGATTGCGCGGGGAGGAGGCGATCCAGGGCACGGCAGAGCGCGACGGGGTTGATGCCGCGGAGCGGTTCGTCGGCCGATTGCGCAATTTCCGCCTCCCGATCGGCTTGGTATGCAGCGAGCTGCGCCTTCCAGCCGGACCAATCGGGCCAAGTGCCGGTCTGTTGCGCCAGTTCGATCAGGAAGTGAGCCGGATTGACGATTGTTTGCACCTCGCAGCGCGGCATATTGCGGTGCAGGTCTGTTTTATCGAGGTGCAGCGCGATCAGTTTTGCTTTTTTGGGAAGTTGCCGGCCATAATCGAGCCGAAAATCAGCGGAAACACCGGCGAGTACGATACAATCGGCTTCCCGCAGGATTTTTTTTCGATGGTGCAGGCATTGGAGCGGGTCGGCGGGACCAAGGAGCCCGCGCGCCATCCCGCTCAGGAATACCGGCAGGCCGAGTTGGCGAACCGCGGTCGCCAGCGCGGCGGCGTCTTTTGGGGTCGCCAGCGCGCCGCTGCCCAATACAAGTACCGGTTGACGGGCCGCTTGCAGGGTCTGCACGGCACGGCGAAGCGCACTCGCGCGTATTGCAGGGCGAACTGGCGCGATGGGCGGCTGCGGCGCGTCCGGCGAAACCCGGCCGAAGAGGCGGTTGACGTGCCGGTTGATATACCAGTACCGGAGCTTCGCGGCGAGGGAGCGACCGGGGGCATTTTTCTGTCCGTACCATTCCCGTACCGTGGCTTCGTCATACAGCAAATCCACCGGCGCCTCGAGGAACACCGGTCCGGGCACGCCCCGTTGTGCTTGTCGGAAGCCTTCGCGGACGGTCGAGGCCAGGTCGCGCAGGCGCTGCACCTGCGCGCGCCATTTGACGATGGTGGCGACGATGCCGGTTTGGTTGATATCCTGCAATGCACCGCGGTTGCGCAGCAGCGTGGCCGTTGCGCCGCCGAAGAGCAGCAGAGAAGACTGCGCCATTTGGGCGTTTTTGAGTGCTGTCACCGCATTGGTCACGCCCGGGCCGGCCGTAACGGCCGCAACGCCGGGCACGCCCGAGAGGCGGAAAATCGCATCGGCGGCGAATACGGCGGAGGCTTCGTGGCGCACGTCCACGATACGGATACCGGCTTTTTCGGCTTCCACATAGATCGGCGCAATGTGCCCGCCGCTGAGCGTGAAGAGATATTGCACCCCCTGCTCCCTCAATACTTTTGCGATAATCGCGCCTCCGTTCATGGTAATATATATTAAATTACAAGTTTCTGCACGAAAGTACGAACTGTTTCTTAGTTTTGTAACGCTATTAAGCGTAATCTGATTTGAGCGCCGACAAAGCCTATTTACAAAGTAAAACTATGGAAAAAACGCAGGGTCAACTTGTCCGCAGCCTAAGTCTGGGCGCCGCCACCATCCTCGTCGTGAGTTCGGTGATCGGCTCGGGCGTTTATAAAAAAGTGGCCCCGATGTCGGCCGAACTGCTCTCCCCTACCCTCGTGTTGTGGGCTTGGGCGCTGGCGGGTTTTATCAGTTTGTGCGGCGCCTTGAGCAACGCCGAAATTGCCGGCATGATGGCGGATTCCGGCGGGGAGTACGTGTATTTTCGCCGTATTTACGGGCGATTTATGGCTTTTTTGTGGGGTTGGAGCACCTTTGCCGTGATCAAGACTGCGGCGATTGCCTCTATTGCCTACGTCTTTACCCAATCCCTGAACGCGATAATTCCGCTCCCGCACCTGCCGGAATCTATCGAGGGGCTTCGCTTTTTCATCTTCACGCCCTTTGAAAATGCGGGCGTCAAAGCCGTGACGATCGGATTAATTTTATCGTTGACTTACCTCAACAGCCGGGGATTGGAGGGCGGCGCGGCTTTGAGCACTTGGATTACGCGGCTGGTGATTTTGGGTTTGAGCCTCATTGTGGTGAGCGGGATTTTGTTCGGCGGCGGCAGTCTGGATAATTTGCGGACGCCGGCGACCGGCTATGTGGACTACGACTGGACGGATTTTGCTTTTATAAAAGCCATGTTTGCGGCGCTCCTGGCGGGTTTCTGGGCCTACGAGGGCTGGAACACCGTGGGGTTTTTGGGCGGCGAGATTAAAAATCCGAACCGAAACCTGCCGATTGCGCTGTTTGTGGGTTTGATGATCATCATGGTCGCCTATCTGGCGGTCAATTTCACCTATTTATACATCCTGCCCATAGATGCGCTGATTGACAGCCACCAAAACCAGAACGAGATTGCCGCCATTGCCGTGATACGGCATTTTGCCGGTGATACCGGCGCCTTGATTATTTCCTGCGTGATCCTGATTACCACCCTCGGCTGCACCAACGCTACCATCCTGATGCCGCCGCGGGTGTATTATGCGATGGCGCGCGACGGCTTATTTTTCCCAAAAGCGGCAAACATCCATCCGAAATTCCACACGCCGAATGCAGCGCTTTGGATACAAGGTATCTGGGGGTGCTTGTTGGTGCTGTCAGGCAGCTTCGATCAGCTAACCGATATGCTGATTTTTGCCGCCTTTTTCTTTTACGGGGCTACGGCGGCCGGGGTGTTCATTTTGCGCCTGCGCGAGCCGGCGACGGAGCGGCCTTACCGCGTCTGGGGTTATCCGGTGGTACCCGCCCTGTTTGTGCTGTTTTGCGCGGCGCTGATTATAATCACCTGTATTAACAGTCCGCGGGAAGCAGGATTAGGCGTTGCCTTGATGCTCACCGGCGTGCCTTTTTATCTTTATTGGCGCCGGGAAAAACGAGATTAGCGGGTTAGCGTGAACGATGTTATTTTTTTAAAATATAAAATATACGCAATTTGAACGCGTTTTGAAATACCGCAAAAATCCACAAATACTCGGCCATGAAACACGCTGCTGCCACACCGGAAGCGTACCTCGCCCAGGTACCGGAAAATCGCCGCGAAGCCTTTATCCGCTTGCGGGAGGTGATTCTTGCCAAGCTGCCGAAGGGCTTCCAGGAGGGCATGCACTACGGCATGATTGCCTACTTCGTACCCCATGAATTATACCGCGCGGGCTACCACTGCGACCCCAAGCAGCCCCTGCCGTTTATGCAGATCGCTTCGCAAAAAAATTACATCGCGATTTATCATCTCGGCTTGTATGCGGATGCTGACTTGATGGATTGGTTTACCGAGTCCTATTCCCAAACGGGAAAATCGCGCTTGGATATGGGTAAAAGCTGCATCCGGTTCAAAAAACCGGAGGACATTCCGTTCGAACTGATCGGCGAACTGGCCGGTAAATTGACGGTCGAAGATTGGATTTACCTGTACGAAGAACGACTCAAGCGGTGACCAGCCGGAAGACCAGATCCGCGCTATCCGGCGTCCAACTCCACCAGCAAACGCAGGCACACTTCCTGGCTCAGCATGACCTCTGGAAAACCGTCGTATGCCACCGATACGCTTTGATCAAAGGGTTCCCGGCGGAGTACGCGGATTTCCGTGCCCAATTTGATCTGCTTGCTATTCAGCAGCCGTAAAAAATCCGTTGAACTGCGGGTAATCGCGCGCAAGCGCACCATTTCGCCCGCTGCCACCTCCGACAATTTGAGATAGGCCGGCTGTTCGATCACGCCGTGCTGATCGGGAATCGGCGAACCGTGCGGATCCACCGTCGGTCGGCCCAGCATGGCGTCCATGCGTTCAAAAAACGCATCCGAATCAATGTGCTCCAGTTCTTCGGCAATATCGTGCACCTCCTCCCAGCCGAAGCCCATCATTTCTGCCAGAAACATCTCTGCGATTCGGTGCTTGCGGATGATGCGCGCCGCCTCTCGGCGTCCCGATTCCGTGAGTTGCAGCGGCTGGTACTTTTGGTAGGTCACCCAGCCTTGTTCCTGTAGTTTTTTTACCATGCTGTTCACCGTGGGGGTGCTGACGCCCATTTCCCGGCCCAGGTCGGACATGAGTACCTCCCCCGCCGTATTGGCCAGGCTGTACAGGGCTTTCAGGTAATTCTCTTTTGTCTGAGACGGCATGAAAAAACTTTGAGACAAAGGTACAACTTTTTTACTAACCCCATTGTTAGACTATTCTAACTTAATATCTTTGCCCTGCTTATTATGAAATTTAGGGGGATAAAATATTTCCTTGCGTTTAGTATAACGCTGATTATAGGTCGAACCAGCGCCCAAACCGGCGTTCTTTCCGGTCGTGTGCTGTGCAACGGCAGCGGCGTAGCCACGGCCACTGTGAAAGTAAAGGATCTTCCATTCGGCGCGACGACAGACGATTCAGGTCGTTTCCTGGTGCGGGAAGTACCAACCGGCAGCTACACCCTGATCGCATCCTGCCTGGGGTACAAGACGCTGGAACAGGCGATCCGGATAGATACCGCGCTGTATCTGGAGTTGAATCTGGTCGAATCAGAACTGCAAGTTAATCAAGTGGTTGTAACGGGTGCGCGCACCTTCAAAAGGCAGACTGCATCGCCCGTGATTGTACAAATCATCGGCGCCCGCACCCTCGAGGGCGTGCAGGCCTGCAATATCGCGGAAGGGCTCAAATTCCAGCCAGGTCTCCGCGTAGAAACGGATTGCCAGACCTGCAATTACACCCAATTGCGCATGAATGGCCTGGCGGGCGGTTACACCCAGATACTTGTGAATGGCAGGCCGATCTTTAGTCCGCTTACAGGCCTGTACGGTCTGGAACAAATACCCGCCAACATGCTGGAGCGCATAGAAATCGTGCGCGGCGGCGGATCTGCCGTTTATGGCGCCGGCGCGATCGGCGGTACGGTAAACCTGATTACCAGGGCGCCGGGAAAAAACAGCTTCGACGTAACCTATACGCACCAAAATATTCAAGGCATTGTCCACGAGCCAATTCTGTCCGGCAATGCCACCCTTCGGAGTAAATCCGGCAAAATGGCCGCTGCCGTTTTTCTAAACAACCGAAATCGCCCTTGGTACGATCACAATAATGACGGCTTTTCCGAACTCCCGACAATCCGGAACCGCGCCGCCGGAGCAAATTTTTATTTTCTCCCCAACGACCAGCAAAAACTCGAGATCAGCCTCACCCGACTGGATGAATACCGACTCGGCGGAGAAATGACCCAAACACCGCCACACCTGGCACAGCAAGCCGAAGAGCGCCGGCATCAGGTGTGGCTTGGCAGCGCCGACTACCAAATCAATTTCAACGAAGGGCGCAGCGCGCTCATCGCCTACCTGGGCGTTCAGCGCACCGATCGGACGCACTACACCGGTATCTTCCCGGATTCTGCGGAGGCGATTCGCGCGCACCTGGATATGCCGCCCTACGGCGCCTCCGACAACTCGACTTTTCAGGGTGGACTGCAGTTCAACCAAGAACTCATCGGCTTTCCCGGACAGCGCAACGTGCTGACCATCGGCGCAGAATATATCTACGACGACGTATTAGATCAAATCCCCGCCTATCAATTTCTGATAGATCAAACCACGCACAACCTCGGCTTTTTTGCGCAGAGCGATTGGGCGATCAACCAGTCGCTAAGTTTGGTAAGCGGTATCCGGCTGGATCGCCATAACCTGCTGGATCGCCCCTTGTTCAGCCCGAGACTTTCGCTGTTGTACAAACTGAAAAATCTCACTCAATTCCGCTTAAGCTATGGTGCGGGATTCCGCGCGCCGCAGGCTTTTGATACGGATATGCACCTCGCCTTTGCCGGCGCGCCTGAGCAGCCAATGGACAGCTATAAAGTTTCCCCGCGCTTTGCGGAACTGGGACTTCGAACCGGTTATACGTTCTACATAATTCCGGGGAACCTCGGATTGGAGTTTTTCGGCGGCGTAAAAAACCTCTTCAATGCCTATCAGGCAGACTTTGATACCGGCAAAAACCGGGATAGCAACTACGTGTACGGCCCCGCAACTCCCAGAACTTATTTTACGGGTCTGCGCCTGCGAAGCTTTTAGACATGCTTTCTTAATACCGGTTTGAGATTTTAAAAACAACTAAAATACGCCGAAAATACCGAAAAATTAGCACAGACCATGCTTGTACCGCTTCAAATATCCCCCGGCCTCCTCATGGCATTTGGCGTGTTTGCCATCGGCCTCCTGGTATGGCTTTTTTGGCCCGAAAACGGGCTGATAGACCGCATTCGACGCACCCGGCGCAACACCGAGCGTGTGCTGCTGGAAGATGTGCTGAAATTTTTATTCGACTGCGCGTACAAAAATTTGCCCTGCGGACTGAACAGCATTGCCGGAAATTTGCACATTCCCGCCGACCGCGCCGCCAAACTGATGGAACGGCTCGGCGAACTGGGCCTGACCACGATGCAAGCGCAATCATTTAAACTCACCGACGCCGGCCGTTCCTATGCCCTGCGTATCATCCGCATCCACCGCATCTGGGAAAAATACCTGGCAGAAGAAACCGGCGCCGATCCGTTGGACTGGCACGGCGCAGCGGATGCCAAAGAGCACCAGTTAACAAGCGAAGCAGCCGAAGCCCTGGCAGCGCGTATTGGCAACCCAGTGTTCGATCCACACGGCGACCCCATCCCAAGCGCCACAGGCGAACTCCCGGCGCTCGCAGGCGTTCCGTTGAGCGCGCTGAAACCGGGCGAGATCGCCCGGATTGCCCATATCGAGGATGAACCGAAGGCTGTCTATCAGCAACTGGTAGCCATGGGGCTGTATCCCGGAATGCAGGTGTATCTCCTGGAAAAACGCGACGAAAAAATCGTGTTTGCCGCGGACGGCGCGGAGTGCGTCCTCGCCCCTCTGTTTGCAGAGAGTATCACCGTGGAACTCTTGCAGGAACACGCGCCCATGCGCGCGCCACATACCCTGCTCTCCGAACTCCGCATCGGTGAATCCGCCACGATCACCGGTATATCGCCCAATTGCCGCGGGCAGCAGCGACGGCGCCTGATGGATTTGGGCATCGTGCCGGGTACCCGCATTTCCGCCGAAATCGAGAGCGCCTCCGGCGACCCGATCGGCTACCGGATTTTGGGCGCCACTATTGGTATCCGAAAACGTCAGGCCGAACTTATTTTTATAACAAAGGTAACTGGTTAGCAGGTCGCGTCTGAGCCAAAAAAGGATCCGTTTTTCGCCAGACGAAGCGATTTTTTGCAGGCCATAGCAGCGCTATGGTCAAAAAAAATCGCAAAGTATGGCGGAAAATGGGACTTTTGGGGCCAGACA
>JBEIDF010000005.1:0-47406 GCA_040383605.1 Lewinellaceae bacterium
AACCTCTCCGCCCTCGACCTGCTGCTCTGCACCGTAAAAAAAGCTAAACAAATCTTAAGGTACTTGGGGATTTCGGATTGGGGACGCTGGCGGGATTTTTTTGCCCTCGGCTTGTAAGAAATAACCCGCCATCGTCCCCAATCCCCAATCCGAAATCCCCAATCCCCAATCCCCAATCCGAAATCCCCAATCGCAATTACCTTTCCGGGGGTATTTCATCCCGTCAATCTTCTCCTAACTTTGCATTTTCTTGGAATCAAAGAACTTGTCATTAAGAGCGTGTCTAAAATTATATTCTCTGTTAATATGAAAAGGATTTTTTAGCCAGACAAGGCGCTTTTTGCAGGCGTAATGGGGCTAATTACGGCGAAAAAAAGGAACGAAGGTTGGCTGAAAAAGACTTTCATATTAGCGAGAAATATAATTTTAGACACGCTCTAAGAAGTAATCGGTTTTTGGGATGGCCCTCTATCCGCGAAATGCAGGATGAGGGCCTATTTTATTTCAGGTAACGGTCGAGCCAGGAGAAAAATTCCCGCTGCCACACCATACTATTCTGCGGCTTCGACATCCAGTGCCCCTCGTCCGGAAAATAGACAAAACGGGACGGAATCCCGCGAAGCTGGGCCGCCTGAAAAGCCTGCATACCCTCCGATATCGGAACCCGAAAATCCAACTCATTGTGCATGACAAGAATGGGGGTGTCCCAGTTTTGAACAAATCGGTGGGGACTGAAGTCCTGGTACGCCTCCGGGAGTGGGCTTTGCCAGTAGGCGCCCTCGAAATCGTATTGGGGGAACCATACTTCTTCGGTCGTACCATAAAAACTCTCCAGGTTAAACAGACCGCAGTGGGAAATAAATGCCTTGAACCGTTTGTTGTGTTTCCCGGCCAACCAATAAACGGAATAGCCCCCAAAACTAGCGCCAACGGCGCCCAACCGGCGCTCGTCCACCCAGGGCTCTTTCGCCAGTGCGTCCGTAGCATCCAACAAATCCTGCATCGCCCCACCGCCCCAATCACCGCTGATGGCGTCACACCAGGCCTGACCACTGCCGGGCATACCACGCCGACAAGGCGCAATAACCACGTACCCCTTGGAGGCCATTAACTGCAGGTTCCACCGATAAGAAAAAAACTGACTCACGGCCGATTGCGGGCCGCCCTGACAATAAAGCAGCGCAGGATATTGGACGGCAGGATCAAAACCAGGCGGTAGAACGATCCAGACATTCATATCCCGGCCGTCGGCCGTGCGCACCGTACGGCGCTCCACTTTCCCTTTTGCCACGGTATCCCAGAGGTCGGCGGTGACAAAAGTCATGCGCCGCGCCGCGCCGCCGACCGGATCTACCAGGAAAATCTCCGCCGGATCAGACATGGAACCGCGTTGGGCGACGAGATTGTTTCCGGCTACCCGAAAGGCCGCGTAGTCATGCATCCCCTCGGTAATCTGGCGTATCGAGCGATCCTTCAGGCGGATCTGAAACAGTTGATACGTGAAATCCTTGGCGCTCACAAAAAAAAGCGATTGCCCGTCGGGCGACCAGCGCGGGTGGTTGCACTCGTAATCCCATCCCTCGGTGAGTTCGGTGCGAATCTGCGTCCTCGTGTCCAACATCATCAACCGGGTGCGATCCGCCTCGAATCCGGGACGCTCCATGCTCGTCCAGCACAAATACCGCCCGTCAGGCGAAAAGAAGGGGTCGAGATCGTAGCCGGGAAGATCCTCCGAGAAATTCAGCGTTCGACCCGAAGCGAGTTCGTACACATAAATATCCGAATTGGTGCTTTGCGCTTCCGCAGTCCCGGCCTGCTTCCGGCAGGCATACACGATAAAACGGCCATCGGGGCTCCAGCATACCTGTTCCATACCGCCCATCGGCCGGAGTGGGCAGTCAAATGGTGCATTGATGATGTTAATCGGTGTTGCGCCGAGGCCGACATCGGTGTAAGACACGTAAAAAACTTGGTTGTAGCGGTAATCATGCCAGGATTTCCAGTGGCGATAGAACAAACCGTCTATCAGCCGGGCACTGGTTTGGGGCAAATCCGGGTAGATTTCTGCGGGCGTTTTGTCCAGTTTGACCTCTTGGGTGAAAAGGATATAATCGCCTTTGGGAGCGTAATGAAAGCCGTTCATTTCCAGGTCAGATACCTTCCGAACAGGCGATCCCTCGCGGCTGACCTCGCAGAGTTTGCCGTCCAGCAGAAAACCGATGCGTTTGCCATCCGGATGAAATTCCGCATCGGAAGCGGTTTTATCCTCGGGCGTCAGCGTCCGGATTTTGCCGGTAGCCAGCTCCAGACTGTAAAGCGCCCGCGTGCCCTTGTTAGCCGACACATCATAGCGCTGTACACCGTACACCGCGTATTTGCCATCGGGGGATACACATTCGAGGCCTACCCGACCGAGCTTCCACAGTAACTCAGGGGTTAAAAATTGCGATTGCGCGGAGATACTGAAAAGCGGCAGCGCGCACAGCAGGAAAAAAAAATTAAGTTTCATATTCACAATTTTAGCGACATATTACCGCCGACCGGCGGGGAATGCCTATTTTAGCGCTGGCAAAAATGCAATCATTCATTCAGAAATCAAAAAACACGTGAGAAAGTACCTTGTAGAAGGACTTGGCGTCTTTTTTTTAGTCATAATACTGGGAACTGTCCCCAACCCCGATGCCCGCTTACTTACCGCGCCTTTGGCTGCCGGCCTTGCAATAGCTGGCCTCATGGCGGTTTTCGGGCCTGTCTCCGGCGGCCACTTCAATCCGGTGCTAACCCTCGCGCTGTTGATCAACGGACGGATCAGTCGAATGGAAGCCCCCTACTATGTGGTTGCGCATTTCTTCGGCGCGGTACTTGGCGCATTTTTCAGCGCGTTTTTGCTGGGCAGTATCCACAAAGATGAAATTTTATCCCATTTGAACAAAGACATCGGCTCGATCGTGGCAGAAACGCTCGGCGTCTTTATTTTTACGCTGGGTTTTCTGCACCGCCCCGCCAATCCTGCAGCAGGCGCATTTGCCTGCGGCGCCTTGTTAGCCGCCCTGACCTATCCCTTTGTGACCATATCCCTGGCGATATTTAACCCAGCCCTGGCAGCGGGTATGGCCTTGATCGGTTGGATCGCATGGACAGACCTGTGGATCTACCTGATCGGCCCATTGCTGGGCGCAGCCGCAGCCGCCAGCCTGCACCTGTACCTGAGCGCCAGCGAGCCGTCGGAAATCATTTAATGCCATGCCAATTTATCCATATTACTCCACCTTTTTTGCCGTACTCTATGCGTATCATCGGTCAGATAGAACACCCCGAATTTAAAATTTCAATTTTCCGCATGGACAACCGAACCAGCGTAAAAATTGAAAACGCACACTATGAGCAAATTTATAAACTGGGCGATGAGGAGCGTTTTCAAAACCCGGAAAATATCAGAAAACTACTCGATGCCGGATTGCTGGACAACGCAGCCCGGCTTTTCCGCGATATGCACCAATATAAACTTGCCGCAGTGACGAACCTGTTTCCCCCGGAAACAGAAGAATCTTTTGAAACCATCATTTGACGTACCTTTGCCATCGGCCTGAAACCGAATCCAAACAACTATTTATTCAATCAATCTAAACACGCTCGTCAAGCGCTATTTTTTATGAAAAAACTGCTGCTGTTTATTGTCGCCTGCATCCCCGCCTGCCTCGCCGCCCAAACCGATAAAAGCGCTGAACGGATGCTGTACGACCCCAATACCATCGGGGAAATTCGCATCAAACTCCCCGCAAACAACTGGGTGGACGCCCTCGACTCTATGCGACTTTACGGCGAAAACATGATGAACGGCGAGGTGGAAGTTGATGGCAAAAAATACCCAGGCGCCGGCGTCCGGTTTCGCGGAAATAATTCTTACCAACTCGGATTGAAGCGCAATCCCCTCCAAATCAAACTCAACTATACAGATAAAAATACCAAACACCAGGGTTATGCCTCGCTAAAACTATCCTCCGCACTCCGCGACCCCAGTATGGCCCGCGAAATGCTTTTCTACCAAATCGCGCGGAAATATACGCCGGCGCCTCGCGCCTGCTACACAAAGTTGTATATCAATGACGAATACGTCGGGCTGTTCGTCAATGTGGAAAGCGTGGACGGGCAGTTCCTCCGCGAACATTACAACTCCGAAGGAAACGCTTTCTTCAAAGCCGGGGTGGATTATAAATCTCCAACGCCCGAATCCTGCCGACAAAATATCTTCGGCTCCTTGGAATACGAAGAGAATCTGGCCTGCTACAAAGGTAATTTCGAAATGTCGTCCGCCCAAGGATGGCTCGATTTGCAGGAACTGACCCGCGTACTCGACCGTAACCCCGAAAAAATCGAAACCGTACTCGATGTGGACGCTGCGCTCTGGATGCTCGCCCTCAACAACGCAATGGTCAATCTCAACAGCTACTCCGGCAATTACAGCATCAATTATTATCTCTACAAAGACAATTTCGGGCGCTTCCAAACGATTCCCTGGGACCTCAACCTCGCCTTCGGGAGCTATAAAAATACCGGCAAAGGCAGCGACCTCGACCTGAAAGAATTGCAAAAATTAGACCCCCTGCTCCATGCCGAAAATCCGTATAAACCACTCCTAAGCAAACTGCTCGCGAATGAATTTTACCGAAAGGTGTATCTGGCGCACCTGCGACAAATTCTCGAAGAAAATTTCGCAAATGGCGAATATGAAACGCTCGCCCGTTCGTATCAAACCCGCATCGCCAAAGCGTTCGAAGAAGACCCCAATAAGAGCTATAGCACGGAAGAATTCCAACGCAGCCTCGCGGAAACCATCGGAAAACGCAGCAAAATCCCCGGTATCATCGAACTGATGTCGAAAAGAACGCGCTACCTGAAAACCCACCCGGACTTGACGGCCCTCCCTTCCGCCGTAACGGATTTCAGCGTGCAGGGACGCGGAAAATTCGATAAGCAAAAAATCAACATGTTTAAAATCAACGTGAAAGCCGACCGCTTCCCGCAGCGCATGCACCTGTACTACCGCTTCGGCAAAGACCAGGATTACCGCTCGATGCTGATGTCAGAAGACATGGTTGGCGGACTGCCCGCCGGCGCGAAAGCCTTCACCGCCCTGGTGGACGCACCCACGGAGGACGCAGAAATCGAATGCTACCTGGTCGCGGAAAATGCCGGCGCCGTGTCTTTCTTCCCGTCAACCTACAGAGCCCAGCCTAAAAAAGTAAAACTTTCCGATTTAAATAAATAATACATGCGCAATCGCTTTTTATTTGTTTGCCTCCTGCTGTCGGCACGCCTGACCGCGCAGACGCAAGTGCAAGATTATTATGGGACGGCCCTGCAGGAAATTCGTATCGAATTTCCGCAGGCAAATTGGGATGATCTGTTGGATTCACTCAAAAAAAACAATCCCGAAGGCCGAATTCCCGGCGATGTAACCGTCAATAAAGTTCGTTATAAAGACGCCGGAATTCGCTATAAAGGCAATAGTTCGTATTTCAGAACACGAAACGAAACGTACAAAAAACTGCCTTTTAATATTAAACTGAACCTGGTCAATAAAACGCAAACACTGAAAAGCGGGCACAACACCCTCAAACTGTCCAACGCGTTCCTCGACCCCAGCTTCCTGCGCGACCCGCTCACCTATGATGTGGTGCGCCGCTATATGCCGGCGCCGCGCTGCAATTTCGCAGAAGTATATGTGAATAATCAGTCTTACGGATTGTATGTAAATACCGAATCGGTGGACGACCTGTTCATCAAAAATCACTTCGGACCCGCACCGGGCTTCCTCGTCAAGTGCGACCCGGATAATTGGAAACGCGTGCGCAGCCAAAGCGGTTGCCCTAAAGGAGAAAATGCCTCGCTCAGCTACCTAAATGACAGCCCCGGCTGCTATGACGCATTTTACGAGGTGGATCAACCGGGCGCCTGGGAACCGCTGCTCAAATTGATCAAAATACTGAACAAAAACCCGGAGCAGATCGAAAGCGTCCTAAACGTGGATCAAACACTCTGGATGCTGGCAATCAACAATATCCTCGTAAACCTCGACAGCTACAATGGCTCACTCTCGCACAATTACTACTTGTGGTTCGATTCCACCGGCGTTGCGCATCCGATTATCTGGGATCTGAATATGTCGCTCGGCGGCTGGCGACGCAACTTCAGCTTCACCGAAATGCCGGATCAGGAACTCATCCAAATGCAGCCCCTGTCGGAAATTAACAATCCCCGCCGCCCGCTCATCTCGCAACTGCTGAAAAATGCCTACTACCGAAAAATATACCTGGCCCATTACCGGACGATCCTGAAGGAATTCCTCGAAAACGGCGCCCTATTGCAGCGCGCGGCAGCCCTCCAAAAGGAAATTGATCCAATTGTGCAAAAAGATTCGCTCAAATTGTATTCTTACGAATCTTTTAAAAATAGCCTGGACTCCACCATGCGCATCGGATCCGATAATGTCATCGGCATCCGCTATCTGATGGCAAAACGCACGGAATGGCTGTCTAAACACCCCCTCATGACCCGCGAAACCCCAACACTGGAAGCAGCAAAACCTACTAAACAGGGAACGCAGTGGCTCTTCACGCTCAAGGCCGGTACGGACGCAAACTGCCGCTTGCACTACCGCGCAGACAAGGGCTTCGCTTTCAAAACGTTGCCGATGTTTGACGATGGCACAAACGGAGACCTGAGCGCCGGCGACGGTGTGCACAGCGTGCTGGCAGACGCAAAATGGGTTAAGCATTATTATTTTTCAGCGGAATATGAACAGGCCGCCGCTACCCTGCCAACGCGCGCCTCGTTTGAATTTTTGGAACTGAAGTAACCAAAGTATGATTTCAGATGGAATACCCAAATTATTTTTGAACTGGGTGAAAGTGCTCTAGCCCACCTGTAAGCAAACTTTTACGCCGCTAAATTGTATTAGAGTAATTCAGGCCCGCGCACAAAAACGTATTATGCAGTTTCTATTTCCCCTCTTCCTCTTCGCCGCAGCAGCCATCGCCGCGCCGATCATCATCCATCTGTTTTATTTTCGCCGCTTTAAAAGGGTGTATTTTACCAATGTGCGTTTCCTTAAAGAGGTAAAGGAAGAAAGCAGTAACCGCCGGAAACTCCGCAATCTCCTGGTATTGCTGATGCGCTGCCTTGCCATTCTTTTCCTCGTACTGGCATTCGCGCAACCCTTTATACCAAAATCCAACGCCGTAAAACGCGGCGATCAGGCCGTAAGCCTGTATATTGATAATTCTTTTTCCATGAACGCGCTGGCAAAAGACGCGCCGCTCTTGGAACTCGCCAAGCAGCGGGCACGGGAAATCGTGCAAGCCTACGCCATCAGCGACCGATTCCAAATCCTGACAAATGACTTTGAAGGCCGCGACCAACGACTCGTAAGCCAGGAAGACGCGCTGAACCGAATCGAAGAAATAAAAATCAGTCCGGCCAGCAGAGATTTGTCCAAGGTGCTCACCCGCCAAAAACAATGCCTGCAAACCGGGAAAGCCGCAAACCAAACGGCTTTCATCATCTCTGATTTTCAGGCAAGCATCGCAGACCTGCCAAATTTTAAAGACACGACCCTGGAAGTCCAACTCGCACCCATGCGGGCCGTTCAGGAAAATAACATCTCGCTTGACAGCGCTTGGTTCGATAGCCCGGTACAAATATTGAATCAACCCGCCCGCCTGTTCGTCCGCATCAGCAACCGCTCCGACGAAGATGCCGAAGATATCCGCCTGAGCTTTCGCCATGACGGCCAAACCAAACCGGCAGGCGCCCTGCGCGTACCCGCTCGTGCGAGCCGCATTGATACCGTGGACTTTAATATTCTCCGCGCCGGCTGGCACGAAGCGCGTCTGTCCGTCTCCGATTATCCGGTGCAATTTGACGACGACTACTACCTCGCCTTCCAGGTAGCCGAACAGGTCAATGTGCTGTCTATAAACGGTGGCCAAACCAATAAATACCTCGGCAAAGCCTTTGCCGGCGCGCCGTATTTCAAACTGGATCAGGCCGACGCGCGCGCGCTGGACTATTCCCGCTTCCCGGAATACCAACTGATTATCCTCAATGAATTGCCCGCCGTAGCATCCGGACTGGTGCAGGAACTAAATAATTTTGCCCAAAATGGCGGCAACATCATGGTTTTCCCTGCGAAAAATGCCGCGCCCGGCGCGTATGATCCCTTCCTTCAGTCGTTCAACGCGGGGCCGCTCGGCGCGTTCGACGCAACCGCCCGGCAAGCCGGCCAAATCAATACAGAGGAGTTCGTATTCCGCGATGTCTATCTGAATAAAAGCGCCAATTTGCGCCTGCCCGGAACCCAGGGAAATTATAAACTGCCCGCTAACAAAGGCGAACCCATCCTGAGCTACCGCGACGGCGCCCTGCTCATGGCAAAATACCCGCTCGGCGACGGCGCCCTATACCTCTACGCCGCACCACTCGACGAACAATACAGCGACCTCGTGCTGAACGGTGAAATTTTTGTGCCTATGCTGTTTAAAATGGCCGTTGCCGGCGCTAAAGCCGGCCCCGTAGCCTACACAATCGGCAAAAATGAAGTACTGGAAGCCAAACATCTCGTATCGCCAGGCGGCGAAACACTCTACAAATTGCGGCAATCATCCGAAAAAAACGACACAAACGACCCGGCAGCCGCCGAATTTATCCCGGAACAACGCATACTCGGCTCTAAAGTACTCCTAACCCCAGGCAAACAAGTACACCATGCCGGCTGGTACCGCCTCAGCCTGAAAACAGATTCCACGCTCGCCGAATATGCTTTCAACTACGACCGAAAAGAAAGTGACCTCCGGTACCGTAACGATGAAGAACTCCAATCGGAACTCGGTCCAAAAATGAAACTCCTGAACGAAAATGCAGAGGCAAACTTCACCCAGGTGGTAGATGAACAAAATCAGGGCGTTGTGCTCTGGCGCTGGTGCCTCGTGTTCGCTTTGCTGTTTCTCGCCCTGGAACTGCTGTTCCTGAGATTGTGGAAAGTTTAAACGAATTAATTCGCGCATACTCGTCTTTCGCGCGCGCCCGCAAGGCCTTTATTCAGGCTTGCAGGCGCGCGCGCTTATTTTGTACAGACTCAAAAGAAACAAAATATTTATTTGCCATACAGCGAAAAACCTGTTTTTCGTATCATTGCAGCGGGATATGATGGATTGCTTGAAGGGAACCACGCAACTGGTTGTGCAAGCGCCCCAAAAGGGTTGTTTTAAGAGCGCCTCGGCCCACCCGATAACAAGTTTAATCACCTGCGTTCGTGCAACAACCTATGCTGTATGTCAAAACTCTACCCAGCCTTTAAAAAGGCGCTCCTGCCGCTTACTTTTGGCTTGTTTTTCCCTGTACTCTTACAGGCTTTTCCCGACCTCCATGCCGCGATCAACCGGATTGTACTGCCGATCACGCAGGATTCAATCCTACAGACCCAGGATAGTCCGGACGGCCACTTGCGCTGTGTAACCAGACGAACCATCAACTGCCAGGATAAAACCGTCACGCTCGGCGCGTTTCTGGAAACTTTCGGCGGACAACAAACCCCGATTGTGGTAAACTGGACCACCGGTGAAACCGCCCAAAAAATTGTCGTCTCCGATGCGGGTACCTACTCCTGGGATCCTGCAGGCTTCGGCTGCGACCACTTCCTGATGAGCGCTTCGATTGGTGATTTTTTCGACGGCACGCTGTCTATCACCGGCCCGCCGGCAATTTGCCCAGGCTATACCGTGGATATTACCGTAAATACCGACGGTTACACTTTCTCGGATTATACCTGGAATCCCCCCTATATCACCGACCTCTCGCCAATCACTATTACGGCTCCCGGCAACTATTCAATTACGATGATTGACGACCTGGGTTGCCCCTTCACCGCCTCGATCTTTATGCCGCAATCGCCGCCAGTTGTTCCGGTGCTCTCAGCCCCCTCGGTGATGTGTTCTGAAGGAGATACAATCGATATCAAAGTAGCGCCTAATTATGTTTCCTACCAGTGGGATAACGGCCTGACCACCAACCCTATCCAAGCGTATGAACCCGGTTTTTACGAGGTGGTCGTAACGAATATATTCGGTTGCACCGGCACGGGCGTCATCGCGATTCAAAATGGAGATCCGGATTTATTTAATATTTCGCCAACGGCGCCTTCAATATGCCCCGGGGAACTGGATACCCTGCGCGCATTTGGCGCTTTTTCCCAGTACGCCTGGTCAACAGGCGAAAATACCTTTAGAATTGTCATTAATCAGCCGGGTACGTACAGCGTCACCGTCACCAATTTCCGGGGGTGCACCGGCACGGCCAGCATCACCATCCCCCCCAAACCAACACCTGTCATTGATATCCAAGGCCCGGCAATTTGTCCGGGCGATACAGCGGTGCTCACCGCCACGGGCGGATTCCCAAATGTGAAGTACTTGTGGTCCACAGGCGACACCACCCAAAGCATTTCCTCCGTGACGCCGGGTATTTACTCGGTGACGGTCACAGGAAACAATATCTGCGCCGACGCGGATACCGTGGAGTTGAAGTTGGCTCCCGGCTTGCCCACAACCCTGCTGGCGCCGCCACCGGAAATTAATTGCTACCTGCCAACGATAAACCTGGACGGAAGCGGTTCTTCTAACGGCGCGCCCTACAGCCTAAACTGGTCCACCCTGGGCGGAAATTTTGTGTCGGGACAAAATACGCTCCAGCCCATCATTGACCGCGCCGGCGTCTATATCCTCCAAATAATAGATACCACCACGCTCTGCGCCACGGCAGATACGGTGGTGGTAAGCAGCGACCTGAATTTCCCGCAGGCGGAAGCCGGCAACCCAATCACCCTAAATTGCCTGATTACAAACTATACGCTGGGTGATCCGGGAATACCCGTGGATACCGCACTTTCTTATTCCTGGACGGCCCTCGGCGGGAATTTTTTGTCAGGACAAAACACCCCAAACCCAGTGGTCAACGCACCCGGACTTTATGTGCTCGAGGTACTCAATCCGGAAAATGGTTGCTCAGATTTTGACACGGTTAGTATCGCGCAGGATATCGCCACGCCGGTGGCCGTCATTGCCCAGCCAGATACCATCAATTGCGTGCAAAGCAGCGTGACGCTGCAAGCAAGCGCCGGCCCGGGAAATAACCTGACCTTCCTCTGGACCACCGCAAACGGAAGTATTCTTTCTGGAGAAAATACGCCGATCGCCACGGTGTCGGCAGCCGGCACGTACTCGGTACTGGTAACAAACCCGCAAAATGGCTGCACTAATGCGGCGTCGGTGACCGTCGTAACCGATGCGGATATCCCGACCGCAACCGCCGTCGCAACCGATACACTGGACTGCAACGTGTCCTCCATCACCCTGAATGGCGCTGGCTCCACCGGCGGCGCCGGAATCACCTACACCTGGACGACCGCAACCGGGAATATCGTCTCCGGCGCCAATACACTTAACCCCTTGGTCAATCAACCGGGCGCCTATACCCTCACGGTGCGCAACACAAATAATAATTGCGCAGCCTCCTTCAACGTTCAAGTCGTCCGGGATATCCAGCCGCCGGTGGCAAATGCCGGGCTGAATCAAACGCTGACCTGCGCGCAAACAAGCATCACGCTGGACGGAAGCGGCTCCTCCTTAGGGCCGAATTTTGTAGCAACCTGGACGACGACAAACGGCAATATCCTCTCTGGCCAAAATTCGCTGGCGCCGCTCATCAATCAACCCGGCGCTTATACGATCCTGCTGACCAATATCGCAAACGGATGCACCGCTTCAGACGTGGTGGATGTCACTCAAAATATAACCCCGCCCGTCGCCGCGGTCGCCCAAGCGCCGACGCTAACCTGTCTCGCAACGGCCGTAACTGTCAATGGAAGCGGATCCAGCCAAGGGGCCGGATTTACCTATCTGTGGACCGGACCGACAGGCGGCATCGCAGGCGGTCAGGGCAGCACGCAAATCAGCGCGGCCCTGCCGGGCGTCTATCAACTGGTTGTTACGAATACCGGCAACGGATGCAGCAGCACAGCCCAAACAACCGTCATTCAGGATATTGCTCCGCCGCCGGTCTTCGCCGGGCCCGACCAGGTCATCAACTGCGCCAACCCAACCCGCAACATTGGCAGCAGCGCGAATCCGGGGGCGCCGAATTTCTCGCTGACCTGGACCACCACAAACGGCAATATCGTCTCCGGCGCGAATACGCCCACGCCGCTGGTAAATCAGGCCGGCACGTATTCACTGACTATCGTCAGCCTGCTCAATGGCTGTACCGCTACCGATGTGGTGGTCATCGCGGAAGACTTTACGCCGCCGGTCGCCAACGCCGGCCCGGGATCTCAATTGTCCTGTACCCAACCAACCTATCAACTCCAGGGCAGCGCATCCGGCGGTGCAAACCTGAGCGCCGGCTGGAGCACCAGCTCCGGGAATATCGTCTCCGGCGCCAATACGCTCAACCCGGTTGTCAATGCCTCCGGTGTGTACGTCCTCACCATCGTGAACCCAAACAATGGCTGCACGGCGCAGGCGCAAGTCGCAATTACGCAAAGCAATGATGTGCCGGTGGCCGCCATTCAGCCCCCTACCCTTCTTACCTGTATTGCTACCGCTACCCAAATCAATGCAACGGCATCCAGTACTGGCCCTAACTTTACCTACAACTGGTCCACTACCAACGGCAATATCGTCTCCGGATCAACGACCACCACGCCGCAGGTCAATGCGCCGGGGGTGTACTCACTCACGGTGACCGACATCTCCAATAACTGCACGGCCGTCACGAACGTAACAGTCAATCAAAATATCCAAAAACCGGTAGTGGACGCCGGCCAGAACCCAACGCTCACCTGTGCCGTAACTTCTCTCCCCCTGCTGGCGCAAATCCTGTCCTCCGCCTCTCCCAATATTCAATATGCCTGGACAACTGCCGGCGGACAAATCCTTTCAGGCGCCAACACGGCCTCCCCTACTATTGGCGCGCCCGGGCTCTACACCGTAACCGTAACGGACGCACTCAACGGCTGTACGGGAACAGACCAGGTCACGGCCCTCGCGAACACCACGCCGCCAATTGCTGCAATCGCCCAACCTGGTATTTTGAATTGTACCAACCTGACGATCTCGCTGAATGCGTCCGGCTCTACAGGAAGCGGTGTAACGTACAATTGGACAACCCCCGATGGCAATTTCGTGTCGCTCAGTAATCCGTTGGCTCCGGTAGTGGACGAACCCGGCGCCTATATATTGATCGTACTGAACACGACGAACGGCTGCCGGGATACCGCATCGGTCAATGTGCCGCAGGATATCGCCGCACCAACCGCCAGCGCCGGACCGGATAACGTACTGACCTGTACAAATACGACCCTCGCGCTCAATGGAAACGGCTCTAGCCAGGGAGTAAATTTCAGCTACCTTTGGACAACCCAGGACGGGCAAATCCTCTCCGGGCAGAACACCCTAAACCCGCAAATCGGTGAACCGGGCACCTACGTCATGCTTGTGCGGAACACCCTCAACGGCTGCACCGCCACGGACGCCGTCCTGATAACTGAGAATACCACACCACCCGATTTATCTATCGCCCCGCCGGCTATCCTGACCTGCCTCACGGCCACCATTTCGCTTCAAGGCGCAGGTAATAATCTCGGCCCCGCGCCGACGATCTCCTGGACGACCGGGAACGGCGCCATTGTCTCGGGCGCAAACCAACTCGCAGCGCAGGTGAATGCGCCCGGAACGTACACGCTCACCGCCGTGAATACGCTGAATGGCTGCTCGGCCAGCCGACAGATCACCGTCTCCGAAGACCGGACGCCGCCGGCTATTCAAACCGCACCGGCGCCAAAACTCACTTGTACGGTTACCCAGATCACGCTCAACAGCACGGTTACGCCTGCGCAAGCGTTGGTTTCCTGGAGCACCTCGAACGGCCAAATTCTGACTGGCGGCAATGCGCTTACGCCAACCGTAGGCGCCGCAGGTCTTTATCAAATCAATGCAACGGCGCCGGCCAATGGCTGCACCGCTGCCGCAACCATCCCAGTCGTGCAGGAAACAAATATCCCCTCCGACTTCGACTTCTCGCTGACCAGTCCAAACTGTATCCTCACCAAAGGCGAAGTCCGCTTCGAATTGGTGACGGGCGGTGTGCCGCCTTTCCTATACTCCATAAATGGCGGGCAACAATTCGAGACAACGCCAGTATTCAGCCAACTGAATCCCGGCCTGTATGATCTGGCTATTCAAGATGCAAACGGATGCGAATTAAGTACCCCCATCACGATTCCGGAACCAGTAAAACCAGCCGTGGATCTACCGCCCTCGTTCGTGATCGAACTCGGCGCGTCACAGCAACTGGAACCCATCCTGCCACCCGGCTATCCGCTGGGCAACCTGGATACCGTGGTTTGGGAACCGACGACCGGCCTGCAGTTCAGCGGCTCCAGTATCGAAGATCTGCTCCGACCGGTCGCCAGTCCGACCAACCGCGTCACCGAATACACAGTTACTATCATCACCCCGGAAGGCTGCAAAGCAAGCGCGCGCACGCTGATCTGGGTCGAGGACGAGGTCGCGATCTATGTCCCCAATGTCATAATGCCGGATGACCCGGACGGCAACAATAGCGTCTTTCAAATATTCGCAGACGAAAAAGGCATCCGAATCATCCGGAACTTACAGGTGCACGACCGCTGGGGCGAACTGGTCTTCCAAAATACAGACTTTCAACCCAACGACCGGGCTGCAGGCTGGGCCGGTGATTTCCGCGGCGAGATCGTCGCGCCCGCCGTCTTTGTTTGGTACGCAACCGTCGAACTAATTAACGGAGAAACGATCGTGCTTAAAGGCGATGTGACCGTGGTAAGATGATGCGATTGGGGAATTGGGATTGGGGATTGAGGATTGAGGATTGACGCGCAATCCGAAATCCTCAATCCCCAATCCGAAATCCTTCCAGGGTTTTTTCTGCCAGATTTGTCCAGGAAAATTTCAGTTTTTCCTGCTGAACGCCTGCGCTTAGGGTTGCTTCGCGGTGATATTTGAAAAAATCCCGGATCGCCTCAGACAGGGCTTGCGGCTCGGGTGGCACGACATATCCGGCCACGCCGTGGGGGACGATTTCGGGTAAACCGCCGACGTTGGTCACGATCATGGGTTTATCAAAATGGTAGGCTATCTGCGAAATGCCGCTTTGCGTGGCCGTTTTATAGGGCTGTACCACCAAATCTGCTGCGCTGAAATACAGTCGCACCTCATCGGTCGGTATGAAATCGGTAAAAAGGTGGATCTGATTTTGGATCTGATGTTTTTGGATGATAGCGTCGTAGGGCGCCCAGTCCTCATAGCATTCGCCGGCGATTACCGCATGGACATCGGGTAATTGGGCGAGCGCTTCCAGCAGCAAATCCAGGCCTTTATAGGGGCGGATGAAGCCGAAAAATAATATCATTGGTTGATCTGCCGGCAACCCAAGCCTTTGACGCGCCTGTTGCTTCGGCATCGGCGATCCGTAAATATCATAGACGGGGTGCGGGGCAAATCGCGCCGGTTTGCTGCAAAACAGTTTTATTTCTTCGCTTACCGACCGCGACAGCGCCACAAACTCGTCGCAGGCGCCCGTAAAATAACGGGCGAACAAGCGGTCGCCCGGACGCTTTTCGTGGGGAATCAGGTTGTCCACCAAACCGACGATCCGGACTTTTCTGCGCGCACGCCAACGCGCCACGCGAAGCACCGTGCCGAGACAGGGGCCCATGAAAGGAAGCCAGAAACGCGCAACGACCAGATCGGGATTTTCCTGTGCCAACGCCCAGCCTACGCGAATCCAATTGAACGGATTGACAGAATTCAGGATCGTTCGGATTTGCAAACCCGGGGGAGGAGGATCTGTTGTCCGTTGCGTTTTTCCGGGAAACAAAAAATTCGGGTATTGCAGGGAAAAAGAAAATAATACCACCTCGTGGCCCAGATATTGGAACTCCAGCGCCAATCGTTCAGAGGAGGCCGCAATCCCGCCACGAAGCGGATGCGCAGGGGTCAGCAGGACGATTTTCATATTTCCTTGTCAATCAGATAGTCGTTTCGCCCCGGCGCGTTGCGCAGGATAATTTCAGCCAAAAAACCGGTCAGAAAAAGCTGGGTACCAATAATCAAAGCTACTATACCAAAATAGAATAAAGGCCGGTCGGCTATTCCATACGCTTTGTACACCAATTTGGCCCAACTGAGGTAAGCCAGAAAAACAAAGCCGATCAGAAAAGAAAACACGCCCAACATACCGAAAAAGTGCATCGGACGCTTGCCAAATTTCCCGACGAAATAGACAGACAGTAAATCGAGGAAACCATTAATGTACCGTTCCCAGCCGTATTTTGAATAGCCGTATTGGCGCGCGCGGTGTTCCACAACCTTTTCGCCGATCCGGTTGAAACCCGCCCACTTTGCCAGCACCGGAATCCAGCGGTGCATTTCGCCGTACACCTCCACGGCTTTTACAACTTCCCTCCGGTAGGCCTTAAGCCCGCAATTAAAATCATGCAGCGGAATGCCGCTCATGATACTCGCGACTGCGTTGAACAACTTGCTTGGAAGCCTTTTTTCGAGCGGATCATGGCGACGCTTTTTCCAGCCGCTGACCAGATCATACCGTTCCTCCCGAATCATGTGGTACAACGCAGGAATCTCGTCCGGACTGTCCTGCAGGTCGGCGTCCATCGTAATCACCACGGCGCCGCGGCAAGCAGCAAAACCGGTGTAGAGCGCGGCAGATTTGCCGTAATTGCGACGAAATTTAATTCCCCGGATACGCGAATCGGTTGCCTGCAGCCGCTCGATAAAGGGCCACGATTCATCTGTGCTGCCATCGTCTATGAAAATAATTTCGTAGACGTAGCGTCCTTCGCACACACGGCGAATCCAAGCCTCCAGTTCCGGAAGGCTTTCCGCTTCATTTTTGAGCGGGATTACGATAGATAGATCCATAGAAACAGTCTCTGTGGCCTTCATAGTTCGGCGTTCGATTACTTTAAGCAGGTCGGAAAAAGGATGCCAAGGGCAAAAATAGGCGCTTAAAGATCAAATTTAGACAAAGGTTGGGGCTTTAGTTGACTTTTTGGACTTTGTTCGATTCTTTCCGTATAAAAAGGGAGCAAGGGAGGCGATTCTTTGCCGACTGGCATAGCGGCCTGCCGATGCCAGGACGGATTTTTGAGCATCTTGTTCCAGCGCTGGAACAACTGCTCCTGCTGGTCGGGATCAAGCTGCGGCCTGCTGTCGTAAAACCCTTTTTGCGCCCGTTGTCGCCGGGCTTCGAACAGCGACACCGCACAGGCGACAGAAATGTTCAGGCTTTCGGCAAAGCCGGATTGGGGTATGATAAAATTGCCGTCCGCCAGTGCCAGCGCCCCTGCGCTCACGCCTTCATCCTCGTTGCCGAACAACAGCGCGGTGGGTTGCGTCAAATCCAATTCGTACAAGGAGCCCGATTGCTCGCCCAGCGCGGTTGCCAGTATCCGGCCGTACCGTTGACGGACGCGCTCGAAACAAGTCGCCAAGTCTTCGAATACATACACGTCAATCCACCGAAAAGCACCGCCGGACGTTCTCTTTCCCAGCCGCAGCCCGCGTTTGTCCAGGTATTTTTCGGTGTAAACGGCGAATACCTCCCGGATGCCGACGGCGTCGCAAGAGCGCAACACAGCGCTGATATTCAACGGATCGTTGATATTTTCCAAGATAACCGTCAGGTCTGTCTGACTCTGCCGAATGACAGATCGTATTTTTTGTTCGCGTTCCGAACGCATAAAGCGAGCAATTAATGCACGGCCTGAAAGCCGTACTGTTCAAATTTCAAAATTTGCACCGCCGTATTTTCCAGGTAATCCCAGGTGTCGCCGCCAGTGTCTGCGTTTTTTTCAGTTCTGATTTTTTCAAAAAACATCTTTCCGCGCAAACCCGGGTAGGCGATGCCGGGTAGTTGCTCCGGAAAATTCAGTCCGTATCGGGCCAGCATATCGGCTGCAAATTTCACAGACTCATATCCGCGGAATGCATAATCGTCGGCAAGCGTGCCGTATTGCTGCAGAAATAGTGTTTCAAACGCTCGCGTATCCGCCTGCGCGCGATCCACCCAAGTAGCCGAGGAAATATGCACCTTCAGCCGACGAAGGTATTCCGGTTCGATCTGTTCATAATTTTCCCACTGTGGCATACCATACACCGCTACGTCCTCGTCGCCTTTCACGCGGAGCAGTTCAATAAAAAAGGACATAATAAAATCCTGACTTGCCCAGGAGGGTACGACGAAAGCGGTTTCCTTCCCTTTTTTTATAAAATCAGCCAAATTGACCGATTTCCACCCGGCGCCCTCGTCCGGCAGCACCAATTCGCGCAGGCGCGAACCACCCAGTGCGGTATTCGCCTCCTGGCAGTAAGGCAGTCGGTCGGTTTCCTTTTGTTTGCAGACCAGCACGATCTGGTCGGGCGGCAGGTTCGCGCGTGCATGCCGGATGATCGCAGCGCAATGGGCGCGCAAAGAGGGATTCAACTGAATAAAACCGGGATTGTCCGTGGTAAGTCCAATGGTGGGTACCGTTGGAGAGAGCAGGATTTGTCGGGCTGCCCGGGTTTTCGCGGCGACCAGCTCCACCCGACCGCTGCGAATGGGGCCTATAATGATCTGGGCGCGATCCAGTTGACCGGATGCCTGCAAATTCTGAAAAACAGCATCGTCGGTTGGGGATTCCACGACTTCAACAGCCAGGCGAACGGGCGATTTTTGAAGTGCCATTTGTGCGCCCGCCAAGAATTGCAGGCCCGGCAGCGCTTTGTCGGGCATTTTCGGATTCTCCGGATCGAATTGCTCGCTGAAAAAAGGCAACAACAGGACGATTCGGTAAGGGCCTGCGGTATCCCGGCGACCGGGCATTTCCGCCGCCTTCGCCGGAGCCTGTGGCGGTGGCGGTTCCGCAGGCTTGGGATTTGTGCGGAGCGTATCCGGCCGCGCGCGCTCGACTGGCACGGATGGCTTTGGTCGAGCACCGGACGGATGCCGGGTTGGGGCGCAGGCGCACCAAAAAAGCAGGGCGCAAACAAGGAGGAGCAATCTGGCCATGGCCTATCCTCCGGCTTTTTTCGTGTTGCGATAGCCCAAGTCCAGCAGAATTTTCAGCACTTTGTCGCGATGGTCGCCCTGTACGATGATTTCGCCGTCTTTTGCGCTTCCGCCTGCGGCACATTTGTTTTTGAGCAATTTAGCGAGTTCGGTCAACGCTTCGTCAGGGCCCAAAAAGCCCCGGATAACCGTGGCATCTTTTCCACCCTTTCCCCGCTGGAGCCAAATACGCAGCGTTTGTTCGGACGGCGCGCGTCCCGATTCGGTTTCCGCTGCTTGCGTCGGACGGAAATCGGGGTCTGTAGAGAAAACGAATCCGCCATTTCCTGTTTGATGTTTATTTTTAGCCATAAGAACAAAAATTAGTCGAACAGCCGGGAGACCGGCGCGAGAATGGTCAGCGCACTAGGCACCATTTCGAAGAGCAATTCATCCGACATCATAAAACCCTCGCCGTCGAGGTGCACGTAATTTTCACCTGCACACCGTACCCGGAGTTTATTGCTGGTAAAATGTTGAACGAATGGTTCTTTTAAAAATCGGCCGGTCAGGGAAGCGGGTACGGCGGCAAAGTACCGCCAACGCGGGGCGTGTTTCATCACCACGACCGAAAATTGGCCGTCGTCCAGCCGAGCGCCCGGCGCCACGAGAAAATTATACCCGTACATCGGGCCGTTTGCTACCGCTACGGCAAAACACGCCTCTTCCAATATCTGGCCGTTGATTTCCAGGATACAAGGCCGCGCCTGATACGCCAGTCCAGCACGCACGGCCTCCGTCAGATAGGGTATGAAGCCGCGCTGCGCGCGGTTGTTCATTAGGTTCGAGACCAGTCCGTCGAATCCGATACCTGCGAGGTTGAAGAAATACTTTCCATTGAGCGTGCCGCAATCAATACGGCGCGGGGTGGCTGCATTGAGTTTTCGGACGGCCATTCCGATGTTTCTTCCGTAACCGAGGTACATCGCGAGCCCGTTCCCCGAACCTGCCGGTATGATACCGAGCGCGACTTCCGTGTGGATGAGTTGGGAAGCCACCTCGTTTACGGAACCATCGCCACCGACGGCGACAACAATTTGGCAACCGGCCTGCACGGCCTTTGCAGCGAGCTCAGCAGCATGCCCGCGTTTTTCGGTAAACCAAATATCATACTCGAAGCGTCGGACGTCGAGGTATTCCCGAAGGTTTTGATGCAGGCGATTCTGCAATCGGGCGCCCGCTTTGGGGTTCACGATAAAAACCGTGCGCGCGCGCTGCGCGTGCACATCCGATTCCTGTCGGAGTCCGCTAAAATTTGAAGAGGAGGTACGCGATGCCATAATTCAGGCCCGAAGATACAAAAATAGACGTGCGGTGCATAGTCAACCCGGCGCTGACCAAAAGTATCTGATTTTTTCGCGGAACAAGTTGGTTATAACAGCGCTTTCCTGGAAGCCACATATTTCCGCCACTGTTCAATCACCGTTTGCATATCTTCGGGAAGGTTGGATTCGAAGTACATCCTTTCGCCTGTTCGGGGATGGATAAAACCGAGTACTTTGGCGTGCAAGGCTTGGCGCGGCAGCAGTTTCAGGCAGCCTTCCGCGAACTGTTTGTATTTAGAGTAGAGCGTGCCCCGGAGAATCTGTGCGCCGCCGTAGCGGGCGTCGCCGAACAGCGTATGACCAATTGATTTCATGTGTACGCGAATCTGGTGCGTGCGACCGGTTTCGAGGCGGCATTCGACCAAGCTGACATAGTAAAACCGTTCGAGGACGCGCCAGTGCGTGATAGCGAATTTGCCTGCATCGCCCTCCGGGAAGACCATAAATTGCTTGCGGTCGTTTGGATTTCGACCGATGTTGCCGATGACCGTACCCGATTCCTGCTCCGGATCACCCCACACGATTGCCCAGTACCGCCGTTCAATCGTATGGTGGAAAAATTGCGATGCAAGATGTTGCATGGCATACTCATTTTTAGCAATCACCATCAGGCCGGTGGTATCTTTGTCAATTCGGTGCACAATCCCGGCCCGATTCGGCTCATTGCCTTCTTTGACCGGCAGTTTTTCGAGCTGTTCCTGGAGATGCCACGCTACTGCGTTGACGAGCGTGCCGTTGGGAATACCGACGCCGGGGTGGACGGCGAGATTCGCCGGTTTATTGATCACCATCACGTCCTCGTCCTCGTACACAATATGAAGCGGAATATCCTGCGGTGCAATGTCGAAGGCATTTTCCAGCGATCGCGGCAGGATAATACTGATTCGGTTACCCGGTTTTACTTTGTAATTGGGCAGCACCGCGGAGTCGTCCACGCGAATAGAGCCGGCGCGAATGGCATGCTGCACTTTGGATCGGGAGCGATTTCCGAGCCGATCCATCAAAAATTTATCGAGGCGGATCAGCGCTTGCTTGGGGTCAGCGACAATTTCGTGCCGCTCATAAAATTCATCATTGTGGCTGCCTTCCTCATCCGGCTGCACCTCGTCCTCTTCATCCGGCAGTGCACCGTCCCGCACCTGTTCCGCCTCTGTGATTTCCAATAAGGGCTGCTCTTCCTGTTCTATGTCCATGTTTAAGGGCTATTTGGTTATAATCCGCGGCAAAATTAGGTATTTTTGGGGGTGGATTTATTTTTCAATTACGTTTAAACAACGATTTCAAAAGAATAGTTGAAAAACAGAGATATTAAAGGGTTCTCTTTACTTTTACGCTCGCGGCCAAGCGGTCGTATTTACTTAAATTGTAACTGGTTAGCAGATCGTTGTCTGGCCCAAAAAGTCCCATTTCCCGCCATACTTCGCGATTTTTTTTGACCATAGCGCTGCTATGGCCTGCAAATAATCACTTCGTCTGGCGAAAAATGGATCCTTTTTTGGCTCAGACGCGACCTGCTAACCAGTTACCTTAAATTTATAGTGTATGGAAAAGCGAGAATTTTTAAAAAACAGCCTTTTTTTAGGTATTGCAGCGGCCTGCGTGCCGCTGCTGGAGGCTTGCAAAACAACCGGCAAAACAGCAGCGGCGCTGCCGCCGCCCGCCCGGCGCCGCAGCGGCGATTTTACACTGCCCGCGCTGCAATATGAACCGGGCGCCCTGGAACCGCACATAGATAAAATGACGATGGAAATCCACCACGGAAAACACCACCAAGGCTATGTGAACAACTTGAATGCCGCGATCAAAGGGACTGTTTATGCCGATTACGAACTGGAGGATATCCTGGCGCGCGTCACGACCGCCGATGCGGATAAGGCGATTCGGAATAATGCCGGCGGCCACTGGAACCACGCGATGTTCTGGCAAATTATGTCGGCCGATGGCGGCGGCGCACCTACCGGCGCTTTGGCAAATGCGATCCAGACCAGCTTCGGTGGTTTTGATAAATTTCAGGAACAATTTTCGAACGCCGCGAAAGGCGTTTTTGGCTCCGGCTGGGCCTGGCTGTCGGTCACACAAGATAAAAAACTATTTATCAGCGCAACACCCAATCAGGATAATCCCCTCATGACGCGAATCACCGGTCAGACCGGCACGCCGATCCTCGGCATTGATGTGTGGGAACACGCGTATTATTTGAAAAATCAAAATCGCCGGGCAGACTACATCAACGCATTTTACAAGGTGGTGAACTGGAAAGCCGTCAGCCTGCGGTATGAGGCTGCGATGGCCAAATAATTTTTTGCGCGAACCGGTGCGCTCCCCCACCCCGGCGGCCGGTTTGCGCAAATTCAACCCTGTTTTTACCTAAAAAATACTTTTCTATTCCCCCTATCGTTATTAATCCGAATTCCGCAATCCGCAATCCAAAATCCGCAATCCAAATGCGTTTTCTTCCATTCCTCCTCCTCCTCGCCGCCGGCTTTTGCGCCGTTCCTAAAAATCAGACGCAACCGCGAGACCAACCCGCCGCTACCGTGCAACCTGCTCCTATTACCGGCGATTATGCCGAAGCCTGGCGCGTAATTGACAGCCTGGAAAACGAAGGCCTGTACAAATCCGCGCTCGAACAAGTCGAGGCCCTTCAAGTCCGGGCAAAAAAAGACAAAAACAGCCCGCAAGTTATTAAAGCCCTTATTTTTCGGGGGAAATACACAACCTGGCTGGAAGAAGACGGCTTTGTAAAAGCCGTGCAACAATTTGAAGCGGAAGTCGCCCTGGCGCCGGCCTTGGAAAAAGCCGTGTTGGAAAGCATGCTCGGGGAACTGTACAGCGCATACCTCGAAACAGAAGGCTGGAAAATCGGGGATCGGACGCCCATTCCCGATGGCGAAGGCGGAGATATTCTGACCTGGTCGGCGGCACAATTAGAGCGCCGGGCACTGCAATTGTACCAATCCTCTTTGAAGCCGGAAGCACTTCTGCGCCAAACGCAAGTCGAGTACCTGCGCGATATCACTACACCCGGCGAAAACGATACCGTCACGGCGCCGCTGCGGCCTACGCTGTTCGATTTTCTGGCGTTTCGCGCGCTTCGGCACTTCAGCAATGAGCGCAGCTACCTGACCGAACCCGCCTATAAGTTCTATGTAGACCAAGCGGAAGCTTTCGCCCCGGCAGCTGAATTCGCCCGCACATCATTTTCGACTCAAGACAGCAACTCCGGCAAATGGCTGGCATTGCGGCTCTTCCAAACGATGACAGCTGCCCACCTGGGCGACCAAGACCCCTCCGCGCTGCTGGATATCGAACGCCAACGACTGGAATTTGTATTCAATAACTCCGTGCACGCGGACAAAGATACCCTGTACGAACAGGCGCTGATCCGAGAAATCGAGCAATACAACCATCCTTCCGCCGCTGAGTTTATGCACCTCCTGGCCGCACAGTATTTTGCACAGGGAGACATTAAACCAACGCAACGCATTCGCGCCGCTTCATGGTGCGAACAGGCGATCCGACAGTATGCAGGCTCTTTCGGCGCCCGCCAATGCGCCATCCTGTTGGCGGAAATCCAAACAAGAAGCCTGCAACTTACCACAGAAGAAGCTTACCTGCCTGCGCGCCCCATGCTGGCCCTGATCGAATATAAAAACCTGAAAAACGTCTGGCTCCGGGCCGTCCCCGCCCCGCAGAATATCTACTCCTGGCAAGATTTGCCTCAAGCGCAACAAACGGAATACCTGCGGAATCAGCCCGCCGCCTGGCAGGAACGCCTGTCAGTCCCGGATCCCGGCGACTATGCAGCGCACACTATGGAGTTTAAAATCCCGGCCCTGCCGACTGGTCGTTGGATTATCCAGGCAGCCGAAACCCCGGAATTTGACCCGAAAACAGGTTATGTGACCACCTGCATTTTAACGGTCAGCAAACTGGCCGCAATGTTGTACGTCGAGGATGGCCAAACAAACATTTACACGGTAGATCGCGCCGAGGGCGCACCGCGGGCAGGTGTGCGCGCGGACTTGTTCTATCAGGAATGGAACCGCAAAGAAGGCCGCAGCGAGTGGCTATTCCAAAGTACCCAACAGAGCAGCCCGGAGGGCAAAATTCAACTGGACGCAATCGGCAATAACCGAAATGTCTTCATCCGCCTCAACCAGGACGGCGACACGCTCTGGATTGGAAGAGGGTTCGTAAACTACGACCGGCCGGAAAGATCATCCCAAAGGATCGCCCGTTTTTTTACAGATCGGAGTATCTACCGTCCGGGACAAACGGTGTATTTTAAAACCGTGCTGCTGAATGTCAATCCGCAGGGAATACCGGAAGTCGTGCCCAATACGAAAGTCAGCCTCGCGTTTTATGATGCGAACGGACAGGTGCAGAGCAAATTAGATCTCCGTTCCAACGCCTTTGGGACGGTACAAGGCGCATTTCAAGCGCCAGTCGGAGGACTGACCGGCGGTATGCATATCCAGGCGGAGGGATGGAATGATGCCGCCTATTTCAATGTGGAAGAGTACAAACGCCCGCGATTTGAAGTGACGTTTCAACCCGTGGAAGGCGCTTTTCGACTCGGAGAAACGATCACCGCCCGCGGTGTTGCCAAAAATTACGCCGGCAACCCGGTGGACGGCGCCGAGCTGCGTTACCGGGTGGTGCGCACCGCCCGGTTCCCATTTTGGAATAGCTGGTTTCAGCGTTTCCCTTGGAACTCCTCCGAAATGGAAATCACCAGTGGCGTTGCCACTACAGACGCAGCAGGTAACTTCTCCATTCCATTCCCCGCCCTGCCCGATCGCGCGATCCCGGAAAAAGAGCAGCCGATCTTCAATTATATCGTGTACGCTGATGTGACAGATATCAGCGGCGAAACGCGCAGCAGCCAACAAAGCGTGTCCGTAGGCTATGCAGCCCTGGAAGTGGAACTGCCGGAATCGAATACAATCCACCTGGATTCTTTGGCCAAATTTGAAGTCAAAACCCGGAACCTGGCCGGCCAGTTTCAAGCCGCATCCGGTAATATAACCCTGCAGCGCCTGGTCAAACCTGCCCAATGGTACAACAAGCGCTATTGGCAAGCGCCAGACCAATGGATCATGTCGGAAGGCGATTATAAACGCGATTTTCCAGATTATGCCTGGAAAGAAGCCGATCTTCCAATCAACTGGGATCGCGCGGATTTCATCAGCGTCGCCGCTTTCAATACCGAACAAAATTCGCGCGTCAACCTGCAAACCGGACCAATCCGCCCGGGATATTACCTGCTAACCCTGGAAGCGACCGACCCCTATGGCGTGCCCGTGAAAATAGAAAAAATCATAGCCGTCTGGAACGAAAAGGAGCCAATCTGGCGCTTTGACACCCCCGGGATCCAACTCGATAAAAATAGCTACGCCCCAGGGGAAACAGCCCGGGTTTGGCTCGGCAGCCCCGCCGCCGGGATGCAGTTTCTCGTCGGAACCGAACGAAAAGGCCGTTTCGAAACGCTGCGCTGGCAAAAAACAGAAGGGGTCGTACCCTACGAAATTCGAATTCAGGAAAGCGACCGCGGCGGCTGCACCGTACACGCGCAGACAGTCTGGAACAACCGGCTCTATGATATTAAGCCACAATACCTCGCCGTGCCCTGGACTAATAAAGCGCTGAACGTGCAATTCGAATCCTTCCGGGATAAATTGGCGCCAGGCCAGGAAGAAACCTGGCGGATCAAAATCAGCGGCCCGGATAAGGACAAGGTGGCCGCAGAAATGGTCGCCGCGATGTACGATGCCTCGCTGGATCAATTTCTGCCCCATAGCTGGCGCGGGATTGCGTTCCCGCAATATGGCAACAGGATTGACTGGGGCAACGTCGGTGTTTTTGGCGCGGAAATCGGACGGGTTGATTATGAAAAACGAATGCCGGGAGTGGAATATTTCAATCGCACTTACCAAAATTTGAACTGGTTCAACTTTCCCATGTACCCAACAAGGGCAGTCTATAGCGCAGCATATGTCCAAGACACAGGTATGAAATTGCTTTCCGCCCCTGCGCCCAGCGCCCGCGCGAATGGTACCGACAGGATGGAAGCTTTCGCTGCGCCCGCATCCCTGGCTCTGGACGCCCCGGCAGAAGATGAGGCTGCTGCGCCCGCGCCCCTGCCCTTGCGCGCAAACTTGAATGAAACGGTCTTTTTCTTTCCGACCTTGCAAACCGATGCAGAGGGCAACATTTTGTTGAAATTTACCATGAATGAGGCGCTGACGCGCTGGAAATTGCTGCTGTTCGCACATACCCCAAGCCTTCAAACAGCACTCGAAACCCGTGAGGTCGTCACGCAAAAAGACCTGATGCTGATCGCCAACCCGCCTCGTTTCCTGCGCGCGGGCGATGCGTTCGAGTTTACCGCGAAAGTGAGCAACCTGACGAACAGTCCGCTGAACGGTACCGCAACGCTGACGCTCCTGGACGCCGCCACCCGCCGGCCCCTGGATGCCGCGTTTGGACTGACGGTACAAAATCGCCAAATTGCATTTTCGACCGCTGCAGGCCAGTCGGCCCCCCTGAGATGGGACATCCGCGTACCCGCCGATTTCACCGGAGCAGTCGTCTGGCAGGCATTTGCCGAAACCGCCACCGTCCGGGACGGGGAAGAAAACATCCTGCCAGTTGTGACCAACCGGATGCTGGTGACGGAAACCCTGCCGATTACCGTTCGCGGAAACCAGACCAAAACCTTCGATTTCGAGGAGGCTGGAATTAAGGAAAGCGCAACGCGCAAAAACCACCGATACACGCTGGAATTCAGCAGCAACCCGGCCTGGTATGCCGTTCAATCGCTTCCGTACCTGATGGAATTCCCAAATGAATGCAACGAACAGATATTTAATCGCCTATACGCCAACTCGCTGGCCTGGCACGTCACCCAAAAACAACCGGCAATCCGCCGCGTGTACGAACGCTGGAAAGCAGACGGCGCGCTGAAAAGCAACCTGCAAAAAAATCAGGAACTTAAATCGGCGCTGCTGGAAGAAACGCCCTGGGTGTTGGACGCCCAAAGCGAAGCACAGCAACAGCAAAATATCGCCTTGCTGTTCGACCTCAACCGCATGACCGATGAACGCGACCGCGCCCTGAGCACGCTGGCCAACCGGCAATACGACAGCGGCGGCTGGCCCTGGTTCCCCGGCGGCCGGGAGAGCTGGTATGTCACGCAGTATATCCTCAGCGGCTTCGGCCATCTGAACCAACTGGGCGCAATGAGCCGGGAGAACGATCCGCGTACAAGCGATATGATCAACCGCGCGCTCCAATTCTGTCAGGAAGAAGCCCAAAAATATTTCCTCGAGATTGAAGAAGCCGTGCAAGCCGGCCGAACCAAATGGGAGGACGATCACCTCAACGGACTCATGATCCATTACCTGTACACCCGATCGTTCTTTACGGTCGAGCGCACGGACCAGGTAACAGATTATTTCCTCGCGCAAGCTGAAAAATATTGGCTGGGCAAGGGACTTTACCAGGAAGGGATGCTCGCCTTGGCCCTGCATCGCCACGGCCGGTCCGAAGCAGCAACCCGAATCGTGAACAGCCTGCGCGAACGCGCGCTGGTGAAAGAAGAACTCGGAATGTACTGGGCCCAGTCATGGGGCTATTATTGGTACCAACTGCCGGTCGAAACACAGGCGCTGATGGTCGAGGTGTTCGATGAAGTGGCCCAAGACCGAACCGCCGTGGAAAACCTGCGTATCTGGCTCCTGAAAAATAAGCAGACAAATCGCTGGGAGACTACGAAGGCCACCGCAGAGGCCGTGTACGCGCTGTTGCTGCGCGGAGACGACTGGCTGAGCAATACCAAACCCGTCCAGGTGTCCGTGGGCGCTACCCCCATCCGGCCGCAAGAGGCGGAATCCGGTACCGGGTATTTCAAACAAAGCTGGAGCGGCGGGGAAGTAAAACGCGACTGGCATAAAATCACCGTGGAAAATCCGAACAACCACATCGTCTGGGGCGCCGCCTATTGGCAATTTTTTGAGGATTTGGATAAAATCAGTACATTCAAAAAAACGCCGCTGACAGTGGTAAAAACGCTTTACCGGGAAGAAAACAGCCCGACCGGCCCGGTGCTGGTCGCGCTGCAAGCCGGAGACGGGCTCAAAGTAGGCGATAAGGTGAAAGTACGAATCGAACTGCGGGTGGATCGGGAAATGGAATTTGTGCACCTGAAAGATATGCGCGCAGCGGGCCTGGAGCCGATCAATGTCCTGAGCGCATATCGCTGGCAGGGCGGCCTGGGCTATTACGAGAGTACGAAAGACTTGGCAACCCATTTCTTTTTTGACTATTTGCCGCGCGGTACGTTCGTCTTCGAGTATCCGGTGGTGGTAAGCCATAAAGGAGATATGTCAAACGGGATAACGACCCTGCAATGCATGTACGCACCAGAATTTAGCAGCCATTCAGAAGGTATTCGATTACAAATCCGATAGATGGGATGCTTCTGCAATCACTGGATTATGGGGCGCGCCTCCATCGGCACAGAGGTAAAGAAAGCCGAAAATAGCCGCATAAACCTGTTAAATATGGACATTTCAGCGCTTTAACCCACGCAATGTGCCCAAGCGATGATATTTTAATTTTATTTTAAGATTTAAAAAAGGGCAACCGCGTAATTTTCGCGGTATGAACTATCCAGATATTTTACTCGTCGAGGACGAACCCAAATTGTCCGCATCTATAAAGGTGTTTTTGGAAGAAAATGGCTTTAATGTGGACGTGGCGCCCGATGGCGCCGTTGGGAAACATTTGGGCTGCGAAAAGGAATACGAACTGATCCTGTTGGATGTAAATCTGCCTTATTTAAACGGATACCAAGTCAGCCGGGAAATTCGCGCTATCTATACCAACGTACCGATCATCATGATCACCGCGTATGGCTCAATTGACCAAAAACTCGCAGGCTTCGACGCCGGCGCCGACGATTACATCGTCAAGCCGTTCGATTTCCGGGAACTGTTGGCGCGCATCCGAACCCTCATCAAGCGCAACGCGCAACCGACCCGAGAGCCAGAAAATGATCCAGACATTCTGCGCGTAGCAGACCTGGTAGTAGACACTGCGTATAAAGTTGCCAAAAGAGGCGATCAAGAAATCCACCTGACAGCCAAAGAGTATGCGCTACTGGAATTTCTAGTCCGACGACAAGGCCGAATCGCCTCCCGGCATGAAATTGCGGAGAATGTATGGGATGTAAATTTTGATACCGGAACCAACGTAGTAGAGGTATATATCAATTTTTTGAGGAAAAAAATTGACCGGAATTTTGAACCGAAACTAATCCATACCAAGCAGGGAATGGGCTATTTTATCAAAGAATAGTGCGGAAAATATGAATATTTACGCCCGGCTCATGCTCATCTTTACCCTGATCGTAGCCAGTATGCTCGTAGCTTTCGTGCTATCGGTTTATTTGTTTTCTGCCCAATACCGAAAAGAGGAATTTTTTTCGCGACTGGAAAGCCGGGCCGTCACTACCGCCAGACTGCTGCTGGAGGTCAATGAGGTGGATAAAAAACTGCTCCAAATCATTGACAAAAACTCTATCCACGCACTGTATGAGGAAAAAGTGCTGGTATTTGACGAAAAAGACAGCCTGGTTTACAGCAGCCTGGATGATCTGAAAATTCACTATTCTAAAGAATTACTGGCGCGGATTCGAAAGGATAAGTTATTGAAGGAAAGCGAGGAAGATAAAGAAAAAGTCGGCATTTTGGTTTCAAACCAAGGTCGAAACTTCGTCATCATTGCATCCGCCTACGACCGCTTTGGTCGGAGTAAACTCAAAAACTTACGCAGTGTGCTGCTCTCCGGACTAATTATCGGCATCGGCATTATCTTCGTATCCGGCAGCCTGTTTCCAAGGCAGGCACTGGTTCCGCTCGCCCGCCTGAATGAAGAAATATCCACCATCTCAGCCGGAAACCTGGATCAACGCGTGGACGAAGGCAATCAGAGAGACGAAATTGCCCAACTCGCTATCAATTTCAACAAAATGCTGGAGCGCTTAGAAAGCGCTTTTAAAATCCAAAAAAATTTCGTCTCCAGTGCATCCCACGAACTCCGCACCCCGCTGGCCGCCATCAGCAGCCAACTGCAGCTGGCCCTCGCGCACGAAAGACCGGCGGCAGAATATCGGGTATTCCTGCAATCTATTCTGGAAGATACCCAGGCAGTGATTACCCTGACCAACGGATTGCTCATGCTGGCACAGTCGAGACTTGAGCGGGATCGTATCGGTTTTACCAGCACCCGAGCTGATGAGATTGTTTTTAGCGCGCAAAAAGAACTTTCAATCAGCCGGCCAGACTATTTTTTCCAAATTGACTATACAGAATTCCCTGTTGAGGAATCCGCACTCCTGGTAGAGGGCAACGAACACCTGCTGCGTACCGCGTTCATCAATCTCATGGATAATGGCTGTAAATATTCCATGGATAAAACCGTGCGCATCAATATCTCTTTTCCCCAAAATAAAATAAAAATTTGCTTCGCCGATCAGGGAATTGGCATTCCCAGACAGGAGACCGGGATGATCTTTTCTCCCTTCTTCAGAGGCAGTAACATAAAGGCGCAAATAAAGGGGTACGGAATGGGCCTGGCAATCTGCAAGCGCATCATCGAATTGCATCAGGGCGAAATTCAGGTGGAATCGGCGCCTGGCGAAGGTAGCCGCTTTATCGTGGTGCTTCCCAGCTTGGGAAAGATCTGACTCCCGGCGTAACTTTCACCCCGTAGTTTTAAATCCCTCCCCAAAATTCGCTTGGATACTTACTACTTTTGCACGCTTATTCATACAAAGCGTATTATGTCCTTTTCGACACCTATATTGTTTCTGGTATTCAACCGCCCACTTCATACCCAAAAAGTAATTGACCGCCTTCGTCAAGTACAGCCCCGGCGCCTGTTTGTAAGTGCAGACGGCCCGCGCCCGGAAAAAGACGGAGAGGCTATGCGCTGCCAAGCCGTCCGCGAAATAATTGCAACAATTGACTGGCCCTGCGCGGTGCAAACCCGATATTTGGAAACTAATAAGGGTTGCCGCGAAGCAGTGCAGACGGGTATTGACTGGTTTTTTAGCCAAGTGGAAGAAGGAATCATTCTGGAGGACGACTGCCTGCCGGATGTGACTTTTTTCGATTTCTGCGAAATCCTGTTAAACACGTACCGTGACGCCCCCTCGGTTATGCACATCGGAGGGTACAATCCAAGCGCAAAGGACTTTACCCGAATAACTACCAGTTACGTTTTTTCCAAATACCCCCTGATATGGGGCTGGGCCAGCTGGCGCCGCGCCTGGACCCAAAATCGCGCACACTTTGAAGGACTGGAGGCAGCCTGGAAAAATCCTGACAGCGCCCTCCACGCGTTGGATCGAAACCCGACGGCTAACCGATATGTGATGGACAAGTTCGTCCGCGTAAAAAAAGGAGAAATTAATACCTGGGATTACGCCTGGTTCTACACATTGCTACTCGAGGAAGGGCGCGCCATCGTACCCAAGGTTAACCTGGTGGAAAACATCGGGTTCGACGCCGCAGCAACCCACACGAGTTCCAACCGTTTTACAAAAAGTTCGACCACCCAAAAAATGCTGTTTCCGCTCGTGCATCCTCAGGGAAAAAACCTGTACCCCCGGCTGGAATCGCGTATTTTTCGAAAATCACAAAAGAACAGCCTAGGGTTGCTCCTGCGGCGCTTGTTTCCCAATCTATTTTTTATAAAAACTAACCTGTAACCCGCCTACATGCGCCTGTTTACCCTCCTGTCCCTGTACATCGCCGCCGCGCATACGCTTGCCGCGCAAATCAGCTTTTCCAATCAAACCCAACTGCTCTCGCCCAACAAACACTATTCGGGCGTAGCCATCGCCGTGCTCGATATGAACGGCGATGGCCGAGACGACATTGCGCGCATGAATCTCGGATATCTCGTATCGGTCGCTTATCAGCAAGAACCAAATATGCCCTTCCAAACGCGCTCATTACAATCGGTCGGCAACGAAAGCCAGTGGGGTATGTGCGCAGGCGATGTGGATAACAACGGATTCCCAGACCTTCTCGTCGGCGGCTTCTACGACGATATAAAATTGTTGATGGCTGACGACAACGGCTTAAACTACACCCTGATTCAACTCACCCAGCCAACTACGTTCACCCAATGCGTGAATTTTGCAGATATCAATAATGACGGCCATTTGGATGCATTCGTATGCCATGACGATGGGGTAGCCCGAATTTTTGGCAACGACAACAATGGAACCCTGGAATATCAACCCGACTGGATCAATCTGGCCACCGTGCCCCCCTCCGACAACTCCGGCAACTACGGCTCGGTCTGGAGCGATGTGGACAACGACAGCGACCTCGACCTCTATATCGCCAAATGCAGGCAGGGCGTAAACAGCCCGCTGGACGGGCGACGTATCAATCAATTGTTCCTAAATAACGGCAATGGTACCTATACCCAGGACACAGCCAACGCCAGCGGCCTGCGCATCGGCGCGCAAAGCTGGACGGCAGATTTCGGAGATATTGATAACGACGGCGATTTTGACTGCTTTGTCACAAACCACGACGTGAAAAGCCAACTGCTGATCAATGACGGAAATGGGCATTTTACCGATATATCTGCCGCCAGTGGCATCGAAATCATCGGCGGATTGCCGATCCAAGGCGTATTCCGCGATTTCGACAATGACGGGTATGTAGATATCCTCGTGGCAGGATCTATCCATTACCTGCTGCGAAACAACGGAAACCTGACTTTCTCCGCCGTTCCTAATGTCTTCGACAGCAATCAAATGGAATCTTTCGCAATCGGCGACCTGAATAACGACGGCTTTCAGGATGTCTATGGCGGCTACGCAAATATCTACACAGACCCGAGCAATATCCCGGACGCCCTGTGGATGAATGCCGGCAACGACAACCATTTTTTCGGCATGAACCTACAAGGCCTGCAAAGTAACCGGAGCGCCGTGGGCGCCAAAGTGAAACTGTACAGCCCGCTCGGGATTCAAATACGCGAAGTGCGGGCCGGAGAAAGCTACGGCATCATGAATTCTATGCAAATACATTTTGGCATGGAGGATCAGCAGGTTGTGGACTCGATCGCCGTGTACTGGCCTTCCGGCATCATAGATCGGCTGTACAATCTCCCCGTGGATCAGTACGTCAACTTACAGGAGGGCGGCTGTCTGACGCCGGCTATCCAGATTCAGGCGCTGGGCCCTACTACGTTTTGTACCGGTGATTCCGTTGAAATCGCCGCCCCGACAGGGTATGCGTACGCCTGGAGTACGGGAGAAACGACCGACCGCATTCAGGTGTTTTCAGCAGGAATCTACCGCGTAACGGTAACAACGCCAGATGGTTGCTCTGCCGTGTCGAACCCAATCACCACGTTCACCGATCCGGTGGAGATCCCAACCGTCACGGTGGCCGGCGATACAATTTTCTGTGCCGGCAGCAGCGCAGTACTCACAGCCTCCCCAGCACAATCCTACCTCTGGAACAACGGCAGCACCGCGCAAAGCATCCTGGTAACCACTTCCGGGCAATACCGGGTCTCCGCACAGGGACTCTGCGGATTTTTTGAATCGGCGCCGGTCAACATCACCGTGCTCGATCCGGAAACGCTGCAAGTAACGCCCGACACCACTTGGTTGCAAGGCAGGGCCCTCCTGACTGCCGTCGGCGATTCAATCCTGTGGTTCGACGCCCCGGGCGGAAACCTGATCGCCACAGGCGACAGCCTGCTGACCCCACCCCTGGATTCCACCACCACCTACTGGGCACAAAATCTGCTGTTGCTCGATGAGCCAAACGTATTTGCAGGGCCTGTCAACCACCAGGGTACAACCCAGGCCGGAAACCAGTTCAACGGCGCCTTGATTTTCGATTGCCAGCGCCCCTTCCGATTGTCCACCGTTAAAGTGTATGCGCTCGTTGCCGGACAACGCAAGATTGATCTGCTCCAAAACGGCGCGGTAATCCAGACTAAAACGATGAATATTCCCATCGGGATCTCGAACATCGCACTGGATTTCGATATTCCGGTCGGCGCTGACTTTCAGCTGAGCACGGATTTCGCAGTCAATCAAAGCAACCTGGGTACCCTGAGTCCGCAACTGCGCCGGAGCGACCAGGGCGTGGCCTTCCCCTACGTCGTACCTGGCGTATTGAGCATTAAAAACAGTAATTTTGGAACCGATCGGTACTATTACTTCTACAACTGGCAGTTAGATTTTTATGAAACTACCTGTTTCAGTGACCCTGTACCGGTGCAGGCCGTGGTGGACTCCACCCTCGTCCGTACGGAATCCCAAGCCGGAACGATAGCCATATCCTGCTTTCCGAATCCAACCTCGGGTGAGTTTTCCGTGTTTTTTCACACAAACCTGGAGCGAACCGGCTACTTGCGGGTCATGGACGCTTGGGGTCGGCAACTTGCTACACTGGAAACTTCGAGCGGCACAACACAAGACGCATACAATATAAATCTTTCGGGAGAACCCGCAGGCGTTTACTTTTTGGAGTGGCACGGAGCAGCCGGGAAATGGCGCAGTAAAATCGTGTTGGAATAAAAGCGCACAACTGCGATTTCCACTAAATTCCAGGCCGTATCTAAGCGTAATTTTTGTGTAATATATTTTACATCCGGGATGTTTTTTAGGCAAATACTTATTTTTGCCCAACTATTTTTAAGTGACCTTGCCAAAAAACACTATGCTGTTTTTGATAAATCGCGACCTCGTTTCTTGTCTAAACTGGATCATCCCGTTTGTTTTTGTGGCATGCAATGCGCCGCAACCTGCGCCTCCAACTCAATCGGCGGATGAACAGGTGAATAAAGTGCGTACCCCGCTGGAGCGCACGGTGGAAAGATGGGTTGAGCAAGGCAATCTCGATTCTGCGCTGTACTACCTGGAACAAAACTACGCAGAAGCACAAAAAACACGCGATCAACTCCGAATAGCAGATGCCCTCCAATCCATTTTGGAAATCAAAATGCAAAAGCACGCCTACACCGAGGCGGCACAGTTGATCGAACAGGTCGCAGCCATCTACAGACAGCAAAAACGACCGGCAGAGCAAGCCAGAGCGCTTCTGAATTACGGCGTAATTCCCATTCGGACAACTAAACCGGAACAGATGCAGCAGCGACTAATCCGGGCTTTTGACATTTTTGACTCCCTAGGGCTGCAGCAAGAAAAAATACGGGCGGCCGCGCGCATCGGGAATACCTTTGCAGAAATTGGCAGCCCAAAAGATGCTATGCGGTACTACCACCTCGGACTGGAACTTGCCGCCCAAATCGCCGACACCCTGCAATACATCGGCCTAGTTAATAATATTGGCGTACTTTACCGGGCATCCCAACCCGACAGCGCACTATATTACTACCATAAAGCGCTGGAAATGACTGAGGATACCTCGGAACACGCGCTGCGATTGCAATACAACATCGCCAATTTGTATTACGATAAAAATCAATACGACAAAGCGACAACCATGTTCAAGCGCGTGCTGGCAACAGCAGAAGCGCGCAACTTGGATAAAGTGATGGCCTATGCGCACTGCGGACTGGCCGGCGTGCTGACGGAGCAGGGAAATTTCGAAGAAGCTATCCGAGAGTCCCAGAATGCCATGGCCATTGCAGAGATGCTGGAGGAAAAGGACTTAGTCATTAGCCTGCTTGAACAGCGTTATGATATCTATAAAAATGCAGCAAAATGGGAGCAGGCGCTGCAAATTTCCGAGCAGATTCAAGCACAAAAAGATTCGATTATGGCGCTGGAAAAGCAACTCGCAGTGCACGAGCTGGAAATCCGGTATCAGTCTGAAAAAAAATCGCTGGAAAATTCGCTGCTCAAGACAAAATTGGAGGGACAGCAGCGCGCGCAGCACTTCGGAAAACTATTCATCATTTTCCTGATCGCCTCCCTGCTGATCCTTGGGCTGATGCTGAACTACCTCTACCTACTCTACCGGCAACGCAGCAACGCCTACAATGTGTTGATGGAAAAATTCCGACAAGAACGCAATGCAACCGTTGAAACTGCCAACCCAATACCAACTAGAACAGAAGATAATACCAACAACGGCGGACTCCTATTCCAGGAGATAAAAGACTACTTCGAGCGCGAAAAACCCTATTTGGACCCCGAACTCAAGGTAGAACAAATTGCAGAGCAACTCGGTGTAAGCCAGAGGCAAATAACGTCCAGCCTTAAGATTCAGAACATCCGGAACTTTAACCACTTCATCAACCACTACCGCATCGAGGAGTCGCGCAAACTCCTGGAAAACCCGGAATATGACGCGCTAACCATTGAGGCGATTGCCGAAAAGTCCGGATTTGGATCCAAACAGTCCTTTTACAACGCATTCGAATTACACACCGGCGTGAAACCCGCCTTTTACCGACAGTCAATCCGGACAGCAAAATCGGGGGGCGCGCACATTGAACCATTGGAACAAGAGGAGGATGCCTGAGAGCACGTCGTGGTAATCCAGCGACTTGGAATAAACAAAAAGCCGGTTCGCCTCCTAAGCTCCGCAATGCACATATCGCCAGCGCTATCTTCTGCCTCCTTATCCAAGGAAGCAGGGAATTTCACTGTGCGGCAAGATATTGCCCGGGTTAGCTCGGACACGACCGGCTTGGTACTGACAGGGATTAAAGCGTGTTTGAATGTTTATTACAATTTGAGGATGAGTCATTTTAACGTCGTAGTTCTAAAAAATCACATACGGAGACCACTAAGAGCATGTCTAAAATTATATTTCTCTCTAATATGAAAGTCTTTTTCAGTCATACTTCGTTCCTTTTTTTCGCCGTAATTAGTCCCATTACGCCTGCAAAAAGCGCCTTGTCTGGCTAAAAAATCCTTTTCATATTAACAGAGAATATAATTTTAGACACGCTCTAAGTAGCGCGGCGCGACCGTTTGATTTTTGTACTGAGAACAACACGACAAAAGTGCGAGAATACACCGAAAAGACAGTCAAAAAAGACCAATAGGTTTTACACCTCCTGGCGTAAAACCTATCACGATTTTCAAATGGTACTTGTAAAACACCTAAAAAACCTCACAAGGACATCAAAAAAGCTACTAAGTTGTTCTCCTCTTCCAGTTTCAATTTTTTGCGCAGCGCGCTTCGGGTATTAGAAATCGTACCGGCAGATCGGTTGGTCAGCTGGGAAATTTCTTTTGAGGACAAATTCAGGCGCAGGAAGCTGGCAATCTTAATCTCCACCGGGGTTAGTTCCGGGCAAATCTGCAGCAGTTTGTAGTAAAAATCCGCATTGATTTTTTCAAAACGGACTCGAAAATCATCCCAGAGTTCTTCCGGAATGCCGTTTTCAAAATCCCGGATAATTTTGGAAAGTTTCGCCGCTGACTCATTATCGAGCTGCGCCTGCAGGCTGGTTAGTTTTCCGGTGATATCCTCCGCAAAACCGCCGATTGCCTGCAGGTGGATAGCCTGACTGGCCAGTTCCCGTTCTTTTATCTCCAGTGTCAGTCGCAAATTTTCTCGCTCTTCCTCCGCAAGGCGAGCATCCAGCACTTTTTTCTGTCCGCGGAAATACAATATACGTCCAATGGCCAGCGCCAGCAGGATTGCTACCCCGATCAGCAGGAGCAGGATATTCTGGCGTATTTTTGATTGATAGAGCTGATCGTTCAAGTCCTCCAGTTCCCGATCCTTTTTAGCGCGCTGAATACGCTCCTCCCATTCCTGCACAACGATGCCAGATCCCTTCTTATCAACACTGTCTTGCAGTGTATTGAACCGTTTTAGATAAGCATACGCTAGATCGTTGTTGCCGAGTATTTCATACGCCTCGTGCGAAATCTTGCAAATTTCGATCTGCATATCCGGTAACTCTGCGATCGGGAATTGCTTTGTTTTTGCGAGCGTCTGGAGTGCTTCAACGGGCCTGTTCATATCCTTCAGCACATGTGCGCGGTTGATCAGATTAATCACCACGCCAAACGGAATATCAAGCCGTTCCACGATGCGCATAGAGGAATCAATGACTGCGAGCGCTTCCGGAAACCGGCCTTGGCGACGCAGCACGTTGCCCAAATTTGCCAGACCGCGCGCAAGACCGAGCATATCCTTTTCAGAAAGCGCAATTGCCTGCTGATGGCAGGCTTCCGCTTGCGCAAGCGAATCTATCTTCATGTACTCAACACCGAGATTTGAGTACAACCGGGACAATTTTGCGGCTTCTTTCGTGCTTTCATACTCGGCCTTTGCATCCAACAGGCAAGCGATGCTCCTGCGATGGTGGGCAAGTTCTCCGTAAAGAATGCCCATATTTTCTTTGATCACGCCTACCCGAGTTGTTGAACTATCCGCTAAATCAAGCGCCTTGCTATAACACTCAATTGCTTTCAGGTATTTCCCTTCCATTTTAGCCAGTATGGCCTGTACATTCAGGAGAGAAACCCGGGAATATAAAGAAAGCGCGGTAGGCGGCATACGTTCCACCCGCTGCAGGTAGTATTTCGCACTATCTATCTGGCCGTCGCTCAGGTGGTTAAATGCCAAATCAATCTGACACTCCAGTATATGTTTTTCATTCCCCGCTTTTTTTGCGGAGGCCAGGTTTATAGACAATATCCGTTTGGCATCGCCGAAATAGCCTTGGTCACTCAACTTATCCGTCAAAGATATCATTGCCTCGTGCAAAGAATCCCTCTTTGCACCCGGCTCGACCTGCGTCTCCAGCAATCTTTGAATGGCCGCAAAGGCAGTAGAGTCGCCCGCCGTCAATTGCCGGCCGAGTTGCTCTAATTGTTGGACTGCGGTAAGCTCCTGTTGAGCCAGGGCGCGCCATGGCAAACAGAGAAAAGCGACAAAAAACAACAGCACGCCCAGGCGCATACGGCATTGATCATGGGTAGGCGCGGTAGTCCGGGCAAGAAAAGACCGCTGCGCTCGGAAGCAGGTTTCAGAAAAAAATAACGTAACTGGTTAGCAGGTCGCGTCTGAGCCAAAAAAGGATTCATTTTTCGCCAGACGAAGCGATTTTTTGCAGGCCATAGCAGCGCTATGGTCAAAAAAAATCGCGAAGTATGGCGGGAAATGGGACTTTTTGGGCCAGACAGCGACCTGCTAACCAGTTACAAAATAACTTAATAGTGGGAGACACGGCGTTTCTGCATAAACAGCAAAAGTAAGAAAAAAATAACCGCTTTACAAGTAAAACTCGTAAAGCGGTTATTGATTCGAGCGGAAAACGAGATTCGAACTCGCGACCTCAACCTTGGCAAGGTTGCGCTCTACCAGCTGAGCTATTTCCGCAATTTCATAGTTGTTTTCATTGCCCCTTGCGCTTAGCGGATGCAAATATACGAGCGTTTCTTTTTTCTGTGCAAGCGTTTTTTAAAATTTTTTACAAAAAAATTAAGGCAATCAACTAGCGTGGATTTTTTTTACAAAATCGGGCAAAATCACGCTAAATCCAAGCGGCGCTTATAGTAAAAATAGGTTTCCAGTTGGGAGCGGACGGGGATATCGGACTCAACCCTACGGTACTCATTGCGGTCGGCGCGGTCAATTACCCGGGCTTTGACGTTATCGGAAAGTTGCAATTGGAGGATATCCAGGATTTCTTCGCGCAAATCGGGGTCATACACCGGGAATGCGCATTCAATGCGGTAGCTGAGGTTACGGGTCATCCAGTCGGCGCTGGACAACAGGATGGTTTCCTCCCCGCCGTTATGGAAAACAAAAACGCGGGCGTGCTCCAGGAAGCGATCCACGATGCTGATCACTTCGATATGATCGCTGATGCCGGGAACGCCGGGCGCCAGGCAGCAGATACCCCGAATGATTAATTTAATTTTAACGCCGGCCCGCGAGGCTTTATACAAACGGGCAATCATGTCCCGGTCTTCGAGGCTGTTCATTTTTAGAATCATAGATGCCGGCTGGCCGGCCTGGGCGGCAGCGATTTCGCGGTCTATCAGGGCCTCCAGGCCCGAGCGGAGATTGAATTTGCCGACCAACAAATGCTGAAACGCCTCTTTCGGCGGTTTTACATTTTCAAGATAAGCAAACACCATACTGACTTCGGCCGTCATCCGGGGATCTGCGGTAAACAGTCCAAAATCGCCATACACCTTGGCTGTATCCTCGTGGAAATTACCGGTGCTCAAATAGGCGTACAGGCGCGTCGTTTTTCCTTCCGCGCGTCGAACGAGGGCGAGTTTGGAGTGCACTTTTACGCCCGGAAAGGAGTAATACACCCGCACGCCGGCCTTTTCCAGTTTCTCTCCCCAATCCAAATTCGCTGCTTCATCAAACCGCGCCTTGATTTCGACGAATACTGACACTTGTTTGCCATTTTGTACGGCGTGCATCAGCGTCTGCATGATCCGGCTGTTTTTTGCAACCCGATATTGGATGACTTTTATATGCGTGACATTAGGATCCTTAGCGGCCTGCTCGAAAAAATGCAGCACAGATTGGTAAGATTGGTAAGGCACGTGCAGCATCCGGTCTTTTTGGCGGATACTGTCGAATATATGATCGGATTTGTGCAGCACCGGATGCGGAAGTGGTTCCAGCGGTTTGTTTTTCAGGTGCTGGAATCCAAAGTCCGGGAATTTAAAAAAATCAAAATTGTTGTGGTAGCGGCCCTCCGGCAGCATGTCGTACTTTCCGAGGTCAAACGTATCTTTGAGGTATTCCAACAGGTGGCCGGGCATTTCGCGGTCATAGACAAAGCGGCTGGCCGGGCCGACCTGTCGTTTTTGCAGGCTGCCCTTTATTTTTTGCACCAGATCGCCGGAAAATTCATCGTCAATATATAGTTCGGCATCCCTGGTCAGCTTAATTGAATAAGTATCCTGAATCTCATACCCCGGAAAAAGCCAAGGCGCAGAATGTCGAACAATATCGTCGAGCAGTATCAGGTCTTTTCGGTTGCCCGAAGAAGGCAGCTCGACAAATCGCGGCAACTGATCGGAGGGAATTTTTACCAGCGCGTATTCGCTCTCACTATCCGGTTTTTTGCGCGGCCGCAGGTGCACGGCGAGGTAAAGGTGCGCGTTGGCCAAAAAAGGTCGAATGCGGCGTTTCACCAGCAATACGGGCATCACAAAGGGCAGGAGATTATTGTGAAAATAATTTTCCACGAATTGCCGCTGCTCCGCATTCAAATCCATGCGCCGCAAAATGAATATTTGGTGCACTTTGAGTTCCGGAACGATCTGGTTCAGGAAAATGGCGGAGAATTCCTCCTGTTGTAAATTAACGATGTGGTAAATCTCTTTCAACAATTCCCGGGGGTCAAAATCGAGTTCCGCCTTGGTCTTTTTACCAACACGTTTTAAATTGCGGATACTGGCCACACGAATCCGGAAAAACTCGTCGAGATTGGAGGAATAGATAGCCAAAAATTTCAGTCGTTCGAGCAGCGGCACAGCGGGATCTTTGGCCTCCTGCAAGACCCGATAATTAAATGAAAGCCAGGAAATATCCCGGTGTACGGTAGGGAGCAAAACCATATTGGCGCGGTGTTCTTGATCTGCAAAAATGCGGCAAGTTGCGCTGGAAAACGAAAAAAGGACGTTAAATTATTGTGCAAACAAATCTCCCTGTTGCGGGGGCGGCACAATTTCCGATGGACCGCGCAGCCAAACAGCGGGCATGGCTGCAGAGAAGACCTCGGCGGCGAATCGAGCCAGTTCGGGCGAAAGCAGGTTGTCCGGTTCGTGGGTAAAAAAGTACAATTCCCGCAAACCGCCGGTCATCCAGGGCTTCATGCGGTCGGCCCAGGCACGCACGCGCGTAAAATCGGACGGATGCAGGCCGTTTCCGACAAACCGTACCATGCTAACCGGCGCTGTAATGCGCAAATGGCAAACATCACGCCGGCCGGCCACATCCGTAATAACAGCCGCCACCCGGCGCTGCGTCAGCATCTGAAAATAGAGTTCCGAGTCAAGGTCCGGCATAAAAAAAGCAGGGTGGCGCACCTCGACCGCCAGCGGAAAGGCAGCAGGCCAGCGATCTAAAAAACGTTCCAGCAGCGGAAGTTGATCTAGGGAAAAGTGGGGAGGAAGTTGCAGAAAAGTGCAACCAAGGCGGTCACCTAACTCCCCGATTGCATCGCAAAAAGTGTCCAGTAAGCGATTGGAAGCACCCAAATCGCGCGCGTGGCTGATCACCTGAGGAATTTTAGGACAAAACCGAAAGTCAGCAGGCGTCTCTTCTCGCCAGCGCGCTACGGAAGCGGCATCCGGAAGGCGGTAATGCGTGGCGTTGTGCTCCATGGTGCTGAACTGCCGGCCGTACTGGGTCAGCATCTCCCGATCCCGCGTGCCGGTTGGGTACCATTTGCCGACCCAGGACTTCTGGTGGTAGCCGGTCGCGCCTATGTATATGCGCGGTCGGTTAACAGGCGGAAAATGGCGCAGTGTTTCGGCATTTTCCGGATGCTCCGGCGGAAAAGAAAAATCGACAAAATCCACCGAAGGCAGTTTGCCAAAGTCCATAATTAAAGGACAAACTTATACCCTATCCCGCGGATAGAATGAAAAAAATGCGGGTGTTTGGGGTCGTCTTCAAAATATTTGCGGAAGGCAAGGATAAAATTATCGATTGTACGGGTGCTCGGAAAGACATCGTATCCCCATACAGCCTGCAGAATTTGATTGCGGCTGACCACTTCGTTTTTCCGTTCAACCAGCAATTTGAGCAGCATCGCCTCCTTTTTCGTCAGCGTAATTTCTTCTCCACGCCAGGTAGTGGCTTCAAAAGTGCTAAAATTGACCTTATTATTGCCGAACTCAAACAATTCGGGGGCCTCGCCTTTCACCCGTTGGCTACGGCGCACCAGTTTATTGACTCGAAGCAGCAGTTCCTCCAGGTTAAAGGGCTTGGTGAGGTAGTCATCAGCGCCTTTTTTCAGTCCGGCAACACGATCCTGTGCCATATCCTTTGCCGTCAGGATCAGGATGGGCACGTCGTTATTGGACAGGCGAACCTGTTCCGTGATGGTGAATCCGTCCACATCGGGGAGCATAACATCCAAAAGCAACAAATCGAAATGTTGCCCTTGAACGAACTCGAGGGCTTTTCGTCCGTTTCCGGTAGAAACGACTTCATAGCCTTCGAGTTCGAGGTTTAATCGCACCGCATCCCGGATGCTTTCTTCGTCTTCAACCAGTAGTATTCGCATATTTTGTTCAGATTAGGCATCCTCTTAGCGAGAAATATAATTTTAGACATCCTCTTAGTCCATTTCCAAGGGGATGCCGAGTTTTTCATGCCACGGCAGTCCGTCTAAATTGAGTCGTTCCATGAATGGATCGGGATTTAATTCTTCGACATTGAACACGCCCTTGCCGCCCCATTTTCCTTCCAGTATCATGCGCGCGCCGATCATCGCGGGCACGCCGGTGGTATAGCTGACGGCCTGGGTTCCTGTCTCGCGATAGGCGTCCTGGTGGCCGCAATTATTCCAGACATAATAAGTTTGTTCCTGACCATTTTTCAGGCCTTTGATCCGGCAGCCGATAGAGGTGAAGCCCGTGTAGTTTTCGCCGAGCTCTTCCGGAGCGGGCAATACGGCTTTCAGGAATTGAAGCGGGACGATATCCACCCCTTTATAGCGGATAGGTTCGATGCCGGCCATACCGATATTTTGGATCACGCGCAGGTGCGTGAGGTACTGTTCGCTGAAGGTCATCCAGAACCTGGCCCGTTTGAGCGTTGGAAAATTTTTAACTAAGCTCTCAAGTTCTTCGTGAAAGATCAGGTAAGACCGCTTGGGACCGATTTCCGGGTAGCTAATATCTTTCCAGATTTCGTGTGGTTCTGTTTCCACCCACTGGCCGTTTTCCCAATATTTTCCGCGCTGCGTTACTTCGCGGATATTGATTTCAGGATTGAAATTGGTGGCAAAAGCTTTGCCATGAGAGCCGGCATTGGCGTCCACGATATCCAGGTAGTGCAGTTCATCGAAATAGTGCTTGGCCGCATACGCGGTAAACACGCTGGTCACGCCGGGGTCAAAACCGCAGCCCAGCAGCGCCATGAGGCCTTTTTTCTGGAAGCGTTCCTGATAAGCCCACTGCCAGGAGTATTCGAATTTGGCCACCTCTTTGGGCTCGTAATTGGCCGTATCCATGTAATGAACGCCGGTTTCGAGGCATGCATCCATGATCGCGAGGTCTTGATACGGCAGCGCGACGTTTATTACGAGATCGGGTTGGAACTTATTTATTAAGCTGACGGTTTGGTCAACGTGATCGGCATCTAGTTTTGCCGTTTTAATTTTACGACCGCCATACGCCTTGTGGATCGCGGCGGCGATCAGGTCGCATTTTTTTTTGGTACGGCTGGCCAGCATGATCTCGCCAAAGACACCGCGATGTTGAGCGCATTTGAAAGCAACCACGCGGCCTACGCCGCCTGCACCGATAATTAAAACTTTATTAGCCATATATTTGCAACGGATTTAGGAAAAAAAAGTTTGACTGCTTGTGCGAATAACTGACCGTTTGCTTCTGAAGTGGAACAAAAAACAAACCGGAGCCTGACTCAGGCCGCGCAAAGGTAGCAACACTTATTGTTTTGAGGCATGATACACCCGCAACAGATACCAATTTTTAAAGACATCTCCTTCAACGCGAATTTAGTGGAGGATTATGTGTTTATGGAGCCATTTCATCCGAAGGTTTTCGATTATTTTTGCGAAGACGGGTGGTGCTATTGGTCTGATTTCCTTTTTCGCAAAAATTATCTGACCTGGCGCAACAAACCTTGTCGGATAATTATCCTTCGGATTCGGCTGAAGGACTTTAAATTCTCAAAAAGCCAGCGGAAATGTCTCCGCCAAAACGCCGACTTGCGGGTGGAACGATGCCCGATAACACTCCGGCCGGAGCATTTGGAGACTTTCACGATGCACGCCGAGCGCTTCAGTCACAACCGGCCGGCCACCGCGTACAGCTTTTTCAGCGATTCCAGTCATGTGATGCCCAGCACGGGTATGCTGCTCGATGTGTACGATGGCAATCAATACATCGCCTCCAGTTTTTTCCATCTGGGTGAAAAAAGCATGGCAGGGAACTACTGCTTTTACAATCCAAACTGGTCCGACCGGAGTTTGGGTACGTTTACGATGCTGCTGGAACTACAACTCGCGATCGAACTGGGAAAGGAATATTACTACCCGGGCTTTGTCTATGACAGGGCCAGCGAATTTGACTACAAACTGAATTTTAACAATTTGGAGTATTTCGACTGGTGGGGGAATTGGTATCCGCTGGAGCGGCTGGCAGTGCGCGACTGGCGCGCGCTCTACGACCCGGAAACCCTGCTCTACCCGGATTTTGAAGAGGCGCCTTTCTGACCGAAGGCGTGCAGGACTTTTTGCACCTCGGCAATCATTCCCGGCTGCACATCCAGGTGGGTGACGAAGCGAACAGTCTGCGGGCCAAATGCAGTGGCCAGTATGTTATTTGCCGCTAAATATTTCAAAAAGTCCGCCACTGACAAATGAGCAGCCAGATCGAAAATCACAATATTCGTCAGCACCGGTCGGATGCCGGTTACCCAGCCTTGCACCGACAGGGTCTCGGCGAGCATGCGCGCGTGCAGATGATCTTCCCGGAGGCGCTCAACGTGGTGATCCAGCGCGTAAATTCCCGCCGCAGCCAGGTAACCAGCCTGCCGCATCCCGCCGCCCAGCGCCTTGCGCACCCGCCTGGCCTCTGCAATAAAGGGTTTACTGCCAATTAGTACAGAACCAACCGGCGCACCGAGGCCCTTGGATAAACAAACTGAGATGCTGTCCATTTCGCGGCCAACGGATTCGGGTGTATCGCCGGTTTCTACCAGCGCATTGAATATCCGCGCGCCGTCAAGGTGTAAGGCCAGCCCTTTTTCGCGGCAAACCCGTCGGATTTCCCGAAAATTATCGAGCGAATAGTAACTACCGCCCCCTTTGTTGCACGTGTTTTCCAGCACAACCAGGGTGCTCCGCGGCAGCCAGTCGTAGGGCGGCCGCACGGCAGCCGCGATCGTCCCGGCGTCCAATATCCCATGACGCCCTTGTAGCAATTGAATGCCTATTCCAGAGTTGAAGGCATAGCCACCCACCTCGTATTGATAAATATGGCTGTTTTCATCGCAAATTACTTCGTCCAGCGGACGTGTATGCACTTTCAGCGCAATCTGATTGGTCATTGTACCGGATGGACAAAACAAAGCGGCTTCATGCCCAAACAGGGCAGCGCATTTTGCCTCCAGTGCATTCACGGTCGGGTCGTCGCGGAATACGTCGTCGCCTACTTCCGCAGACCACATGGCGCGCAACATGCCGGCAGTCGGCTTGGTAACGGTATCGGAAATTAAATTGACCATAAAAATTGCGGATTGTGGATTAGATTGCGGGTTAAGGATTAGCCGATTTGTTCAAGAAATACCCTTTCATGATTCAAATCCGAAATCCTCACTCCCCAGTTCCTTTTTTCAGCCATTCCTTTTCTACTGGGCTCAAAAAACGGCCGATTTTTCGCAGCACGAGCCGGTTGTAGTCCCGGAGCCAGCGCCGTTCCTCGGGGTTGAGCAGGGATTTATCCACCAGATTGGTAAAAAGCGGCGCCAGGGTTAGCGATTCAAAGCGAAGAAATTCGCCGAACTCGGTCTCCTCCGCCTGCACGCACAGCACCAGATTTTCGAGGCGCACGCCGTGTTTACCCGGACGGTAGATGCCGGGTTCGACCGAAGTGACCATACCAGGCATAAACGGTGTATCGGCGCCTGGATTCGGGCTGATTGACTGAGGGCCTTCGTGTACG